>PARR01000006.1 GCA_002711625.1 Rickettsiales bacterium | reverse complement strand
AAAAATTTGAATTTGTCCCTTGTTTAAATGATAACGAAGAGCACATTAAAATGATTACATATTTATTAAAAAAATATATAGTAGAAAGATAGTCATTGAAGTGGATGATCTAACAATTTATAATTTTCTGAAATATACCCACTATATATTCTTCACAACATGGATGGCTGGTTTATTTTACTTACCTAGGATTTTTGTTTACCATAGCCAGTCAAATAAAAATTCTTCAGAATATGAAACATTTGTGGTAATGGAAAGAAAGCTGTTGAAATATATAATGAATCCTTCTCTTGTTCTAACTTGGATCGTAGGCTTAGGTTTATTAATAAATCAACAAGCATATAACTTTTTATGGATGAACCTGAAATTTCTGTGTGTTATTTTAATGTCTGCTTTTCATATGTATTGTGGCAATATAAGGAGGAGTTTTGAAAATAAAACAAACCTGAGATCCGGAAAATACTTCAGGATAATAAATGAGATCCCAACGGTGTTGTTCCTTACAATTGTTGGTCTGGTTGTTTTCAAACCATTTGTTTGACAAAGCATGTATTTTACACTATAAAAAAAAATCCTTCAATTTAATCATGCATCTAAAAGAATTAAAATCTAAGAATCCATCTGAACTTCTTGAACTCGCAGAAGATTTAAAAATAGAAAATGCAGGCACGCTTAGAAAGCAGGATATGATTTTCGCTATCCTAAAGCAAATGGCTTTCAATAAAGATAAAATATATGGGGAAGGCGTTTTAGAAATTCTTCAGGATGGGTTTGGTTTCCTTCGATCCCCTGATGCTAATTATCTTCCTGGACCAGATGATATTTATGTTTCACCATCCCAAATCAAAGCGAACAGTCTACGAACTGGAGATACAGTAGAAGGCGAAATGAGGTCCCCCCGAGATTCTGAACGATATTTTGCAATCACTAAAATAGACAAAATAAATTTTGAAGAAACGGAGAAGACCAGACAACGAATTAATTTTGATAACTTAACGCCACTTTATCCGGATGAAAAATTAAAAATGGAAAATGAAAATCCAATGATTAAGGATATTACTCACAGAGTCATGGATTTGATTTCACCACTTGGAAAAGGGCAAAGGGCATTAATAGTTGCCCCACCAAGAACTGGTAAGACTGTGATGCTTCAGAATATAGCTCATTCAATAACCACGAATCACCCAGAAGTATATCTAATAGTACTTTTAATAGATGAAAGGCCAGAAGAAGTAACAGATATGATTCGCTCAGTAAAAGGAGAAGTAGTTTCTTCAACTTTTGATGAACCTGCTGTACGTCATGTTGCAGTTTCAGAAATGGTAATTTCAAAGGCCAAAAGATTAGTTGAACATAAAAGAGACGTAGTTATCCTTCTCGATTCAATAACAAGATTGGCAAGAGCTTATAATACGCAAGTACCAAGCTCAGGCAAAGTTTTAACAGGCGGAGTAGATGCTAATGCACTGCAAAGGCCAAAAAGGTTTTTCGGAGCCGCAAGAAATATTGAAGAGGGTGGCTCTCTAACAATTATTGGAACAGCCTTAATAGATACTGGATCTAGAATGGATGAAGTTATTTTTGAAGAATTCAAAGGAACAGGTAATTCGGAAATAATTCTTGATAGGAAATTATCTGACAAAAGGGTTTTTCCATCAATTGACGTTACTAAATCGGGTACCAGAAAAGAGGAACTGTTAGTAACCAAACAAGATCTTTCGAAAATGTGGATATTAAGAAAAATCTTAATGCCCATGGGTGTAACTGACTCAATGGAATTTTTGATAGATAAAATCAAGAATTCAAAAACAAACTCTGATTTTTTTGAATCCATGAACTCTTAAATGAAAATATTTAGCTGGAATGTAAATTCCGTAAGAGTAAGAGAAAGTCATTTAGCTAAACTATTAAAAAAACTTCATCCTGATGTGGTTTGTTTGCAAGAGACCAAAGTAACAAATGCTCAGTTTCCAAAAAAACTGTTTTCTGAACTTGGTTACCATATTTACATAAATGGCATAACTTCGTATAATGGAGTTGCAATTTTTAGCAAGAGAAAAGCAGAAAAAGTAAGTTGTATTCCATTCTGCGATAAAAAAGATGCGAGACACATCTCTATAACTTTAAGAAAATATAAAATTCACTCAATTTATATTCCAGCTGGAGGAGAAACTCCAGACATAAATATTAATGAGAAGTTTAGACACAAACTAGATTTCGTGGATGAAATCAACACTCGTATTGGAGATAAGAAAAACCAAATTTTATGTGGTGATTTTAATATAGCCCCAAGAGAAGACGACGTCTGGTCGCACAAAAGTCTATTAAATGTAGTGAGTCATACGAAAATCGAAGTAAGTAAATTGGACTTGGTATTTGAACATGGGTATTGGTTCGATTGCGTTAGAAAATTTTGTAACCCACCTAACAATGTTTACACTTGGTGGAGTTACAGATCCCCAGATTTTACAAAAAACAACAGAGGAAGAAGATTAGATCACATTTGGGTATCTTCTAATTTAGAAAAAAAAATTGTTGCAGCTTCAATAATTAAAGACGCTCGAAAAATGACCAAGCCTTCAGATCACGTTCCCATAATAGTAGAAATTAAAAATTAAAAATTTTATTTCTTTGTTTCAGTTGACGATATTAAATGGAAATGAAAATGTGGAACTTCTTGTCCTCCCACATTTCCAACATTTGTAATTAAACGATAACCATCTGAAATTTCCAGCATATCAACTATTTTTCGGATGGACCTCATAAACGTTATGATAGTATTGGGTTCAGAATTGTCGATAAAGTCATTAAAACTACAGACTCTTGATTTAGGAATCACCAATATATGTGTTTTGTCTTGTGGACGAATGTCTTTGAAAGCGTATATTAAGTCGTCCTCATAAATTTTCTCTGAAGGTACTTCTTTTCTTANAATTTTAGCGAAAATGTTATCACTATTATAAGTTTTAATATCAATCATTTTTCATTCTTATTTCCAATGTTTTTAAAATATCTTCCCAACTAACCCTCGAATGCTCAAGTAGAACTAAAAGGTGATAAACTAAGTCAGCAACCTCTTCTTTTACTTCATTATCACTTTGAGAAAGGAAAGCAGAAATCGTTTCGATTGCTTCTTCACCTANCTTGTTAGCTATTTTTACCTTACCCTCTTGAAATAGCTTTGCTGTGTAAGATTCTTTAGGATTTTGACTTCGTTTTTCTGAAATTATTTCAGAAAGTTGAGATATGACATCTTTTCCAATATTCATAATAAAATAATTACATTCTTACATTAATACCGTTAACATTTAAATATTTTTTTACATCCATAATNCTTAACTCGTTAAAATGAAAAACTGATGCTGCTAATAGTGCAGACGCACCACCACTAACTACTCCATCTAGAAAGTGTTGAAGATTGCCAACACCTCCAGAAGCAATGACAGGTATATTTAGTGATTTCGAAATTGTCTTTGTCAATCTCAAATCAAAACCACTTTTTGTTCCATCTTTATCCATTGATGTTAATAGTATCTCACCTGCACCATATTCTTCAGCTTTTTTTGCCCAAAGCACTGCATCAATGTTTGTGTTTACCCTTCCTCCGTGAGTAAAAACCTTCCAGCCTCCTTCTATATATTTTGCATCAATAGCAACAACAATACATTGATTCCCAAATTTTTTCGCCCCATCACTTATTATTTTTGGATTTTTTACCGCCGAGCTATTTAAAGAGACTTTATCTGCACCAGCCATTAAAAAATTATTCATATCGTTCAAATTCTTTATGCCCCCTCCAACAGTAAGAGGAACGAAACATTCCTTTGCAGTGTTAGTTATAACGTTTAGCATCGCCTCTCTATTTTCATGAGTTGCTGTTATATCCAAAAAAGTTATTTCATCTGCCCCGTGATCACTATAAATTTTAGCCTGCTCTACCGGGTCGCCCGCATCTCTGAGATCGATAAAGTTTATTCCTTTAACTACTCTTCCTTTGTTAACGTCCAAACATGGAATAATCCTTATTTTATGCACGATTACCTNTCCAAAATTTTGATAGCTTGAACGACAGAAATTTTTTTTTCGTATAAGGCTTTTCCAACTATAACCCCAATTATCTTTTTTGTATTAATATTTTTGATTTTGACTAGGTCAGTGAGATCAGAAACTCCGCCTGAAATAATTAAATTTAAATTGGACTTTGATAACAGATATTTAGTTTGCTCCAGATTAACTCCCTTCATCATTCCATCGCGATCGATATCTGTAAATATGCAGGTAGAAACACCAAGATTTTCAAATTTTTTNGCCAAATCTAAGTATGTTAATTTTGTAGTTTTTGCCCAGCCGTCTGTTGCCACCATACCATCTCTCGAATCTATACCAACTGCGATTTTATTTGGAAATTGCTTGCTCATCTTTTCTAAAAAAGGTGGATCTTTAATGGCCTTAGTTCCTAAAACTATTCTATCAATTCCATAATTGATAAATTTCTTAACTGTACTTTTTTTCCTAATNCCTCCTCCTACTTGGATATTACAATGTACCCTTTTCTTTATTTTTAGTATTATATCGTGATTTACTGTTGTTCCTTTGAATGCCCCATCAATGTCAACAATGTGAATCCATTTTGCACCTTGAGAGAAAAAATTTTCTGCCTGTTCAATAGGATCGACATTATAATGTGAAGCTTTGGCTAAAGATCCTTTTTTAAGTCTAATACATTTTCCATTTTTTAGATCTATTGCTGGATATAAATTCACTAGTTTCCGTCCCAATCAATAAACGTTCTAATAAAATTTAATCCAAGACTGTGACTTTTTTCAGGATGAAACTGTGTGCCTATAATATTCGCTTTAGCAACCATCGCAGTAACTTCTTGACCATAATTTGTGGACATAATTAAATCTTTTCTATTTTTAATATATAAATTGTAGCTATGAACAAAATAAGCACAAAGTTGATTTGAGTCTTTTTTTTCCTTTCTTTCAAATTGTTCAATAAAATAATTTTTTTTTTGGATCAGAAGATCGTTCCAACCAATATGAGGTATTTTTAGTGATTTGTCCCTTGGTTTAAGAATGTCAACATTTCCCTCTATCCAACCAAGACCTTCAAAGGAACCATTTTCACTACCATACTGAGCTAACATTTGCATGCCCACGCAAATTCCTAGAAATGGTTTTTTTTTATAAAATACATTTTCATTTATTGCACTTATTACAGAAATTTTCTTTAAACCGTTAATGCAACTTTCGAAAGTGCCTACACCTGGTAAAACTATATGTGATGACTTTTCAATATCCCTGCATTCCTTTGTAATAAGAATTTTTTCATTCCTTTTTGCAACTTTGGTAAACGCGTTGAAGACAGATTTTAGATTTCCTGTCCCGTAATCAATGATTGAAATAATTTTCATTTTATTTTTTTGAGAGATATGTAAGCAAGGCATTTTGTCCGCTAGAGGAATTTATGAATTCTACAGGAGTATAACCACATGTGATAAAATCCTGAATTTTAAAATCTCTTCCAAACAGACCCCAAATAAAACTAGAAAGAAATAATGACAAATAAAAAATTTCTTCACCTAATTTTTTACTGAGAAAATAACAGACAGATACAAATAAAAACCAAATTGTAAATTCTTTCCATAAGCTGTGAACCAACGCCCATAGCGGAGAAAAGAAAAAAGCCAGCCAAGAAAATCCTAATTTAGAAACTTTAATTTTATTTTCTTTTTCTAAAATACAGTACGTGTGGGTCACAACTTTGGAACTCCTAATGTCCCTTTTGTGGATGGAATTTCATCAGAACGTTTTGAATCTATTGAAACGGACTCTCTCAATGCTCTGGCAAGCCCCTTAAAACAAGATTCAATTATGTGGTGGCAATTATCTCCATATAGATTCTCTATGTGAAGAGTAATACCTGCACTTTGAGCGAAGGCATTAAACCATTCTTTAAAAAGCTCCGTATCCATCTCTCCTAGTTTAGGTTGATTTAATTCAACATTCCAAACCAGATATGGTCTATTTGAACAATCTATAACAACCCTTGATAAAGTTTCATCCATGGCAGATAAGGCTTGGCCAAAACGAAGAATACCCTTTTTGTTTCCTAAAGACTGATTAAATGCCTGTCCAAGTGCCAGTGCACAATCCTCGGTAGTATGGTGATAATCAACATGCAAATCCCCTTTTGCTAGAATTTTAATATCAAATAAACTATGTTTTGATAATTGGTCTAGCATATGATCAAGGAAGCCTATTCCTGTATTGATGGAACTTTNTCCATTTCCATCAAGATTTAATTCAACCTCTATCTCGGTTTCTTTAGTTTTTCGTTTAACAATACTTTTGCGCATTAAAAAAAATCTGTTGGATACTATTGTTAAAATATATAGATTAATATTTAATTAATCAATTTAACTGATTTATTTATAATGGACAGAACTTTTTTTGATAAATGGCACGGAACAACAGTTGTTTCTGTCAGAAAAGGCAATGAGGTTGTAATTGCAGCTGACGGNCAGGTTACATTGGGTGATGCTGTAATGAAAGCTAATGCAAAAAAGGTAAGGACCTTAGCTAGTGGAAAAGTAATTACTGGTTTTGCAGGCGCGACAGCAGACGCATTTGCCCTTTTTGAAAGATTGGAAACAAAGTTAGAAAAAACCTCTAACAAATTGATGAGAGCTTGTGTAGAATTAGCTAAAGATTGGAGAACTGACAGATATTTGAGAAGATTAGAGGCAATGATGTTAGTTGCTGATGCAGAGTCTAGCTTGATTGTNAGCGGNAATGGTGATGTCTTAGAGCCAAAAGACGGGATAATGGCTATTGGTTCNGGGGGCAATTATGCTCTAGCGGCTGCTAGAGCATTGGCGGAATCAAAGAGCAAAATATCAGCAGAAGAAATTGCATTAAAAAGTCTAGGAATTGCNGCAGAATTATGCATTTATACAAATAATAATATTATTATTGAAAAAATTAAATGACGTCTTTTACCCCAAGAGAAATTGTATCAGAATTAGATAGATTTATAGTAGGTCAAAATGCTGCTAAAAGGTCAGTAGCAATTGCACTNAGAAATAGGTGGCGAAGACAGCAAATAAAGGGAGCNCTCAGAGAAGAAGTTTTGCCTAAGAATATTTTAATGATTGGGCCAACCGGTGTTGGAAAAACAGAAATTGCAAGAAGATTAGCTAAATTAGCACAAGCACCGTTTATAAAAGTTGAAGCAACCAAATTTACAGAAGTTGGATATGTAGGGAGAGATGTTGAACAAATAATTAGAGATCTTTTAGAAGTATCNATTTCAAATAACAAAGAAAGTCTTAAGAATGAGGTAAAAGCCAAAGCAGAGCTGAATGCCGAAATGAGAGTAATTGAAGCTCTGGTTGGTTCGTCAGCAACCAATCAAACAAAAGAGAAATTTAAGAAAATGTTGAGGTCTGGAGAATTAGATAANCAGGAAGTTGAAATAGAATTACCNTCGAAGTCAGGAATGCCGCTAAAGTCAATGGAAATTCCTGGAATGCCCGGAGGTATGATGGGAATGATAAACCTAGGAGATATTTTGGGGAAAGGATTTGGACAAAAAAAAGAAAAAAGAAAGTTAACTGTGAGAGAATCATATGACCATCTTTTAGATGAGGAGTCTGAGAAACTTATTGATAATGATAGCTTGATTAAACGGGCTATATTAAATGTCGAAGAAGACGGAATTGTCTTTATTGATGAAATAGACAAAATTTGTGGAAAAAATTCTAAGACTTCTGGAGAGGTCAGTAGAGAGGGTGTCCAAAGAGACCTACTTCCATTGATAGAAGGCTCTACAGTTTCAACAAAATATGGAACTGTAAAAACTGACCACGTTCTTTTTATAGCTTCAGGAGCTTTCCATGTTGCAAAACCCTCAGACCTTTTACCCGAGCTTCAGGGTAGGTTGCCAAATAGAGTTGAACTTTCTCCACTTTCTAAAGAAGATTTTATAAGNATTCTAAAGGAGCCAGAAAACAANCTTATAAAACAGTATGTTGAACTTATTCTAACAGAAGGCGTTCAATTAGACTTCTCTGATGACGCAATCTCTGAGATAGCAAGTATTGCTTCAAAAGTAAATGAAGAGATTGAGAATATTGGAGCAAGAAGGCTTCATACGATTCTTGAAAAAGTTCTTGAGGAAATAAGTTTTTCATCGTCNGACAAAAAAATAAAAAAAATTGAAATAGATAAAAAATATGTAATTAAACAAATAGGTGACATTTACCAAGATAATGACCTAAGTAAATTTATNCTTTGATNNTCCTNAGATATATAATNGTNGCNCCNGATCCCCCNNGNTGTNTGGGAGCNCTACCAAACCATACNATNAATTTTGCCAAATACGGTTTNCTNANCCAATCAGGAAGNNTCTNNTTTAANTTTCCNATNCNTTGCCATCCTTTTTCNACNGAAAGCCTTTCTCCNTTACCAGTAATTATTANAACTAAACGAAGNTGTTTCTCAAAACATTCTTTAATAAATTCACAAACCNNTTCNTCNGATTCTATTAAACCTAGTCCATGAAGATCCAGTGATTTATCGATTTTTATTTTTCCTTTTTGGATTTTTTTTAACAAATTTTTTTCTAGATCAAATGAATTGCTAGAATAATCATTTTGATCATCAAAAAATTTGAAATTTTTTTTGGATATTTTTTTTGTGGAACCGATCGTCTCATAAAGCTCTACTTTACTTTTGAGAACCATTTTTCTCTTATCAATAGGCGTTACAGTTTTTTTAAAATCTTCCCAGTCATCAATCATTATTTTCAATATACGGAATTAGAGCGAATAAATACATTTCTTTTTTGAGNTTTCCTGCNANTTGTTCGGATTGAATTGATGANCCAGTAAAAACATCNGCTCTATTGTAACCNACTATTGCGGCTCCTGTATCNTGAGCAATNACAGGNTAGATTTTNTTATCNTNNATTTCATTNAGAATTAAAGGNATGCCNAGCGGGTANTTATTTCTATCAACTGCAATTGANGTNTANGGNTNNAGTGGTATTTNCANNGCACCAGTAGTAAATTGATTNTCAAAACTTTTTAAAGAAAAAAAAATATATCTTTTATTTACGTTTAANNTATCGTTAANCATTTNTGGATTGGCTTTGAGCCAGTCTTTNATTGTGAACATAGATATTTTTTTNTCTAAAGCCCCNTTTCTTTTAAGATGCTTTCCTATTGATGAATATTCAAGTTCGTTACTTCCGTTAAAAGAAAGNNTNATCTTTTTTCCATNAGGAAANATTCCAATACCTGAACCCTGAATTTGTAAAAAGAAAAAGTCAATCTTATTATCTGTCCACAATAATATGTCATCATTCTTGAAATTCTTCTCGATAAATTTTCTACTTTTATAAANAAAATTTTTATTTTNTTTTAGAACTGGTACNTTGTAAATGCTGTCTTTTTCAAATGAGACNTTTATAGATGGCTCATAATATCCGGTTAAAATGCCATAATTTTTATCAAATAATTTTACCTTAAAATATTTTTCNATAAAGTTTGCTATACTATTTTTATTGTTTTCAACATCTTTAGTTTTACTGCAAATATACTTCCATTCGTTGATTTTTCCAAATGAGGGATATGTATGATGATTTAAAATATTTGTGAAAAATAGTTTATTATTACACATTTTTTCGAATTCATGAAAAAATATTACTAGTCTTTTTTCTTCAACAAACTTTATTTTTTGTTCAACTGACTGAGTGCTTGTATTTACCAATACATAGAATAAAAATGAAAGTAAACTTATAAGACTTAAGCTTTCGAATCTATGTTTCCTCAATTGTTTCAAGAATCCAATTAGGATCGGAGTTTGTGAAATTTTTGGAAAAAGTCCAAAGCTCATTAATTTTTAAAATTTGATTGTTGTCACCATCGACGATTTTTCCCTCTTTATTAGTAGTTGTTTGGACTTGTTCAGTTATAAACTTCAAGGTTATTTTGATAAAGTTTTTATTATAAACTTGGGCATTCTTAATTTCTGGCTTCTCAATTCCTATCAATGTTATATTTAAAGTCTCTTNTNTTTTTTTTCTGTCCTTTATTNNGGAAGAAAACACCTCAAACATTTCCTTTGAAACTAGTCTTCTCAATGCGTCAATTTTGTCATTGGAATATGATGTAAGTATAAACTCGAAAGCTTTTTTCGCACCGTCNAAAAAGCTTTCCAACGTAAATTCGGAATTATATCGTAAAATTTTACTTAGTGCCTCGTTGATTTTCTTATTGGAATGTAATTTAGGTATATTTTTATTGGGATATCTTTGGCTGCTGGAAGTATTTTTTATTTCATCTGGAGTTGACTCTTTAAAAGCAGTTGTCTTAGTGACCGTAAATCTTTTTACAATTTCGGATTCGTTACCTGTTTTTTTNCCCAAAACATTTCTCAGCCTGTTTATAATGAATACGGCTATCATAGCCAAAATTAAAATATCTATAAAGGGTATATTATTCATAATATTTAAAAGTAATAATTTATATTTGCATTAATTTATAGAATTCTATAAACAATTTTTGTATTATAAACTTTTTTTAATAATAAATATACCAAATATGGCAAATAAAGAAAGTAAATCCCAGTCTCCTAATGTTAAATTCCTAATAAACGCCCAATATCTCAAAGACATATCATTTGAAAATCCAAAAGCACCCAATTCGTTNAAAAAATTTTCAGAGAACCCAAAAATACAGGTTGATGTTGACGTTAAATCAAAGCCATTAAATCAGGAAGGCAATAACATTTTTGAAGTTGAATTAATTATAAAAGCTGAAACCAAATCGGACGAGGAGTCTCTTTTCATTGTTGAGGCCACATACTGTGGCATATTCACCATTGAAAACGCANANNATGAATTGNTAGATAAAATTTTATTAATAGANTGTCCTAAGTTTTTATTTCCTTTCTTAAGNTCCACTCTAGCTTTTTGTACNAGAGAGGGNGGGTTCCCACCATTAATGATCTCTCCAGTTGACTTTGCCACTATGTATGAACAGAAAAAAGTTAAGTGAAATACTTTATTTACAGTTTAAACTTTTTTCTTTGTGTGTTTCTTAGATTAATTGATTTATGATTTAAAAGCTCGTCAATTNTTTCTGGGCTANTATTTTTAANNGNTATATCTGTGAACTTTATTTCATTACTTCTATTCAACTNTTTGTTTATTGACTTATATCTTACAGCAGTTTTNTTTTTGTTTTTTTCTACTTTAAGAATTTTATTTAAAAATTTATTTTGTTCATCAGCAGCATGTTTTTTATAAATGTTCAGCTCTTTTTTGTATTGTGAAAGTTCTCTCTTTAGTCTGTCATTTTCATTCAGAATTTTTTGCAAGTAGGATTTAATTTTTAAAATGTCNTCNCTACTCATAANTTCCAATTTTTTAAAAAAGCTGCATAGCGTTTCATTTAATTTACTAACCAATAATTCTCTAATGATCACAAGATCATTTAAGTAAAATTTGTAATGACTTTTATTGCTTAATTTTTTAAACGAATTTAATGATTCAANTATTTTATTGATTCTTTTTCTAGATAAAATTTGAAAATTATATCCTTTAAAATCGAACCGTTCTTTTTTTGTCCAGTTCGATCTGGGCTTTTTTCTAATTTCTTTTATAATTTGTATGGCCTCAAAAAAGGAAACTTTTTTTTGTAAGAGTTTGGTATTTTTCATTTTAAATTTATAATATATATACTAATACGATATTAAAAGAATAAATTAATATATAATATTNAAGTATTTATACAATTATTACTGATTTGACACTCAATGCAATATTTTTTAAACACTTTAAATATTTTTTTTGCAAATACGACTTTAATTTTTCACTTTTTATTTATTATTTTTGTCACGTTTGGTTTTCTCTGTTTGTTTATAAATAAATACGTTTGTTTAATTCACATACCAAGTTTTGCTTGGGCAANTTATGCAGTTTTTACGAAAACAATNTGTCCGCTCACATACTTAGAAAATTGGTTTTTATCTAATGCAGGTTTGCATACTTATGGAGGAAGCTTTGTTAGCGAATATATTTTTAAGTTGATCTATTTGTCGGAATTTAAGGAATTTGAAATATTATTTGGTTTCCTATTAGCAATTAATTTAATATTTTATATTTTTTTTTTTGGGGGAAAAAAAACATAAAAGATTCTTTGGAGCGGGAAACGAGATTCGAACTCGCGACCCTCACGTTGGCAACGTGATGCTCTACCACTGAGCTATTCCCGCCTTAGAAAATAAATTAAATTAATATACTCTTATATTANGCAATTACAATATNTATGATTTTTTTGTCAAATAAAAAAAATAAATTCTTTTATAATTGCACATGAAGGCCCATAATTAAATTATGGTNTATAGTTTCGAAAAAAAAATCAAAGACATGCCTAATGTTATTCCTATTTTCCCATTAAGCAAAGTTCTCTTACTTCCTCGTTCTAGACTCCCATTAAATTTATTTGAGAATAAGTACCTTCATATGTTTGATTATGCCTTATCAAACGGAAGGTCAATTGGTATGATTCAACCAAATTTAAAAGAACGTAGCGATGCTAGCAATAAAAACCCACCAGTTTACAAAGTTGGTTGCGCTGGCTATATAACTGCTTTTTCTGAAACTAATGACAATAGATATGAGATTATACTTAAAGGTATGTGCCGATTTAATGTTGAGGACGAGCTTCCTCTTATGAAAGGTTTTCGAAGAGCTACTGTAACATGGGAAAAATATAAAAATGACTTAGAACCCAAAGGCCTATCAAATTCAACAAAAAGAAAATCATTTGAAAATATGTTACAAGATTATTTAAAAAAAAAATCCATTAATGCTGATTGGGAGGCAATNAANGCTTCAGGTGACGAAGAATTGGTAAATTCTATATCGATGGGTTGTCCCTTTGATGTTAGCGAGAAACAAGCTTTATTAGAAGCAAAAAACCTAGATGATAGAATTAAAGTTTTAACATCTTTGATGCAAATGAGTATGAGTGAGAATAAATCTTTTTCATCAAAGTCTTTATCATAGTGTTAAAAAGATTTAACAAAAAAATTATTGATGCACTTCAGTGTCCTTCAACCAAGAAACCACTTTTTTANAATGCAGAACACGGTTATTTCTTCACGAAAAACGGCAAGAATAAATTTAGGGTTGTTAATGGCATTCCCGTATTAAAACAAGATGATTCCAAAAAAAATAAAGCTTGCTAGTTCAAATAAGAACATTCAAATATCTTATGAAAATGATGTTTTTTTGATTATAACTTCTCCTATTCTAAGAGCGAACAGTCCATCAGCAGAAAANAAAAATAATATTTTAAANCCAAATGTAANANTGCANGAAAANGTGTTGATCAAAAANNTAGTAAAAGTAGGAAACTANGCAGTTAAANTNGAATTTTCAGATGGACACAACACAGGCATTTACACATGGGATTATTTATACAAAATTGGNCAAAAATTTAAAAATTTTTCAAACCCATAGCATAGAGAATACTGTTTCGTTTTAAAAAATTTGATTTGTTAAATAATCTTAATCCCAATGAACGAAAAAAACCAAGAGATTTGTTGTTTATTGAGAAAAGTTTATTTAATAAGTGTGTTGAACTTATTAGTAAAAATTTGTCTAATTTTCTTTTGCGAGAATACTTTTGATGAACTAATTCACAACTGGATTTAAAACCCAGTGCTTTAGACTCAGCTAATATTTCACTCAATATCTTAACATCTCTCAACCCAAGATTAAATCCCTGTCCTGCAATAGGATGTATTGCCTGAGACGCGTCTCCAACTAAAATTATTCCATTTTTATAATCCTGGTAACAAGAAAAAAGATTTAATTTATATTTTACTGGAGTAGACATTGAAATTAGCTTTCCAAAATAGTTCGAATATTTTTTTTCAAATAAATTTTTTAAATTTTCTTCNGATATATCTGACAGANTGTTTTCAAGAGTCCAAACAACTGATGATTGATTTTGCCTGCCTTTTTTCATTGGAAGAATCGCAAGTGGCCCCGAAGGGAAAAATCTTTCAAGTGCAAGAGAGNNATGGGGTTCTTTGTGTTTTATAGAAAATACATAAGCAATTTGGCGATAATCTTGGTAGAGATATTTAAATGCATTTTCTGATCGAATTTTCGAATATCTTCCATCTGCACCTATAAGTAAATTACATTGAAATACCTTATCACGAGAGATTAATTTAAAAATATTTAGATTAGAATTTGTTCTTTCAATTTTTTTTATTTCTGTCATTTTGATAAATGTTATTAGTGAATTTTTCTCAATAGCACTTAGAAGTTTTTTTTTTAGAATTTTATTTTCAATTATATATCCCATCGCCTCAGAATTAACACTTTTGCAATCAAAAGATATTCCATTGTTTGACACACCCTCAGAAACAAAAATTTTTTTAATTTTTTGTGCCTTTGACTTGATTTCCGACCAAATTTTTAAATCATCNAGAAAGTTCGATGAACCTTTTGATATTGCTGTTGTCCTTTCATCTGCAAGAGTTTTATTTGGATCATTTTTGTCTATAATGCAAACACGAATTCCTAGTTTAGCTAAACTTAACGATAAGATGAGTCCTGTCAACCCAGCACCCAAAATTATGATGTCATGAAAATCTTTTTTCATTCTTATTATCTTATAATATAGTCAGTAGAAATATTTAAGGTTTTGTTTAAAAATAAAGGTATTATTATTATATTCAAGTTGCGTAAAAATAAAAATTTCAATTTGATATGGTTCAAAATATAAAAAAAAACCTTCTTAAATTAGTATTTTTTGCCTTATTTTTTTCATCAGGAACATTTCTTTTTTTTTCTTTAACTTTTTTTGAAATGAATGGCCCAACTTTTTTTAAATTTGATTCCTCCATGGATAACAGGTCCAACCCTTTTTCTTTAGCAAATGCTTTTTTTTTAGGGCATCTTATACAAGCGATCGGTGANGTTGCCTATTTTATTGCTTTCGTTTTAGTTTTTTGGTCACTAAAAGTTTTGAAAAATCAGAGACCAGAATGGAAATCATTTTTTATGTTTCCTTTTGCACTAGTTTCATTAGCAGTAATATTCGAGGCTAGTTTGTTTGATTTTAGATTTAATTTGGATGGTGGGATTCTGGGACAAGGACTTCAGGTTTATTTATCAATTTATCTTTTTAATTTTCTAAGCGAACAAACATTCATAATCTTAATATTTTTGCTGGCATTTGTAGCGGCAACAATGACACTTAACGTCAGTTACAAAGAATCAAAATTGTTTCTTTCATATATTTGGAGATTTTTGATGAACAGCACAATCTTTCTTCTTTATTTGTTACGGTTAAAAAAACAATTGAATTTTTTTAGAAGTAACAAAGTTTTCAATTCAAAAATAAAGAGAACCAAATCATCTGCCTCAGAGAAAAAATTAAATTCGCAAATAAAAGAAGACTATTCATTCCCTTCAATCGAACTTTTAGAATTTCCCATTAAAATCACTGGGATTGAAAATGAGAATAAAAAGAACGCTGAGATAAATAAAAAACTTCTGAAGAACGTCTTAAATGATTTTAAAGTTAGTGGTGAAATAACCAATGTTAAACAAGGCCCTATCGTAACGCTTTTTGAATTGACTCCAGCACCAGGAACATTATCATCAAGTGTAATTAGACTTGCTGACGATATAGCCAGATCTATGAGTGCAATATCCACAAGAATTTCAACAATTGTAGGGAAGGATGCTTTAGGAATAGAGATTCCAAATAAAAGAAGAGAAACTGTATATTTAAGAGAAATATTGAATAGTGATAATTTTAGAGAATCACAAAACAACTTACCAATGGCTTTAGGAAAAGATATTTTTGGAAATCCAGTAGTTGTTGATCTTCAAAAAATGCCTCATCTTCTAGTTGCTGGCACCACCGGTTCAGGCAAGTCTGTGGGGATAAACGCAATGTTGCTTTCATTGTTGTATATGCTTCCCCCAGATGAATGCAAATTAATTCTGATTGACCCCAAAATGCTCGAACTTTCGGTTTACCAAGACATTCCACATCTACTTACAGAAGTAGTAACAGATCCCAAAAAAGCGGTCTCAGCTTTAAAGTGGACCGTAAAGGAAATGGAGTCCAGATACAGAATGATGCAACATTTAGGTGTAAGAGATGTTGAAGCATTTAATAAGAGGGCAAAACAGATTATTGATACCGGAGAAATTATATACAAAGAAGTTCAAGTAGGCTACGACCCAGAAACAGGAAATCCGGTAATGGAGAAGAAACCACTGGATATTGAGATTTTCCCAAAAATTATAGTAGTTGTGGATGAATTGGCCGATTTAATGATCACATCAGGCAAGGAAATTGAGGGGGCAATTCAAAGATTATCGCAAATGGCACGGGCGGCAGGAATACATTTAATAGTTGCAACTCAGAGGCCCTCGGTAGACGTAATTACTGGGACAATNAAATCAAATTTTCCTACAAGAGTAAGTTACAAAGTTGTNAATAAAATTAATAGTCGAACTATTCTTGAAAAAGAGGGAGCCGAACAACTTTTAGGCCAGGGAGATTTATTAATTACAATGTTCGGAGAAGAAAAGCTTATTAGAGTACACGGTCCATTTGTGAAAACAGAAGAAGTCCAAGCTGTTGTAGAACATTTGAAGAAACAAGGAGANCCCTCATATTTGAATGCTGTTACAAAAGAGGAAGATGAGGGTGACAATATACCTCTTGGATTAAATGAGGGCGGAGATGANTTATATAATCAAGCTGTTTCAATTGTTTGCAGAGAAAAAAAGGCTTCAACAAGTTTTATTCAGAGACACCTACAGATTGGGTATAATAGAGCTGCTAGAATAATTGAAAGAATGGAATCAGAGGGAATAGTTAGTCCAGCTAATCATGTTGGTAGAAGAGAGGTGTTGGTTGGTAAAGATAATTAAATTATCTCTGGTCGCTTCCTTTTTAATTCTAACCTCGTGCACAACAGTCTCTTCTGTCACATCTATAGTTGGTAATGCAAGCATTTCAGAAAAGGGTTTTGCAAAAACAGTTGAGGACACTCTTTTAATGTCGAAAATAATTGCAAGACTCTCAACACTGGAAATCTCTAACTTGACCAAAATTAAATTGAGTATAACTTATGGAGAAGTATTGGTGGTTGGTTTCGCTGAATCACAAAAGAAAAGATTTCAAATAATAAATGAAATATGGAAATTTAAAGGCGTTACTAAAATTTATAATGAGATTGAAATAGGTGAAGGTCCAAATTTTTCAGAGATTACAGAGGATTTATATTTAGAGACCAAGCTGAAATCAAAGCTTTTGTTTAAATCAGGGGTTATGAGTAATAACTACAGCATAAACGTTGTGAAAAGAAAAGCTTATGTAATGGGCGTTGCTACTTCTTTAGATGAGAAAAGTCTAGTTGAGCAATTTTTAAAGAATCAAGGAGAGATTGGTAAATTAATAACTATTATTCTTTTACCGAGACAAACAAATGAATAAACAAATTGCTGCTTTATTTCAAGTTGACCCGTTATCGGATTTAAATTTTAGATCTGATTCAAGTATTTTTCTAATGAATGAGGCAATTGAGCATGGAATAGACATATGGATTTGTTCACCAAATAACATTTCATTTAGCAATAAAAACGTAATGGCCAAAGCTCAGCGAGTTCTAAATTCAAGCTTTACTCTTTCTGAGTCAGTAAAAATTTCTATAAAGGATTTTGATTTTTTTTTTATTAGGCAAGAACCTCCATTTGACATTAACTACTTAACCAATTGTTATATTTTAGAATTGCATAAAAATTTTAATAGAAAACCTATTTTTATCAATGACCCCTCAGCAATAAAAAACTTTACAGAAAAAATATTTCCTCTTTTTTTTTCCGAGCTCATGCCCCAAACTTTTTTAACTAGCAACAAAGAAGAATTTATTCGTCTACTAAGTTTAATGAAAACTGTTGTTATTAAAAAATTATTCAATAAGGGAGGTGATGGTGTTTTCAAAATAAAAAGGGGGGATAAAAACGCATTACAAACTTTTAAGAAATGTTCATCAAATTTTACTGAGTTAATTGTAGTTCAAGAATTTATTAAAGAAGTCATTTATGGTGATAAAAGGATTATTATTATAGATGGTAAACCGAAAGGAGCAATAAATAGAATTCCCAAAAGAGGAAATTTTAAAGCCAATTTGCATTTAGGGGCAAAAGCAAATAAGAGTGATTTGACAACAAAGGAGAGACGTATTTGTAAAATTCTTGAACCTATGTTGATTAAGTCAGAATTATTTTTTGTTGGAATAGACATAATCAACGAAAAATTAACGGAGATAAACGTTACATGCCCTACTGGCCTTGTTCAAATTAATCAGCTTGAGAAAAAAAATCTAGCCTCCTTCATATGGAAAAGGCTTATAAAAAAAAGAAATAAAGTGTTGTGAATCTATTTCTAGTTACAATACCCGTTTTGAAGCACACATGGGCTTACTGTTATAGATTGATCTGGTGTGGAGATGGTTACCCTTTCAGCTACAGTTGGCACACTCCTATGAGACGTTTTTGACGGTAACATCCTCTTACTGCCACCATTACGCATACTGTTTAAGAATTCTATTACCCCCTCTCTTGATTTGAGTGGATGTCTAATTGTGAATTTGAATGAACCGCCTGAAAAAGTATAGTTAGCTGCACTACCAGTGCCGCTTGAGAAAGATAAAGTACCTAAAGAAATATTCCTTATACCTGGCCTTGTATTTGAAATTGAGCCTATACCGGATAGATTCAGGGTTTCATTGGAAACTAAATTACCAAAAGATAATTCAGAGGCACTAATATCTGTAGAAAGCCTTTTACTACGATCACTTCCTGTAAGATTTAATGGTCTTTGAGAAACAATTAATGTTGCTCCACTAATCGTATAGTTTGAATTATTTGATATTAATGAACCAATTGTCACCCCTTTGGAACCATAAGTTGCTGAATCAATTGAACCAGAACCTGATAGAGAAATTGTATCAGAACCTATTTTTCCGGGAAAGGAAGAAAAAGCACTTCCACGTGCTATTGAAGTTCCATCGTAAGAACGTGTTCCAGAGGTTGATGTAGCTTTAGGATTTACTAGAAAAGTATGACTACCGTTTTGAAGAGTATAGTTTGAACTGAGCCCACCATTAGACCCGTTGTTCAAGACTAAAGTTCCAATTCCGACAGGTTTGTCTACCCCTACATTTTTACTATTTAAAATTCCAACGCCTGATAATCCTAAGGTTTGGGACCCAATCAATCCTGAACTAACAGATAAATTTGATGAGTCTGCATTTGTTGTTCCGTCATATGTTTTTGATCCATCAAGATTGACTATTTTAGGTGTAATATCAACAGTAACCGTCCCAAAAGAATAATTAGTTGCAACTCCACTTCCATCTAAAAATAAAAGACTTCCTCTGGTAACGCTTTTACTATTCCCAACATTGGCATTAGAAATGCTTCCATTACCGTTGAGCGTCAATACTTCAGAACCAACTCCTGTTGTTACTGCCAAATCACTTCCACTTATATTAGTTGTTCCATCATAAACTTTTGCACCAGTAGCATTGACAACTCTTTCATTTATATCAAAAGTTCCTGATGATAAAGAATAGTTGGAGGCCAACCCTGTATTGTCAACAAGTGTGAGATTTCCTAAGCTTATAGTTTTCCCTGCACCTGCGGCGGATGTTAAAACAGTTCCCGAGCCGCTAATTGAAAGAGTTTCTCCTCCAGATGTGTTAGAAAACGAAGAGATAGAAGTATTCGCAACAGTGTTGGTACCATCATAAAATTTAGAACCCTGAATTGTAATTGGTCTTTTTGTTACATTAAAAGTATGAGTTCCACCCACCAAAGTATAGTTTGAACCAAGACCCCCGTTGGACCCGTTACCTAGAGACAATGTCCCCAAGCTACTTATTGATTTTAAATTTCCAACATTTGCATCAGTTGTATTTCCAGAATTTGATAATACTATTGTTTCGGATCCTACTAAATTTACTANTCCTGAAATATCGCTTGAAGAAATAGTTGAAGNAGAATCGTANACCTTCGAACCACTCAGAGACAACACTCTTTCTGAAACGTTTAATGTTGCTGAGGTAAGATTATAGTTGCTTGCCACACCATTGCCGTCAGAAATTGAGATGGTTCCCAAAGTTACCGATTGTCCGTTTGATACATTTTTTGAGGACACAGTTCCAGACCCTGAAAGAACAAGTGTTTCCGAACCAATAAGGCCTGAAAANGTTGTTGAAATATTAGAAGAATCAACATTTGTTGTTCCATCATAACTTCGTTCTGCTGTAAAAGTTAGATTCTTTTGACTAATTTCAAAAGTTCCAGATGATAAGGAATAATTAGATGCCAACCCAGTTCCATCGACAAGTGCCAGCGTCCCAATTGTTAAATCTTTTCCTGCACCCACTGATGCAGACCCTACGTTTCCTAAACCAGAAACTGAAAGTGTTTCGCCACCCGATGTATTATTGAATGTACTGATACTTCCGCTAGAAACTGAGTTGGTTCCGTTGTACTCTCTNGAACCNGAAATNGTTACAGGCCTTCTGTTTATAGTCAAAGAATGTGAACCNCCNNTCAAGGTGTAATTAGCTCCAAGACCCCCATTATTTCCNTCNCCTATCGTNAGTGTTCCTAAATTAGAGATTGATTTATTTTCACCAATATTGGCATCAGCAACCATAGCAGAGTTGGATAATACAATTGTTTCGTTGCCTACAAGGTTCTCAATTGTATTGAAATCTGAAGAT
>PARR01000005.1:100282-103036 GCA_002711625.1 Rickettsiales bacterium | reverse complement strand
TTTGTTGTATCAACTTGCAAAAATTCTTGTTGAGGATGTTTTCTACCTCCTTGAGGTGGAACACTGGCTACAGTTCCCTCCATAATTTTTAATAGAGCTTGTTGAACACCTTCCCCGGATACATCTCTTGTAATCGAAGGATTGTCAGATTTTCTGGAAATTTTATCTACTTCATCGATGTAAACAATTCCACGCTGTGCACGTTCAACATTATAATCAGCCGCCTGAAGCAATTTTAATATTATATTTTCTACATCCTCACCAACATAACCTGCCTCAGTCAAAGTAGTTGCGTCAGCCATGGTAAAGGGAACATCAATTATTTTTGCAAGTGTTTCAGCTAAAAGTGTTTTTCCACAGCCAGTCGGTCCAACTAATAAAATGTTTGACTTTGATAATTCTACATCTGAGTTAATTGCAACATTATCTATTCTTTTGTAGTGATTATGAACAGCAACAGAAAGTATTTTCTTGGCACCTTCCTGACCTATAACATACTCATTTAACAAACTAAAAAGTTCTTTCGGAGTCTCTACATTGGATGATTTCGTTGATGAAACCACCTTATTTTCCTCTCGTATTATATCCATGCAGAGTTCAACACACTCATCACAAATAAATACTGTTGGACCAGCTATTAACTTTCTAACTTCGTGCTGACTTTTTCCGCAAAAGCTACAAAATAAAGTATTCTTATTATTTTTGTTTTCAGACATAAAATTCCTTAATTTATAATTCCAAACTATTCAAAATACTGCAACCTTTATTCCAAATAAATCATTTTTTTTCAGATTCACTCTTTAAACTAGGCCTTTCTGAGACAACTTTGTCCACGATACCAATTTTTTTTGCATCATCACCACTCATAAAATGGTCTCTATCCATTATTTTTTCAATTGAAGTCAAACTTTGTCCTGTGTGTTTTTCATAAATTTTGTTGAGCTTTTTCTTGAGATTAATGATTTCTTTTGCATGAATCTCAATATCTGAGGCTTGACCCTGTATACCTCCTGAAGGTTGATGGGTCATTATTCTTGAGTGAGGAAGACAAAAACGTTTTCCTTTTTTTCCTGCAGTTAGCAAAAGGGAACCCATTGATGCAGCCTGTCCAATACACACAGTCGAAACATCAGGTTTAATATATTGCATTGTGTCATAAATCGCTAAACCTGATGACACAACTCCTCCAGGTGAATTTATATAAAGAAATATATCCTTTTTTGGGTCCTCTGATTCTAAAAACAAGAATTGAGCACAAATTACACTTGAAACAGCATCATGCACTTCACCTGTTAAAAAAATTATTCTTTCTTTTAATAATCTAGAATAGATATCGTAAGATCTTTCACCTCTATTAGTTTGCTCAACGACCATGGGAATCAATGAACTCATTTTTTTTTCTCCTTATCTTTTTTTGAAATAACATTTTTTTCTTCCTTTAAAAACTCAGAACCAAATAAATCATCTATATTGCATTCTTTATTTGTTTTACTACAACTATTTATAACAAAACTCATGACTTTTTCTTCTAGTGCAATACCCTTGAGATTATTAATCATTGCAGTATTTTTTTTATAAAACTCAACAACCTCTTTTTCTTTACCTGGATATTTCTTTGCTTCATCAACAACCGCTTTTGTTAAATCACTATCCTCTACTTGAATATTATTTTTTTCAGAAATAGCATTGATTATAAGTCCTAACTTAACTCTTCTCTGAGCTAATTTGTCCAGTTCTTCATTTTTTTTATCCTTTGACTGATTCTTGAGAAAATTTAACTCGTCATCAATCATTCTTGATGGAATTTTGAAATTAATTTTTTTTAATAACTTTTCTGTGGCCTCCCTTCTCATTTTAAGATTAGAAAGTTTTTCAAAATCTGATTTCATTCTTTCTGTAATTTTAATTTTTAAAGAATCTAAATCTTTTTCACCAACCTCAGATGCAAGCTTATCATCAATTGGAATTTTTTTTACTTTTTCCTGTATATCCTTAACTGTAATCTGAAATTTAGCCTTTTTCTTGGCTAATTTGGCCTCACGATAGTCTTCTGGAAAAACAACTTGTATTTCCCTAGATTCACCTTTACCCATATTTTCCATTTGATCCTCATATCCAGGTATATATTTACCTGAACCTAGAACAACAGTTTCATCTCTTCCTGTACTGCCACTAAATTTCTTTCCATTGATAGTCCCTGAATAATCAAATAAAATAAGATCTGTCTTCTTTGATTTTCTATCTTTGTTTAAAGGAATAAATCTTTCATGTTTATCTGCGATTTCTTTTAAAGTATTCTGTATGTCATTGTCGGAAATTTTAAGTAAAGATTTTTCAATTTTTATTTCCTTTAATGTGATTTCTGGTATCTCCGGCATCAACTGAAATTTAACATTAAAAATCAAGTCACTCCCTTCCTCAAATTTTTTTATATCGACTTTTGGTTGTACAGAAGGTTTTAATTTTCTTTTAGAAACCTCCTCTCGTAGGAATGAATTAACAATCGTGTCTACAACTTCAGGAATGACTGACTTAGAATATCTTTTTTTTACTATATTTAAAGGAACTTTTCCAGGTCTGAATCCTGGCAAATTAACATTTGAAGAAATTTCACCGTATTTCTTATTAAGTTCCATATTTATTAAATTTGCAGGAATAGTAACATCCCAATCAACATCCAAATCAGTTTTTTTATTCTCAATTATTTTCNNCGACNNANNAGTTGGTNCGGGCGGAGGGACTTGAACCCNCACG
>PARR01000005.1:0-100274 GCA_002711625.1 Rickettsiales bacterium | reverse complement strand
CACTGGAACCTAAATCCAGCGCGTCTACCAATTCCGCCACGCCCGCNTAACATACNTAAAAAACTACATTATTCTTTTTAAATCAATTATTTTTTAATTTTTTCAAAACTTGCGGAATATTATCAAGAAAATCTTCTACTGTTACACAATTTTTTTTTTTTTGATAATTTGTTTTGAATAAATGTACTNACTAAGCATGCATCTCTAACTGAAACTTTTTGAGCAATTAATCCGGCTATTATTCCGCATAACATATCACCAGTCCCAGCTGTGGCCAACGATGCTTCAGCTTGAGTATTAACTAAAACTTCACTTTCTGAAGGAATACTTATTACTGTGTCATTTCCTTTGAATATGACGATGTTGTTAATTATTTGAGATGAACGAAAAGTTTTTTCAATTTTATTTAAGTTTTTAAATTTAAATATTCTTTCAAATTCTCCACTATGGGGTGTAATAATGACATTTTCTTTTTTTTTTATCATTTCATAAAATTGTGATTTTTTTTCTTTAAAAATACTTATTGCATCAGCATCAATAATCATTGGACAATTAACTTTTTTTATAATCTTTGTTAATTGATTGATTGAAAAAGAATTACCAAGACCAGGGCCAACAACAAAACAATCAAATTGGTCAAAGTCATCCTTGACAGATAATTTCCTCACAATTGTTCCCGGCTCAACCAGCTGATAATTTTGAATCTCATTTTTTTTTATTATTATAGAAGATAATCCACAACCAATTTTTCTTGAACCTATGGCAACAATTCTTGATGCTCCCGACATTTCTCCTCCAAGAATCCCTACATGACCTTTATGATATTTGTGAATATTTCCATTCCATATTGGTATTTTATGTATATTTTCTTCTTTACCGATTATTCGAATTTTGTACGAAACATTTCTTGGTTTGGGTAATCCTATTTTTAATAATTTTACATCCCCACAAAAATCTTTACTAGGATTTAAAAAATGACATGGTTTGTAGACTCCAATCGCCAGAGTTTTAGAAGCTTTAATTGCAACTAATTCGNGATTCCTATTATCACCATCAATGCCACTTGGGATATCAATTGAAACAATTTCTTGATAAGGAGTATTATTTATATAATCTATAATTTTTTTTACGTAACCAGATATTTTTCTGTTCAAACCAATACCAAAAATACANTCGACNATCACATCAAAGTTTTTATAAATTTTTAAGAATGCATNNAATGACATTTTTTNGTTAGATATTANAAATAAATCAACATATCTTTTTTTCTCTAACTTTTTGTATGTTTGTATTCCATCTTTTCCATTGTTTCCAGGACCGCAAAGGAANAGAATTTTTTCATTTTTAAAGTTTTTTAAAAAGTAACTAGAAATTTTAAAAACTACATTTTCGAAAATTTTTTTTTCAGAATATTGACTTATGAATAATTTTTCTGATTCTATTACATCTTTAATATTTAAAATCTGATTTTTATTTAACATCTATGATACTATTTTATACATTGTTTTTTTTCTTCTTCAATATTTTGAATGCTACTGAAATTAATATAAGTTCAATAATAACGCTGGAAAATAACATTCCAAACAAATGTGGAGTTAATTTCCAAATCCTAAATTCACAAAACTANGATGTTTCTGCNGTTATAAAAAAAGATTCTGTTAAAGGGACTCTTACTTCTTTTTCAGTNAAATCTACTGAAGNAAAAATAAAGAATGCAAATATACTTACATCAAGTGAAAATATTAATTCAATCATTGAAATAAATAATGCAAANCCAAAAGATTATTTTATAGAAGGTGTGTCAGATGAAAATAAAACATCGCAATTTTTTCAGGAACTATTGATTTCTGGAGCAAAAATTTTGGTTAATGATAAAAATTACGAAATCATAGGCCCAATAGATTCAAAAGTTAGATTAGAGTATCTTTTCTGTACTGGTGAAATGTTTCTTCCCAACTATGAAAAAAAATAAATGAAAAAATACTCTTTTAAAAATATAAAAAAAATATTNTCTCTACCNTTAGATGANCTGATTTTTTCAGCACAAAAAGTACATAAGAANAATTTCAAAAATGAAGATTTTCAATTTGCCTCTCTAATTTCAATTAAAACAGGATCGTGTCCAGAAGATTGTAAATATTGTCCACAATCTGCTCATTATAATGTAAATTTAAAAAAAGAAAAATTAATAGACATCGAAAGAGTTAAAAATGCAGCTATTTTGGCAAAAAGAAATGGTTCAAACAGGTTTTGCATGGGAGCAGCATGGAAAAAGTTAAAAGACGGTAACGATTTGAAAACAGTTATTCAAATGATAAAGGAAGTAAAATCAGTTGGATTAGAAGCATGCGTGACCCTTGGAACAGTTACTAAAAACCAAGCAAAAGAATTGAAAAAGGCAGGTTTAGATGCATACAATCATAATATTGATACGTCACCAGATTATTATTCCAAAATAATTACAACAAGAAATTTTGACGAAAGACTAGAAACCATCAAGAATGTAAGAGAGGCAGGAATAAGTGTTTGTTGTGGTGGTATTATCGGTATGGGAGAATCATGGGATGATAGGGCAAAAATGTTAGAAGTTTTGGCTAATTTAAAACCTCAACCAGAGAGTGTTCCCTTAAATTTATTAGTTCCTGTTAACGGTACGCCTTTGATGAATCAAAAAAAAGTTGACTCACTTGAAATTATTAGGATGGTTGCAACCTCCAGAATTATATTGCCGAAGTCACGAATTAGATTGTCTGCAGGAAGAAAAAACTTGTCAAGAGAAACACAAATCTTATGCATGTTATCTGGGGCAAATTCAATTTTTTACGGTGAAACTTTACTGACTACAAAGAACAATGACATGGAAAAAGATAAAAAANTAGTGTCTATATTAACTNAAGAAGATAAAAGTATAATGGAAAACACCNAGTTGTAATTATNTAAATACCCTTNTTCATGGCTTAAATCTTGCTATAGAANTTAGGTAATTAAAATGTCAAGGAAATATAGAACAATTTATAAAGATGCCATTCAACTTAATATATTTTATGGATGGGACATTGATGTTAAACAATGGTTCATTGATGTTAAATTGAAAGGATTTGAACAGGGAAATTTAACAAAATGGTTTACTTCTAAAGAAAAATATAGAAAAACCCTGAAGAAATTTACCATTTAAAAATTAAACCAATTTATGGTTAAATTACAATATGTACAATGACTTTACATTTAATATTGTTTTGTTCAACCCACAAATTCCACCGAATACTGGAAATATATTAAGATTATGTAAAAATACAGGATGCAAATTACACCTAATAGAGCCTATTGGATTTAATTTGAATGAAAAATCGCTAAAACGCGCATTCATGGACTACGCTGATTTAAAAGAAATTAAAATATACGAATCAATAAAAGTTTTTTTAAAAAAGATTAATGCAAAAAAAATCTTTCTGATTACAAAATTTGGAAGTCAAAGATATGATAAAATATCTTATAATCTTGGCGATACTTTGATTTTTGGTTCTGAAATAACCGGGCTGTCTGATGAAGTTTATAATTTATTAAAAGATTCTGCTAGGCTTTACATTCCTATGGATTCAAAATACAGAAGTTTAAATCTGGCTAATGCAGTATCTATATGCGTTTATGAGGCATTGCGGCAAAATAATTTTTTTATCTCTTAATCGAAAAGAAAACGTCGTTTTTTAAATCTTTGGAAAAAAAAAATTCAACATTACTAAATATTTTACGCAATTTTTCATGCATTTCTTCTACATTTACATAAAAGATTTTATTTTTTATTTGTTTTTCGGAAGAAAATTGAAGGTTAAAACACATTATCTTTGACGTTTGATTAAAACATTCAATGAGATTTTCAAAAACATAACTCTCCCAATTCTTATAATTATTTGAAATGCTNAGATTATATGTTCCCGACATTAGACAGATATCACATTTTACTGTGGGATAATTATTAACAAAAAAATTATTTGAACGAAATTTTAATTTACATTGTTTAATAAAAGTTGAATTAATATCATAACCATAATAAATACAATTATGAAATTTNTGAAGTTTAAGGTATCTAAAAAATTCTCCATAACCACAACCTACATCTGCAATTAGGGGCTTATTTATATTTAGTTTTTTCAGATACTCAAAAAAAATAGAAAATCTTTTATGTTGTGAATAAATAGAGTTCCAAAAAAGTCCCTGTGGGTTAAAACCATGTTCTTTTATATTTTTTGTGTAAACNTCAACTAACTTTTTTTGATAATATAAAAATTTTATTTTATTAAGCATGAATTAATTAATTTTATTGCGAGCTTTTTATTGATTTTTCATATATTTTACATTAATAATATAACATGAATATTTTTGGTTTTATTGTAAAAAGTGCATTTATCACCGGTGTTTTAACAACAGGAGCTTTTTTTACAGGAGCAGCACTAGGTACTTGCATAAAAAAAGATAAATTAGTTGATGGTTTAAAAAAAATGCAAATAAAAAAAAATCCTAAAGCATCGATTGAATAAGCTTGATTAAATTTTTTTAATTATTAACTGAACATTAAAGGAGATAATAATGAAATCATTATACACTATTTTAGGTTTAGGTTTTCTTTTAGTTAGCTTTGATGNCTCAGCTGCACATTGTGGAGGTGGTCACAAAGAAATTAAAGAAACAACTGACACTTCAACTGAAGAAGAAGAAAAATCAACTTCAAATTAAAACTACTTATTAGCAGAGAGATAGCATCTCTCTGCTTTTTTTATGATAAATCCATCATACCAATCNTCAGTTTTACAACTAAATAACTTTCTTGAGGNAGGGATATCTAGATATTCAGCNACAAGAAANTTTGACAATGGACCTAATGATCGTACAAATGTTTCATTCCTGTCACCTTTTATTAGGAAAAGAATCCTTCATGAAAAATTCGTNTTAGAATCCGCATTAAACAAATTCAATTACAACAAAATTGAAAAATTTATACAAGAAGTTTTCTGGAGAACTTACTGGAAAGGATGGCTTGAAGGAAGAAAAAGTGTCTGGGAAGACTATAAGTCATCGCTCAAAAAGATAAAATGCAATCTATCCGAAGTNGATTCAAACAATTTAAAAAATGTATACGAGGCAAATACTGGAATTGAATGTTTAGATTGTTGGATTGATGAATTGAAAAACATTGGTTATTTACACAACCATTCAAGAATGTGGTTTGCTAGCCTTTGGATTTTCACACTTAAATTACCTTGGGAGCTAGGTGCTGATTTTTTTTTGAAATACTTACTAGATGGAGACCCAGCATCTAATACATTGTCATGGAAATGGGTTGCTGGATTGCAGACACAAGGAAAAGCATATGTTGCTCAGGAAAATAATATTGATAAATTCACCAATCATAGATTTTCTCAAAAAAATTATTGTGAAAAAAATATTGAAATTCCAATTTTCAAATCATATTCATATGAAGGTCATTCCTTCAGTAATGACCAAATAAGTGAAAATGACAATTTTTTAATTAATCAAAATAATCTTATCTATGATCAACAATTCCTTAATCAAATAAAAAAATGTAATGTCTTATTTTATCAACTAGATCAAGAAATAAAATTTAGTCAATTAGTATCGAAATTTAATGAAAATGCGGTTGATTCTTACATTGAATATCTAGAAACTAAGGGTGTAAATGTTACAAAATTAAATGGAAAAGAAAAATTAAATGAGTTTGTTTCTCACAGTCAACAAAAAAAAATTCTAACAATGTATCCAGCCGTTGGNTATGAATTAGATTCAATAAAAAAAATTGAGTCTGAAACAGGTATTATTTTTAATTTCATTTATGATGAATATGATCGAATGTGTTGGATTCATTCTAAGGCTGGCTTTTTTAAGTTTAAAAGCCACATCATGAAATTTTTAAAAGACTTAAANCTTATTAATTCATAAATAATATTAACTTTAGATATTTTTTGATACTATAACTTATGTCTGGAAAAAGATTATACATATTTTCTTTTTTAATGTCATTTTGTACAAGTACATTTGTTTCAATCTTTATTATTTTATTAACCGAAAATCAGGAAATATTTATTGAGGCTTTCATAGANAGGCTGATAATTGCATGGCCAACAGTTTTTTTTTGTATTCTTTTTTTTGCNCCCAGAATAAATTCATTTGTAGGAAAATTTTTCAAGTAATTTTTTTACAGGAACTACAAGATTATCTGATGTATTGCTGTGGTAGATGATATAATTTTTTTGGGTGAAGTAAGAAATANTCACAATCCTCTTTTATTANTGATTTAAAAGCTTTATCATTTACGTCAAGACCTCCTGTAAACTCTCCAAAGGCGGGTAAAATTATTTTTGATTTAGAAATCACAAAACATTTTGAAGAAATTCTATTATTGAATTTTTTAAACACAACTTTGGGATGATAATGACCTGAGATTTCATAAAAATTTGATGATGACAATTCATGACAAAAATTAATTTCATTTATCTTAAGATTCAATACTTTTTTTACCATTGGAATTTGAATATTTCTGTCATGATTGCCCAAAATAAAAGTAGTATCATACTTAGAGATTATGTATTCAAATTTCTTTCTAGATTCCCTACTAAGCCTTAAGTAGCCATAGTTATCATGAAAAGTATCACCTAATAAAATTAGTCTTTTTATATCCGATTTCTTTAATATTTTATATAATCTATCAAGAGTTAATAAACTTTCATATGGTGGAAGAAATATTCCAAGTTTTGCAAAAGAAGATGATTTTTCTAAATGTAAATCAGATGCTACAGCAATTTTTTTTTCAGGCCAAAATAAAATACCTGACTTGTGTAGTTTAAAAGATGTAATAGAAAAATTTATATCTGTCATCTCAAACCAGCATTTTGAAGAATTTTTTGTTCAAATTTTTCTAAGTAATATTCATCTATNACATTCTTATTTATAAATTCCTTGTTAATTTCAATAACTAAAGGAACAGATAAAGGCGATATATTTTTCAATTCTTTGAATTTCATTTTTGATTTAATTCTTTTTTGAAAATTATTCAATCTATCAAGTTCGACAAGTTCCTTCATTGATTCTTGTTTTGTAGCTTTTAGAAGTATATGATTTTTTTCGTACTTTATTAATACTTCAAATATAAGTTCTGAATTAAATGAAATTTTTCTTTTTTGACCAGGGTACCCTTTGTCTATTAATCCAGAAATAATTGCAACTTTTTTAAAATTTCTTTTGAACAATGAAGATTTTTCTAACCAGTTATTNANGTTTAATTTAATATTATCNAAATTAAAAGTTTTAGTTAAATTGTCNACTTTTCTATCTACCCAAATGGCNAGAGCATANTCAGTAGTAACAAATCCTAATGGCTTATAATTNTCGTTTTCAAGACATTTAGATATTGCAAAACCTAATGTATCATTNACGTTTTTTCCNTCAAATGTATAAAAAATATAGTAGTGCTCTCTTCTGTCTNNATCTAATTTAGGAAATGATTCAACCAATAGAAANTCGTATGANGGAATNAGAGATTTTTTTCTCTGCAAATCTAACCAATTTTTTACNTCTTTAGGAAAGAATNTCCATTTTTTTGTATTATTAAGTATTTGTAAAACTCTTTCTGACAATTTTGTTGAAAGAGGCATTCTTCCACCTGCATAAGAAGGTATTTTTGGTTTTTTACTAACNGATATTTTTACTTTCNCGAAATTATTTTTAAAATAGTCTAGCATCAGAACNTTGCCTCCGAAAAAAAATGTATCCCCTGGAATTAGGCGTTCTACAAACCATTCTTCAATCTTACCGAGAGTTTTGTTATTTAATTTAATGTCGANCATTTCTGATTCTACNATAGTTCCAACGTTCATTTTATATTGATTAATAAATTTTTCAGACATTATTTCATAATTCCCGTCAGAATTTTTTTTTAACTTTGAAAATTGCTTATATTTTTTTAAAGAATAACCTCCATCGATAACAAAATTAAAAACTTCAATGAAATCTTTTTTGCTTAAGTTTTTGTAAGGTTGGGATTTTAAAATTTGTTTATAAAGAATATTCGGATTTATAGGACAAGAACATGCCACACCAGTTATATGCTGAGCAAGCACATCTAAAGAACCTTCTTTATCAGAAATAGTATCCAAGTCATTATCTTTTATGGCTTCAATAGCAGCATAACACTCTACAAATTCTAATCTATTAGTAGGGACCAATATAGCTTTTGATTTCCCATTCAAATNATGATTACTTCTACCTACTCTTTGTATCAATCTGGTTATTCCTTTAGGTGAACCAACTTGAATGATTAATGATATATTTGTCCAGTCAAGTCCTAATTCCAGTGAGCTAGTAGCTACCACACAATCAAGCACGCCATCTCTCATTTCATTCTCTACTTTTTTTCTAAGAGTTTTTTCTAAGCTGCCGTGATGGACGGCAATTTTAAGATTACTCTCATTTATTTTCCATAAATTTTGAAATAATAACTCNGATTGAGCTCTTGTATTTACAAAAANAATAGTCTTCTCNTTGCGAATTTTAGAGTAAATTTCATCAATAGCATATTCTGCCATATGACCTGACCAAGGAATCCTTTTTTTAACATTTATAATATTTATNGATAAATTTTTATNTAAATCTGAAGTAATGANATCTCCAACTGCGTTAAAATATAGAGAGATTTTTTTTTCATTGGCTACAGTNGCTGACAAAAGTATTTTCTGAAACTTTTTATTAAATGTTTCAAGTCTGGTTATATTTAGTGATAAAAGTTCACCTCTTTTAGTATTTGCAATTGAATGTACTTCATCAATTATTAATATTTTTAAATTGTCAAAAATTAATTTATAATTTTTGTTAGAAAGAAGAATTGCAAAAGATTCTATGGTCGTTGCTAAGATATTTGGAGGATTATGTATTTGTTCCTGTTTCTTTGAAAAAGATGTATCCCCTGTTCTGCTTTGAATATTAATACCTAAATTCAATTCTTCGTTTGGTTTTATAAGATTCTTTTCAATATCTTTTGTTAATGATTTTAGTGGGGATATATATAAAGTATGAATAGATTGAGGTTTTTTNTTATTGGATAATTCAAAAAAAGTTGGAAGAAAACCAGCTAATGTTTTACCAGAACCAGTTGGAGAAATTAAGGTAACATTTTTACCATTTTTAATGGATTCAATTGTTTTCAATTGGTGAAAATAATAATTCCAGCCCTTATTTTCNAACCACTTTGTTATTATATGTTCATTAATATTAAGTTTTTTTTTTAAGATATGAATTTCATTGATCATGATTTAAATATAGTACCTTTAGATATTTATATCGACCCTACCTATCCAGTAAATAAAGCAATAATAACACATGCTCATGCTGATCATGCAAAACCTGGGCATACATCTGTGTTAGCAACAAGAGAGACAATAGAGATTATGAAAATAAGGTATGGTAAAAAATGCGCAAAGAATTTTCAAGAGTTAGAATATGGGAAGCCGATAAATATTAACAGTTTTGAAATTACATTATATCCTGCAGGGCATATTATTGGAAGTTCTCAGGTTTTAATAAAAAAAANAGGATATAAAGTTCTTGTTACAGGAGATTANAAAACAATCGAAGACCCTACATGTAAACAATTTGAATTAATAAAATGTGATACNCTTATAACTGAAGCNACTTTTGGATTGCCNGTNTTTGTTCACCCAAAACCNCAAAATGAAATAAAGAAAATACTCAAATCTTTAAAAGAAAATAAACAAAATCATTTAATAGGTGTGTACGCACTTGGTAAAGCTCAAAGATTTATTAAACTTCTAAGAAATGAGGGGTATGACGATATAATCTATATTCATGGCTCTCTGAAAAAAATATGTGAATTTTATAAAAATGAAAGAATTGATCTAGGAAAATTAGAACAGGTAACTAAAGATAATGAAAAAAATATTAAAAATAATTTAATTTTAGCACCTCCNTCCGCAACAAGAGATAGATGGTCGAGAAGAATTAAAAATCATGTGTTATGTAGAGCCTCAGGGTGGATGGCTATTAAGCAAAGAGTTAAGCAAAATCTTGTACAACTACCTTTAATAATTTCAGACCATTCTGACTGGAAAGAACTCACTTCGGTAATTAAAAATTCTGNGTCCGAAAATGTTTGGGTTACTCACGGTAGAGANGATGCTCTCGTATACTGGTGTAAAAANAACAATCTCAATTCTCGTCCTCTAAATATTAAAGGAAGAGATGAAGACCCAGAATTATGAAAAAATTTTCATTGCTCCTGGAAAATATAATATTTTCACCGTCAACTAAGAGGAAAATAGACCTGATTTCAAAATACTTTCAAACAACAGATATTAAGGAAAAAGGCTTTGCGTTAGGTATTCTGGCAGGAAAATATAAGCTGTCAATATTTGGTCCGTCAAAACTTAAAATATTAATAAAAAAACATGTAGACCCTTTTTTATTTGATTTATCTTATGATTATGTTGGTGACCTTGCCGAGACAATTGCATTAATATGGCCTTTGAGAAAAAAAGGAGATTTACCATCTCTATCTGAGTTTTTCATAAAACTAAAAGATTTACCAGAGCCCGAATCATTAAAATATATTGAAGAATGTCTCTCAATTTCTGATACAACACAACGTTGGACAATTATAAAACTTTTATCAGGTGGGTTAAGGATTGGATTGTCAGAAAGACTAACAAAAATTGCTTTGGCTAATTATAGTTATAAACCTTTAGACAGAATAGAAAAAATTTGGCACGGATTAGAAACTCCATATAAAAATTTATTTTTATGGTTAGATGGTAAAAGTAAGGAACCTAAAATCGATGTTCATAAAATTTTTCATCCATTGATGCTTTCAACACCAATAAATATAAACAAGGAGAAAAAATTTATCCATCCTAAAGATTTTTTAGCTGAGTGGAAATGGGATGGGATTAGAGTTCAATTAATAATTACAGATTCACGTACCACTTTATTTTCAAGAAATGGTGATAATATTTCTAATTCATTTCCAGAATTAAATATAAAATCAAAAAATGAAGTTGTAATTGATGGTGAACTTTTAGTTGGTAAAAACTTTGTTCCAGAATCTTTCAATAAACTACAGCAAAGATTGAATAGAAAAAAAATACCAAAAAAATATTTAGAACTTTATCCTGCTTTTGTTCGAGCATATGACATTTTATTCTATAATAAAGTTGACCTAAGATCTAATGACTGCGTTACAAGAAGAAATTACTTAAAAGAATGGCATAATAGAGAGAATCCAGTTGGAATTGATCTTTCACAATTTATTTCTTTTCAAAGTTTTGATGAACTTAAGAAAATCAAAAGGAAAGGAGAGGAAAAAAATGGATTTGAAGGAATCATGTTAAAAAGGAAACAAAGTCAGTATATTTCAGGAAGACCAGCACATATGTGGTATAAATGGAAAAGAGACCCAAAACAAATAGATGCAATTCTTATGTACGCACAAAGAGGACATGGCAAAAGAAGTTCGTATTACTCAGATTTCACTTTTGGTCTCATGGATGGAGAGAATATTGTTCCAATTGGTAAAGCTTATTCAGGGTTTACGAATGAAGAATTAAAAAAATTAGATCATTTTGTAAGACAAAATACAATTAAGAAATATGGGCCTGTAAGGGAGGTTAAAAAAAAATTAGTTTTAGAAATTTCATTTGACGACATATCAAAAAGTTCAAGACATAAATCTGGNNTAGCACTANGGTTTCCAAGAATTACATNTATNAGATGGGANAAACCTGTAGAACANGTNGAATGCTTAGAAAATGCAAAAAAATATTTTAAAATNTNTTAGATTAANTTTATGCCAAAATATAAAACAAGTGTATAAAATAATAANCCCANCATTATTATAACNACTTGATTAATTTTAAAATAATCCTGCTTTGTCATTTCTTTTACTTGATANAANAGATTTGGCCATGTNTATGAAACGAAATCACCCTGAGACATTATATTTATAAGCTTTCCTGATTTATCTACAACTGGAACATGTCTAAATCTTTCATTGGACATCTGTCTTAACCAATTAACTAAATTATCATCTTTGTCAGCAACCTTTACAGGACTAGTCATTATATTCTTAAGCTTGGTTGTTTTAGGGTTCATTGAATTATTTAAAAGCTTATTCATCAAATCTCTTTCTGTAACTATGCCAATGACTTTTTTTTCTTTGTCAACAATTACAACTGAACCAAAATTTTGTTTAGACATAACTTTCACTGCAGAAAGAACTGAATCATTTGCACCAAAAGTAAGAGGTGGTTTCTTACTTTTAAACTCTGGTCTATCACAAATTTTCATTTTACCTCCCAAAAATCTTAAATCAATTACCTTAAGGACAATTTTTTACTATAANATCAAATCATTTCTATTCAATATTAATTCAAAATTTATTTATATCTTAAATAATTGTTTATAGATAATAATATTATTATATTCTAGAAAATTTCGTCAAATAAAAAAATTATTAAATTGTCATGAATGTTAAAGAAAGAGCAAATTTTATTATCGAAGTACTTGAAAATCTTTATCCAGATACCCCAGTTCCTCTAAATCATAAAAACAAATTTGAATTGTTAATTGCTGTTTTACTAAGTGCCCAATGTACAGATGAACGGGTAAATAAAGTAACACCAAATTTATTTAAATTAGCAAATAATCCCAAAAAAATGTCTAAAATAAAGTTAACAAAGATTTACCAAATAATAAGACCTTGCGGATTAGCACCCAAGAAATCTAAGGCTATTTTGAATTTATCTAAAATCTTAGTTAGTCAATTTAATTCTATAATTCCTAAATCTTTCGAACAGCTTGAAAAATTACCTGGAGTTGGTCATAAAACTGCTAGTGTGGTTATGTCGCAAGGATTTGGTTATCCAGCATTTCCTGTTGACACTCATATCCATAGACTTGCTCAGNGGTGGAAATTAACAAATGGAAAAAATGTAATTCAAACAGAGAAAGATTTAAAAAAGATTTTTCCGGAAGAAAAATGGAATAAACTTCATCTACAAATTATTTTTTATGGAAGAGAATATTGTAAGGCACGAGAATGCTATGGATTAAAATGTAAAATTTGTAGCCATATAAATTCGNGTAGAAAGAGGCCAATTAAAACTAAGAAATAGTTTTTTATATTTNTANNAANNTATGATANNGTCAATTTATGTATATNAGAGTNAANAATATAACTTTTGCNTCAAAAATTGAGGCTGACGCAATGAAGGCACTTGCAAAATATGAAATGCTTGANTCNGTTCCAGGTATGNTNTCGATAGAATTAATTCAAATCACTGATGTTCACTCTTTAGTAATAATAAAATTTGATACAAAAGAATCGGCAGAACAATCAAAAAGTATGTACATTGACAAAATGAAGCAAAACCCTAATATAAAAATTCAATCATTTGAAGGACAAAGAGAATTTATTCAGGAAAAGTAATCTAATTTAATAACCCTAAAATCTATTCCTGTTTGCCTTTTCTTCATAAAAGATTCTTACAGTTAGTAGCAAAGATTTAATAATAGTAAAAACAATTAGAGCTATATAATCTTTAAAAAACAGACAAAGAAAGATAACCTCAAAAAATACCACTAAATAATTAGGATGATTTAAATATTTATAAATACCGGTTTTTANGAGTTTTTTAGATTCTAATACAATTATCCTTGTTGTCCAATATTCTCCTAAATCGTATATGACTTTAAATCTTATTATTTGAAGTAAGAAAAAAATAAAAAAGAACAAAACATTAATTTCGTGATTTTCAAAACATTTAAAAAAAAAGTAAATTATTAAAATACAATGAAAAAAAAAAATAAAGTTGTAATGGAAAGGAAAAAATTCCCTAGCTCCTTTATGTAATAAATTTTTAGTATTCTTTTTACTAAGGAATAACTCAAATATTCTTGCTATAATAATNTAAGTAATCAAAAGGAAATCTAAATTATCAAAAATTAAATTTTTAATTGGCATACTCCTGCTGTAAAACCCGGACCCATTGCTGACATCAAAAACCTTCCACTTAATTTGTATTGAAGAATATCATGCAAAACGCTTAAAACAGATACTGATGAAACATTTCCGAATTTGGCCAGTGATTCCCTAGATATATTTATTGTATCATGATTGTTAAACACTTTTTTATATGCTTTTAAAATTTTATTACCTCCTGGATGTAAAATATAACCATCAATTAAAGGTTTAATTTTTTTTATTATTTTNGGAAATCTATTTTCTATAAAATCTGGTATTGATTTATCAAAGACTACTGCAAGACCATCATTTTCAATGTTCCATCCCATCAAATTTAAAGTATCTTTCCATGTTAACTCAAATGTAGACAATATTTCACAATCTCCTTCTTTATCTATCAAATATGAAGANGCACCATCACCAAAAAGTGCAGTGCTTATTATGTTAGCTTTAGAAAAGTCATTGGGCCTAAAAGTTAAACTACACAACTCTAGGTTACAAACTANTACAGGTTTTTTTGTATAATTAAAGATTTCATTGGCCCTGTTTAGTCCAAGAACACCTCCTGCACATCCGTATCCAAAAATAGGTACTCTAATGATATTTGAATTNAAACAAAAGAAATTTATAAGTTCTGCATCTATAGTTGGAGTAGATATTCCTGTAGTGTTTATATACACAACTGCTCCAAGTTTTTTTACATCAATTTTTGTTGATTCTAATGTCTTAGAAATACAGGATTTAAGTAAATCTAAAGCATTTTCTTTAAATAATAATGATCTAGTTTTCCAATTATGGTGTTTTTTATACCAATCGATTTCGTTGACAATAAATCTAGTCTTAACACCTGAGTTTTGATAAACTTTAAGCATTTTCAGAAAACTCTTCTCAGACTTAAAAATTTGTTTGCTTAATTCAATAACATCTTTCTGAAAAACTTTGTTTTTAGGAAATGCAATTTTTAATCCTCTTAAATAAGTCATATTATATATATATGACTTAAATAAAATGAAGCTAGGTTAACAAATCTTATTTGTTATCCAATAAGTCTGATAAGGTTGAAAGAATAGGTAATCATCTATTTTTTTTATCTTTTTCTTCGAAAGAATATCAAACCATTTATTTGTAGAAATTAGATTAATATCTAAAAGAGATATTTGTTTTTTTTTATTTGATAAATTGCTTATACAAAAAATACTTTGACTTCTATCAATACTTTGACGCCAAATTCCAAAGAATTCATCATCAAGTTGAAGAGTAAATTGTGTCGCATTAGGATGAAAGGCTGCTTGTTTTTTTCTCAGAGTAATAATTTTTTTTAATTCAAAAAAAACCCTATAGTTTTTCGAAGATTTATTTTGAAGTTTTGATACAAGCATATCATAATCCCAATTTTTCCTATTTATCGATCGATTTATATTTGTTTGTTTTACTTTTTGGAAATCATTTTCTGTACCAAATAAATTCTGAATATACACAGCAGGAATTCCTTCCATTGAAAATAAAATTGTATGAGCTAATAAAAATCTTTTTAAATGATAATTATCTTTTCCATGATAGGTTTGTGTTAAAGCATTCATAAGAGTGATATTTACTTCATAAACGCTATCCTTTCCTTTATGTCTTCTGTGTGTCAACAAAGCACCACTTTTCTTTAAAAATTCAATATATTTATTGACTTCTTCCTCAGGCAAGACACCCTCAAGGGGGCGCATTCCAATTCCATCATGAGTTGATAAAAAGTTCAAATATGCGTTATTTTCTTGAGCTGGTGGCATACTTCTTGACCACTTTTTTAAATAGGAACTGTTGGCGGAAATTATTGAATGAATTAACAATGGCGCAAGACTGAAATTATAAATGCAATGTGCCTCATTATTATTTCCAAAATAAGATAAATTTTCATGGCTTGGAATATTAGTTTCAGTAATTATTAAGATGTCACCATAATAATATTCAATTATGAGCCTAATTAACCTAATGATATCATGTGTTTCTGGTAGGTTTATACATCTAGTTCCAAATTGCTTCCATAAAAAAGCTACAGCATCAAGACGTAGAGCCTTAGCTTTATTATCAATATAGAACTTGATAATTTTTAAAAAAAATATCAAAACTTTGGGATTTTTGAAATTGAAGTCTATTTGGTCATGACTAAAGGTACACCACACAAAATAATCATCCCCATCTACATTCACTTTTTTTGAAAGAGAACTATTTCTTGGTCTAACTATTTTTTTATTTTCATCAAATTTTTTTTTACTCACAATAAAATAGTCAATATAAGATTTATCTTTTAAAAAAGATTTGAACAACTTATGTTGAGATGAACAGTGATTTATGACTAAGTCCATCATTATTGAAAATGATGTTCCGATTTTTTTTACATCAGACCAACTACCATGTTCGTCATTTATCTCCTCGTAATCAATAACAGCAAAACCATCATCAGATGAAAAAGGGAAAAAAGGGAGTATATGAATCAATTTAAATTCTTTACAAAATTTACAAAGGAAATCGTTAAGTGTTTTTAGATTTTTTTGTTTATTTTTTTTTATCGAATCAGCATATGTTATTAATAAAAAATCTTCTTGATTCCACAAAAACTTTGAACTTTCAATTCTCTTAGAATCTTTAAATATTTTATTTATTTGATTGATTACTTTGGGAAGTTGAGAATTCTCTATTTTCCCTGAATACATAGAATTTATGTACATTTTAATTTTATGATTAAAAAATTTTTTTTGCATTTAATCACTAAATTTTATTGTCTAATTCAACCGCTTTCCTAAGATCGGATAGGAACATTGGAAATGCTGTATCAACCCTACTCCAAGTCGGAATATTAGGAGATTCCATTGGTGAATCAAGAAATGTTTTACCTGCTAACATTATATTTCGCGCAAAAAGTTCAACTGCTGTTTCTTCTTCATGAACATCAATTTCGTAACAATTCATTAATGCATCTTTTTTATAAATTTGAACGAAATCAAGAGCCTCTCGGTAATAAGTGGCTTTTAGAGAGCGAAAAATAGACATAGAAAACGTTTCGCCTTGAGATGCTAGCTTTCTAATAATTGCTTTTATTATATCAATAGACATTTTTGACAATCCTTTAGAACTATCGTCAATAGATATACTCTGGTGTTTGTGATCATAATTATCAGCTATATCTACCTGACAAAGTCTGTTTCCTGCATAATTTCTGTACATTTCAGACAAAACACCTATTTCTAATCCCCAATCGAAAGGAATTCTAATATCCTTCAATACCCTCCTTCTGAAAGAAAATTCCCCTGCCAGAGGATACCTAAAAGAATCAACAAATGAAATATACTCCTTAAATCCAATTGTTTTTTCTAATGCCCGCATGAGAGGAGTGACTAAAAGTCTGGCAACTCTNCCNCTAACTTTATTATTAGAAACTCTNGGNTAATATCCCTTACAAAAATCAAAGTTAAATCTAGGATTTGCTACAGGATAAACTAANCTTGCAAGCATTNATTTATCATAAGTTAAAATATCACAATCGTGAAGTGCTACTGCCTCNGTATCTCCNAGAGAAAGAATATAACCCATACAATACCATACATTTCTNCCCTTACCCATCTGTTGAGGTGCAAGATTATTTTTTTTTAGCTGTAAATCCAATTTTGTCAAATTTGGCCCATCGTGCCATAAAATTTCATGTCTTTGAGGTAGAGCTGAAAAAAAGTTTTTTGCTTCTTTGAATTGAGATTTGGTAGCTCTATCTAAACCTANAACGATATTATTTAAGAATTTTACTTTTCTNATTTCAGAGATAATTTTCGGGAGAGCATCTCCTTCAAGTTCTGAATATAATGAAGGTAAAATAAGTGTTATTGGTCTAAATTTACAAAATTCAATGAGTTCTTTTTCTAAGTCTTCATAGGTTCTTTTAGAAAAATTATGAAGTGTTGCAACAATTCCATTTTGATAAAAATCAGAAATAAATCTTCTCCTTTTTAAAAATATATTCTAATGATTCTTTCCAACCATCAGGTGCAAATTTCTTACTGTAATAAATATTATTTTTTTTTTTAAGCAGTATTCTTTTTTTTTACAGGTGATCTTATGATACAGCTATAATCAGTCAATTCAAGCATACTTATATCATTGTTACTATCTCCAAGACTGATTGTCTTTTGATCATAATTGATAGGGACAATCTGGAGAAATTTTGATATGGCTTTTCCTTTGTTGAAATCACATGAAACGTGAATGAACCTCCCGCCCATGCTTATTTCTAGACCAAGTGACAGAGTCTCTTTAAAAAAATAATCAAATTTTTCTTTTGAGTCATTCCAGTAAATTGGATCAGAATGAAATCTTTGTCTACTTCTTAATAAATCCTCTTCTTTTAAATTAGTAATTTTTAACAGGAAATCGTTTGTTAAATCACTAAAAAAGTAAAAATTAAAACTTTTTTGTAATTTCTTTAATTTTTTTTTTGTCTCTTCATATTTTTTAAAAACTAATATACCCAAATGATTATTAATTTCAAAGAAATCATTATTAATATTCTTTTCAACAAGGAAATTTTTTGGAAAATAAATACACGAACCATTTTCTGCGATAAATGGACATTTTATTTTAAGTTGATTATTAATATAATTCATTTCGGCAAAAGTTTTACTTGATACAAAAATTACGATGCAATGTTTTTTTATTTTTAATAGGTATTCTCTGAGAATTTCAAATGAATAATTTTTGTGGGACATGAATGTGCCATCAATATCGGAAAATATTAAATATTTCATCGTACTCAAAGGTATCTTTTTTTTTGAAAAAATCTATTAGCAACTAAAATTCATTTTTTTTTTCCTGAGCTAGCATGTTTTCTAACAATTAATTTTGAAATTTCAACTGCATCTTTTGATTTCTTAATTTTCCAAATTTTTTCTTTAGCTAATTTTGTTTGATTTGTATTATTAATAATCGGATAATTATAATCTCTGTCTATTTTAAATTTATACTCTTTTTCTTCTAAGAAATTAATATTCCAGGGTTCATGTATTAAGTGAGTAGGAAGATTTGATAACTCTGGGACCCATTTTTTTATGAAAAGTCCATTTGGATCCTGATCATATGATTGTTTAATCACATTATAGATTCTAATTGAGTTAATTCCAGTTGTACCTGATTGCATCTGTATTTGAGAATAATGAATTCCTGGTTCAAAATCAGTAAAATTTTGAGCTAAGAAATGGGAAAATTTTTTCCAGTCTAACCATAATTGATAAGACGCAAATGATACAATCATTGCCCTCATTCTAAAATTTAACCACCCAATCTGTTTTAAAGATCTTAAACAAGCATCNANAAANGGAAATCCNGTTGATCCATTTTTCCAGTGTTCAAAATAANNATNATTAAAATCATTTTCNCTTAACCCATCGTATGAGGAGTGAAGATTTTGAAATTCAAGGTTAGGTTCGTCATAAATTTTTTGAATAAAATGACAGTGCCACGCTAATCTTTTTCTGAAAGAAAAAATAGATTTCAAATCCATATTTTTTTCTTGGGAAATAGATTCTTTGATTATCCTCATAATTTTTTTGATTGAAATAGTTCCAAAAGCGATGTGTGGACTTAATCTAGAACATGATTCGACCGCTGTGACAGGGCTGGACATAAGTTTTGAATAATTTCTATGTCTAACTTTAATAAAACTTTGAAGTAAATTATTAGCAACTTTATACCCACCTTTCTGATTTTTTGATGCAGAGATTTTTATATCAGATTTAGAATAAGTACTAGATGAAGTAATAAACTTTGTTTTATTTGGTAAATGTAGTTTTGACGAATTAACAAAATTATTCCAGTTTTGTGACCACGTCTTTCTATTTCTNTTATCAAGTTGAATTCCAAATTGATTTGTTTGAATCCATTTTATCTTATNGAATTNAAAAATCTTAGAAACATTTTTGTCAATATTTAGATGAAATCTATCCTTTATAACCCTATTTGAATAGACATGACTAATCGGATATTTATTTATTATAAATTGAAAAACATCTGTGGTTCTTCCTGAAAAAAAATTTATGGTTCCTTCATATTTTTTTAATTCTTCAGATAAGGCTGTCAATGAATCCTGAATAAAATTCAGATGAAAAAGGCTCGTAGTTGGAAGTTTTAAATAATTGTAATCATGGATATATATTATTAAACAATTATCATGAAGTGANGACAAATAGAGAGCTTCATTATCTTCTACTCTTAAATCATATCTTAACCAATGTATTGAGNTTTTCATGNTACTATATTTGTAACGGAAATGAAAAAATCAATGATAGAAAAATAAAAAAAATTTAAAAAGAGCTTTAAATTCTATAAATGATAAATTACTTAAAATTTATTCTTATTATGATTGAAAATGCAATAAAAATAATAAACTTAGAAAAGCATTATGCCAATGGGATTCATGCGCTAAAAAAAATTAACCTTAAAATAAAAAGAGGTGAAATTTTTGCTCTTCTTGGTCCTAATGGGGCTGGAAAGTCAACATTAATTAATATTATTTGTGGTATTGCAAATAAAAGTAGCGGGCATGTATCTATTTTTGGATATGACAATATTAAAGATTATAAAACGGCTAGNTCTTTAATAGGATTAGTTCCTCAGGAAATAGCGACAGATTCATTTGAGCGAGTAGTAAATACNATACATTTCAGCAGAGGTTTGTTTAATAAACCCCGTTCTGAAAAAATTGTTGGAATGGTTTTAAAAGATNTAGCATTAGAAAAGAAAAAGAATTCGCAAATAAGAACACTCTCTGGAGGAATGAAGAGACGTTTAATGATTGCAAAAGCTCTGTCACACGAGCCAAAAATCATTTTTCTGGATGAACCAACAGCAGGAGTAGATGTTAATTTAAGAAAAACTTTATGGAAGAATATATTAAAGTTAAAGAGAAAAGGTATAACGATATTTTTAACTACACACTACATTGAAGAAGCAGAAAATATAGCAGACAGGATAGGAATAATCGATGACGGGGAAATAAAAACTATTGAAAGTAAAGATCAAATAATAAAGAAGTTTTCTGAGAAAAAAATTAAATTTGTTATTTCTAAAGAATATCTTCAANATCAAAATTACCGCAATAAAATTAAATTGATATTAAGTAAGCACAATGGNATAAAAGATAAAAATAAATTAATTTTTGAATTAAATGACAATCATAAAGACAAAGAATATAACTTGGTCTCTGACTTATTGAAAAAATCAATTATTTTTGAAAAAATTGAAACAGAAGACAGTAATTTAGAGAAAATATTTTTGAANATAATAAAGAAATGAATTTAAGAGGTTTNTANGCNATATATAAATTTGAAATGTCAAGAACATTTAGAACATTGGCACAGAGTATTGCTTCACCTGTTTTNTCCACAGCTCTTTATTTTATTGTTTTTGGTTCTGCAATAGGATCNAGAATAGAAAANATTAACGGTATTAGTTATGTTTCATTTATTGTTCCTGGCTTNATAATGTTAACTATACTTACTCAAAGCATTTCGAATTCTTCATTTGGAATTTATTTTCCNAAATTTAGTGGAACAATTTATGAAATTTTATCGGCCCCAGTCAATCCTTTGGANATTACAAGTGGATATGTTCTTGCTGCCGCTACGAAATCAATTGTAGTTGGTTTAATTATTCTTGCTACTTCGTCAGTTTTTATAAATCTTGAAGTTTTACATCCTTTATGGATGTTTTTTNTGCTGGTACTTATAAGTGTCACATTTAGTCTTTTTGGTTTTATTATTGGTATTTGGGCAAATGACTTTCAAAGAATTCAATTAGTTCCTTCATTTGTTATCACACCACTTACTTTTCTAGGTGGAAGTTTTTATTCCATTGATATGCTTCCTGATTTCTGGCAAAAAGTTTCTTACTTTAATCCNATTGTTTATTTAGTGAATGCATTTAGATGGAGTTTTTACGGGAACTCTGACATTAATATAACAATATCAATAGCTGCTATTTTTTTTATTTTTATTGTTTTGTTTACTCATTATTTTTTTTATCTTTAAAACTGGGTTTCGAATTAAAAATTAATAAAAATTATTTTGTATGAGGATATTATCATTAATACCGAGCGGGACAGAAATTNTCTCTTCNATTGGGCTTAAAGACAAACTTATTGGTCTGTCGCATGAATGTGATAATCCCAGAGATATCTTACATCTTCCTAGATTAACAAGTAGTAAGATTTCAAATAAAATTAACTCTAAGGAAATTCACGATAATGTTGGTAAATTNTTAAAGAATTCGTTAACAATTTACGATGTTAATGTTGAAATGCTTAAAGAACTTGCCCCAGATTATATTATTACTCAGTCGCAATGCAATGTNTGTGCAATCTCCATAGAATACGTAAAAAGTTGCTTAGAAAAAATACTTTTAAAAAAAACTAACATTATTGATCTGCAAGCAAAGAATTTAAAAGGAATATTAGATGATATCTATAATTGTGGAAAAATTTTAAAAAAAGTTAATGAAGCAGGAAAAATTATTAGTAATTTTAATGCAAAAATTAAAGACATTAAAAAAAAGTTATCTAAGAAAAAAAAAAAGGTAAAGGTTTTATGTGTTGAATGGATAGAACCATTAATGTTAGCAGGTAATTGGATGCCTGATTTAATCCGTCATGTAAATGGTANTAACATTGTAACAACAAATGAAAAATATTCACCNGGTATATCTATAGAAATATTAAATAATTTAGAATTTGATGTTGTAATTTTTTTACCGTGTGGTTTTAATATNAGNNAAACTTTGTCTGAATTAAATTATTTTCCAAAACTAAATAAATTACTNCAAGATAAAAAGAAATATATTGTTGATGGAAATAAATTCTTTAACAGGCCTAGTACATGTATTTTTGAAAGCATAGATATTCTATGCGAAATATTACATCCNGAGGTATTTGGATCTTATCCTAGTTATGAAAGGTGGATAGAATTTAAATAGAAAAAGGTCATAATCCAAAAATTAGAAGATTAATTTCGTTTTTTCTTAATTTTTGTTGTGTTCAAGTTATTTTCCGATTCTTTAATCATTATTATTAAAATGCACACGGATGATGATATGAAACCACATAAAGTAGATAATGGTATATCAATTATTGTAATTTTCTCTAAACATAAAATATAAATTATTTTAGGAAATAACAGCGAAAAGCAAATTATAAAAATTATTTTGATTTTTTTCTTACCATAAAAAAATGTTATAGAAATAACTATTATTAAATAAAATGGAATCAAAAAAGTAAAGTATTGAAAAAGTTCTGAAACCTTTTGCAAATCAAAACTATTGAATTCTCCTCTATAAAATAATAATTTTGTGATAAGATNGGAACTTAAGTATAGCAAAGTACAAAATATTGTTCCTGATAAAAAAGCTGCAAATAAATACAAAATAAATTTTGCATTAATCACATTTTGATTTTCTACAAAAAATGTGATTAGTGTNCTTGATACTATTAAAAAAATAATNCTGTAAACTATTGAATATATCTTATTTGCATATGTGAAATGTGCTAATGACCCCTGTTCAAGAGTAGACACTANAAAATGATCTATAAAGTTAGGAAGAGCAAAAATTATTTGAGCTACCAAAACAATGAAGAAGAACTTATTTAGGCTAAATTCTTTCATACTTAACATATTTTTTTTAATATAATTGACTGGTAAATTTCTATGAAAGTTTAAAGCAACTAATTGAAATAGCACACCAATAAAAAACGATACAGCAAGTAAATAATCATTTTGTGANATAAAAATAATTCCAATAATGATTAAGAAGCTGGGAAATGATTCATAAAATAGACCTACATGGATGTTNTTTGAAGTAAGAATTGATGTAAATACAAAAGTGAGTACTAAAAAAGGAAAGCTTATGCAAAAAATTAGGTATGTTTTTTCGGTATTGTTTACTAAATTTTCTGAAATTTTAAATAGTTCAAAGTTGAAACCAAGATAGAAAATAAATANCAAAATAATTGATGAAANAATACCTAGATAGGNAAATGATAAAATTTGCTTATTTTCGTAATCAATTGAACTAAAAGAATGTTGAGTTTTTATTTGAGGAATGAGGTAAAAGATAATTGTATTTAGATAAATTCCTGCAATGAGATTAATTATATTAAAGTTAAAAAAAAAACCCTCCACAAAAACATTTGACCCATAAAAATAACTTAAACATAGTTCTCGCGCAAACGACACGAGTTTGCCTAATAAAACAAATAAAGATACTGCCAGGCCTAGTTTAAAAAATTTTTCTTGAGCTGTATTTAATAAATTCATTATCTAAGAATATCTAATAAAATATAATTTGTTTAAAATTTTTCACTTTAATAATTGCTTAATTCCTAAAAAGCCAATAACCTTATGAATAATCGCTAATAAACGATCAAATTTATAAATTTTGATGTTTTAAATTTTTAAGGTACTATTTTTTTATTTTTTGACTACTTATTTAAAATAAATGTAGTTTTAATATTTGTTAATGAAAAAAAAATGATCAAAACTTTACATAAATTAATTGTAGATGAAAAAAATAAGAAAAATCCTAATTCATAAAATTTGTCAATTATCTCCAAACATGAGAAGAATTACTTTTTCTGGAAAAGATTTACTAGATTTCCCATCAAATATAGTTGGTAGCTACGTAAAGTTATTATTTTCAAAAAATAATTTAGCCAGGCCTTACTCCGTAAGAGCATTTAGACCAAAATCTTTACAAATTGATATTGATTTTTCAAATCACTCAGGAGATCAGGGTTATGCAACCAAATGGGCTTATAATGCAAATTTAGGTGATGAAATTTATATATCTGGGCCCGGTTATACTCAAGAACTAAATCTGGACTGTAATTGGTTTTTTTTTGTAGGGGATATGACTGCGCTTCCATCAATAAGTGTTCATCTTGAGAATTTAAGTAGTAAGTCTAGCGGGATCGCTTTAATAGAAGTACTTTCAACAGATGATATTCTAGATATAATAAAGCCTGAAAATATTATGTTAAAATGGGTAGTAAAATCCGAATGTAATTTTGATAATCTTATTAATTCAGTTTCTAAAATAAAATGGCCATCCGGAAATCCTTTTGTTTGGGTTGCATGTGAACATTCAAAAATGGTTCAGTTAAGAAATTTTTTTCAAACAGAAAAAAAAATAAAAAAGCGAAACATGTATGTTTCAAGTTACTGGAAAATGGGTCTTAATCAAGAACAACACAAAAGTTTAAAAAAAAATGATATCATTAAGTGAGAACAAAGTTAATCAATTTATTAAAGTGCAAGAACCCTACTGGGAATTTCCATTGATAAAAAAGAAGAATCCTATAGTGATTAAAAATATTTGTTCACTTGTAAACAGCTTGGTATTAATAAACCAGTCCTGATGAGCAAGATAAAATGCACAGATCATTATAATAATCATGGTTCCTGCTGCAAATCTTGTTAATAAATTCCCCACCCAATTTTTTATAAAGAATGCGAAAATTAAAAATACACCTGAAAAAATTTCGCATATGACAATGAATGAAGAAAAAAGAGGACCGAAATTAAAGTATTGCATAAATTTCTCAGGTGGTAATGGAAGTTTTTCTGCTCCATGAATTATAAATGCAATACCAAGAAAAATTCTAAGAAAAAAATATGAATACGGTTTAAGTTTTCCAAACAAGGTTTGTATATTCATGAAAATATTATTCAAATAAAAAAAATTATGTATAGTAAAATATATGAAAAATACTATTATGTTATTATGATAAGGCAATGTATCTTTTTCACATTTTTTTTATTTGGTTCTCATACTTTTAGTTCAGAAATTTGTGAACACAGCCAAACAACGTCATCCGACGAGGTAAAGTACATAGAACAAAAGGCTATTGCTGTTGACGATGTTGATGGCCACATTATAAGAATCTTTAAAACCGAAACAAATCACAAAAATTCAAAAGCTAATTGCGAAAATCTTAAAGTTGTTAAGACAGATTTTTTTGGTATCAGCGACTACGTTTACAAAAATGGAACAGTAACAGGATACTCTATTGCTACTTATAATGATGGAAGTAAGATATTTTCAAACTTACATGGAATAGCCCACACTCCAAAAGATCANACAAAAAATGGNATNGTATCTNTAACAATAACAATAACCGGCGGNACNGGNAAATATAAAGGTGTAAAAGGTTANGGTACAGGGCGAACGGAATTTAATCCCGAGACNGGTTATTCCTCAGGATTTACAGAAACNAACTATTTTTTTAAATNAACTAATTNNNNTAATAANTTTNATNTTAANTTTCTAATTATTTACAATTAAGTTTACAGCTTGATTTTTNTTTTTTTTAATTATAACCTATAAATAACGTTCAACCTTTNAGGTCGGAAGTAGGTTAGACACCGAAGGAACGCATCCATGAGTCTTTCNACTCCGTTTTATGAGAGTCGTNAAGATGTTTAATGAAGTTTACAAAGAATCAAAAGTTAGAAAACCGTACGANAAAATTATTGATTGGGNNAAATCNTTACCNAAAAATCTTATTGTAAAAAAGAAAAATGAGGCAGAAAGCCTATTTAAAAAAATTGGAATTACCTTTTCTGTTTATAANAATTTTGATTCAACTGAAAGACTGATTCCTTTTGACATGTTTCCTAGAATTTTATCAAGTCAAGAATGGAAAAAAATAGAAAGGGGAGTTGTGCAACGTGCTCTTGCAATTAATGCTTTTTTAAATGATATTTATAATTCAGCTGAAATTGTAAAAGCGAAANTAATACCCAGCAATCTTGTTTTTAAAAATCCTGCATATGAAATAAAGATGGTAGGTTTTAAGGTTCCAAAAAATATTTACAGTCCTATTATTGGTTCAGACATTGTAAGAATTACTGAAAAAAAATTTAAGGTGTTAGAAGACAACTGCAGAACACCTTCAGGCGTGTCATATATGATCGAGAACAGAGAAATTATGATGAGAATGTTTCCTGAATTATTTGAAAAATTGAGAATTGAAACAGTAGAAAACTATCCAATTTATTTACTTGAAACTCTTAAAAGTTTAGCTCCGCAAAAATGTAATAAAGAACCAAGAATTGTTATTTTGACTCCCGGTTCATTCAATAGTGCATACTACGAGCATAGTTTTCTTGCTGACTTAATGGGTGTTGAGTTAGTTGAAGGTGCAGATCTTTATGTGGATGAAGGAGTTACATATATGAAAACAACAAAGGGGCCACAAAAAGTAGATATTATTTATAGGCGAATAGATGATAAATATATAGATCCAATTACTTTTGATAGATCTTCACTTATAGGTGTTCCAGGATTATTTGATTCTTATAAATCAGGTAATGTTAATATTTGTTCTGCTCCTGGTTCTGGAGTTGCTGATGACAAGGCAATATACACATTTTTACCTGAAATCATAAAGTTTTATTTAGGTGAAGAACCAATTCTGGAAAATGTAGAAACTTGGAAATGTTATAAAGAGGATGAAAAAAAATTTGTAATTGATAATATCGAAAAACTGGTCGTTAAAGAAGTTCACGGTTCAGGAGGTTATGGATTATTAATAGGAAGTAAATCCTCAAAAAAACAAATTGAAGTATTCAAGAAAAAAATTCTTAAAGAACCTGAAAATTTCATAGCCCAACCAATTCTTTCACTTTCTTCTGTTCCTATATTTTCAAAAAATAGCTTATCACCGAGACATGTTGATTTGAGACCATTTTGTCTGGTCGGTTTCAAAAAAACAAGATTAGTAAGTGGAGGTCTTACTCGGGTTGCGTTAAAAAAAGATTCACTAATTGTTAATTCCTCTCAAGGTGGGGGTGTAAAAGATACATGGATACTAAATGAATAAGATAGCTTATGCTAAGTAGAACAGCTGAAAATCTTTTTTGGGCAGCACGATATATTGAGAGAGCTGACTCTTTGGCAAGGTTATTGGAAGTAGGTTACAGAATATCTTTGGTTCCTAATACGGAAACTGGTTATAAAAATGAATGGGAATCCATATTAGAAACATCAGGAATCAAGAAATCATATCTAGAGGCAAATAAAGAGATTATTAGAGAAAAAATTATTCTCTTTTTGTTATTAGATTCTAATAATGCATCTTCAATTAAAAATTGTATTAAAAATGCCAGAGAAAATATTAGAATGGTTAGAACTGCTGTGACACTTGAGGTATGGAATGCCGTAAACTCATCTTTTCATAATTTAGAACAGAACATAACACAAAGTAAAAATTTATTAAAAGAATTACCAGAGATTATTGAGTGGGTAAAAAAACAAGTCAACTTAATTAGAGGTACGATTCTGAATACACAACTAATCAATGATGGATATGATTTTTTAATTTTAGGAACTTATTTTGAAAGAGCTGATTTTACAGCTAGAATAATAAATGTAAAATATTTTATCTTGTTACCGAGTGTCAAATATGTTGGAAGTGAAGTAGATAATTTTCAATGGAGTATGATGCTCAGAGCAATTTCATCGTATAGAGCTTTTAAATGGGCATATGGTCAAGATGACATAAATTACATAACAATTATTGATTTTTTGATTTTGAATATGACATGTCCAAGATCTCTAATATTCTCAGTAGAAAAAATTTACCATCATCTAGAAAGATTATGTGATTTTTATAAACAAAATTCAGTCGCAAAAAAAAAGGTAGGTAAAATGTATAATAAGCTAAAAAGGTTTAATGCTGAACAGGTTTCTGATTTTGGCTTACATGAATTTCTTAAAAGTTTTATTAAAGATATCAATATCATTTATGAACATATTGAAAGAAAATATTTTTTTGGATTAGAGCAATAATGAAAATAAGCATAACTCACAATACACAATATTATTACAGTTCTGAAGTTCCAAAACTGATTCAATGCGTAAAGCTTTATCCATCTATTTGCAAAAATCAAGAATTATTAGGTTGGAAGATTTATGCAAGTCATGGAAAAATTACTGAATCTCATGTTGACGCACTAGGTCATAAAATTTTTAATATTTATAATAACAACTTTAAGGGAAAACTTAAAATTACTTCATCAGGAACAGTAAAAACTAAGGACTATTCCGGTGTAATTAAAGGTCTTAAAGAAAAAGTAAATCCATTATGTTTTCTTAGACAAACAGATTTAACAAAACCATGTAAACGTATTCGCAAAATATCAGAGAATAGAAAGTTAAAAACGCATGATATTGTTGAATATGCACATAAATTGAATTTAATTGTATCTGACTGCATTGAATATGTCAGCGGATCGACTTCTACATCAACAAATTCTGAACAGGCACTCAAACAAGGAAAGGGAGTTTGTCAAGATTTTGCTCACATTTTAATTAGCGTTGCGAGATCAAAAAATCTTCCAGCTCGATACGTTAACGGATTTTTGCTTGAAACCAGTAATTCAGGAGAAAATACAACACATGCTTGGACAGAAATTTTTTTAAAAGGTTTGGGTTGGGTTGGTTTTGACCCGTCACATAAAAAATGTATAGATGATAAATATGTAAGAGTCAGTACAGGACTTGATTTCATAGACGCATCCACAATTAAAGGAGTGAAAATTAATTACGCTGGCACAGAGTCTTTAAAATCAACTGTAAAAATAACTGCTAGTCAACAATAATCTATCATCACGTTTTCTAAATTAATGTTAATAATTTTTTTAAATTAAAAATTAAATGGCACAAAAAATGCTGTTAAGTAAATAATAATTTTTTATTATATAGGTTAAAAGTGATTACGAATGTTTTATATGGTGGTTTAGGTAATCAATTATTTCAAATTTCAGCAGGATTTGCTCATTCAATGAGAATGAAAACAGATTATGCACTTAATTATAATTTTTCTCTAAACAACAAATTTGTTGGTCAAGGGAACAGTCCAGAAAAATATAAAGACAATATTTTTTCTAAAATACCTTTAACTGATAAGGAACAAAAAAGTTTTCTACCATATATACAGACTGATTTTAGATACAAACAAATCCCTGTTTCTAATAACATGATCTTATATGGATACTTTCAATCTGAAAAATTTTTTGAGAATTTCCATAAAGAAATTAAAGATTTATTTTTTTTCCCACCAGAACTAAAGAATAAAATTAATAAAAAGATGGCTTTTTCGACAAAAAAAAAAGTTGGGGTCCATATTAGAAGAGGCGATTATAAACTTGAAAAAAATAGACTCCTTCATCCTTTGATTGATGCTAATTATTATTTAAAAGCAATGAATTTTTTTAGTTCAGACAATGTGGATTTCATAATATTTTCCGATGATTTTGAAAGTGTGATGAATGAATTTGATATTTCAATGTTTAAGAATCTAAATAATAAAAGTGAATTAGAAGACCTCTATTCACTTTCTCAGTGTGATGGAATAATAATGAGCAATAGTTCTTTTGCTTGGTGGGGAACTTGGCTTGGTAAAAAAAAATATAGAGTTATTTCACCATCAATTTGGTTTAATACCTGTGGAACAAATTTTTCAACTGATTTATACAAAGATGAATGGATCAGGATCTAATAATAAATTTAAACCCCATACTAGTATTCTCAGGCCAACAAAAAATTTTTGTTATTTCTGCTCAGATAAATAAACTAAATAACTGATTGAGCTAATGAAAATTGTAAATTACATATCAGTTACAGGAAAAAAAATTTAGTTAATCTATTAGNAGCNAACAAACAAATNTTTCTTNNAGATGGGGTGGCTGAGGGGATTTGAACCCCCGACCTCCGGTACCACAAACCAGCGCTCTAACCAACTGAGCTACAACCACCATTNTGTNAATGTAAACTAATTTTTCAAATCTTCTATATTTTTTTTCAAATTTGCATATTTATTAATTTTAAGTATATTCACAACATGGACGGATTAAATAAATCCATTTATGACATAGGAAGTGATAGTGCTTTTTCTATTTTAGCTAGAAGCAATCAACTTAAAAAAGAGGGTAATGAGGTAATAAACCTTGGAATTGGACAACCAGATTTTCCAACACCCAAAAATGTTATTGANGCTGCAATNAAAGCTCTTCNAGACGGGCATCATGGTTATACTTCGTCAAATGGTATTATTGAATTAAGAGAGGCAATATCAGAGGATTATCTTACATTTCAAGATGTTTCCGTTAACCCAAATGACATCCTTATCACTCCTGGAGGTAAATCTATTATTTTCTATACACTTCTAATGCTGGGTCAACCAGGAGTTGAAATTATTACACCAGACCCAGGATTTGTCGCATATCAATCAATGATCGATTATACCGGTGCAACAGGTGTACCACTTCCTCACAGAATGGAAAACAATTTTTCCTTTGATGCTGACGAACTTTTATCTTTGATTACAGAAAAAACAAAATTAATAATATTGAATTCTCCTGCAAACCCNACTGGTGGAGTTGTTCCAATAAAAGAGTTTGAAAAGTTAGTAAATGGGCTCGAAGAATACCCAAATATATTTATTTTATCCGATGAAATNTACAGTAAAATTTTGTTTGACGAAAACTCTCATATTAGTTTGTTATCTTTTCCTAATATAAGAGAAAGAGTAATTGTTCTAGATGGATGGTCAAAAACTTTTGCTATGACTGGGTGGAGATTGGGTTATGGAATTTTTCCCAAAAAACTTTTTAAATATGCGGAAAAACTTGCTATTAATTGTCATTCCTGCGTAACCACAGCTGTTCAATACGCTGGTATTGAAGCTTTNAGAGGAAGCCACGATTATGTGAAGAAAATGGTAAATGAGTTTGAACTAAGAAGGGATTTTTTAACTGCTGAATTAAATAAGATTCCGAATGTAAGTTGTGTAAAACCTGGGGGAGCATTTTATGTATTTCCAAANATAGAAAAAGATAACCTTTCATCTAAAGGCATTTCAGATTATCTACTTGAAAAAAAATTTTTGGCTACAGTACCTGGGAGTGCATTTGGGAAAAATGGTGAAGGTTTTATAAGAATGTCTTATGCAAGTAATCTTGAGAATCTAAAAAAATCTATTTTATATTTAAATGAATTTATTAATGAATAAATTTTAAACTTTTTTTGTATATATTTTAATCAGTTCCAGTTATTTGTTATATAAAACCGTGTTTTTAAATGCTTTATTGTTGGCATGTTTCTTGCTTCATACAACTATGAAAAAAATAGAAGCTATCATCAAACCTTTCAAGCTCGATGAAGTCAAAGACGAATTAAATAACCTTGGGGTTCTTGGATTAACTGTCCTCGAAGTTAAAGGATATGGAAGACAACGAGGGCACACTGAACTTTATCGTGGAGCAGAATATGCAATTGATTTTTTACCAAAAATAAAAATTGAAATTATTGTGCAAGATGACTTAGCTGAGGAAGTTATAGACACAATTAAAAATAAAGCTCACACCGGAAAAATTGGCGATGGTAAAATTTTTATTTCTAATGTAGATGAGGTTATAAGAATACGTACCGGTGAATCAGGTAAAGAAGCTATCTAAACACTTAAAACAGGAGGCAAAAAATGAGTGATATAGAAAAAGTAATGAAAATGATTAAGGATAAAGAAGTCAAATTTGTAGATCTTAGATTTACAGATACAAAAGGTAAATGGCAACATACTGCTCAAACAGTCCAAACCATTGACGAAAAAACATTTGAAGATGGAATAATGTTTGATGGTTCTTCAATTGCAGGCTGGAAAAGTATAGATCAGGCAGATATGATTCTTAAACCAGACCCGTCTTCAGCTGTTATGGATCCATTTACAGCACAACCGCAGATGGTTTTATTCTGCGATGTAATTGAGCCAGATGATGGTAAGCCATACGAATTAGATCCCAGAAGTACAGGTAAAAAAGCAGAAGAGTACTTAAAAGAATCTGGTATTGGCGATACCGCATATTTTGGACCTGAAGCAGAATTTTTTATTTTCGATGATGTGAAATGGGCTACGAATCAAGAATATACGTTCTACAGCATAGATTCTGAAGAAGGAGCGTATAACACTGGTGAAGAAATGGAAGGCGGAAATATGGGGCACCGTCCGAAGGACAAGGGCGGTTATTTTCCAGTTCCGCCAGTTGATTCCGCAACTGATATTCGCGCCGAAATGGTGTCAACTATGTCAGAAATGGGGCTCGATATGGAAAAACATCACCACGAGGTAGCACCTTCACAACATGAATTAGGAATGAAATTCGGTTCCTTAATTGAAAGTGCAGATAATCTTCAGAAATATAAATATTGCACACACATGGTTGCACAAGCCTATGGTAAAACAGCCACTTTTATGCCAAAGCCAGTTTATAATGACAACGGTTCAGGTATGCATGTTCATCAGTCAATTTTTAAAGGGGGTGAATCTGTGTTTGCAGGCAGTGGTTATAATGGTCTATCAGACGAATGTTTATATTATATAGGAGGCATTATTAAACACGCAAAGGCTCTAAATGCATTTACAAATGCTACTACAAACAGCTACAAAAGATTAATACCTGGATTTGAAGCACCTGTATTACTTGCTTATTCTTTCAGAAACAGATCAGCAGCGTGTAGAGTTCCATATGTTAGTAGTCCTAAAGCTGCTAGATTTGAGGTAAGATTTGGTGATGCCTCTGGAAACCCCTATTTTACTTTTGCTTCAATGCTAATGGCTGGACTTGATGGGATAAAAAATAAAATTCATCCTGGAGATGCTATGGATAAAGATTTATATGCACTTTCAGAAGAAGAACTTAAAGGTGTTCCAACAGTTTGCGGAAGTTTAAGAGAAGCTTTGAATTCACTTGACCAAGACAGAGAATTTCTAAAAGCTGGGAATGTTTTTAATGACAATCTTATTGATGCTTACATCTCTTTAAAGATGGAAGAGGTGCTTCAATTTGAACATACCCCGCACCCTGTTGAGTTCAAAATGTACTATTCAGTCTAAATAATTTTATTTTATTAGGTCTGAAATACTTTTAAAATTTGGATGTACCGAACCTCTGACTAACTCAAATGCAAGCATCTCCAACGTTAAAATAGTGCATCCAAATTTTCTCAACCTTGATAAACCAATTTCTTTGTCTAACTTGTTTCTTGAACCAACACACTCATCTAAAATAAACACATCATAATCCATTTCCTTTAAATCAAAAGCTGTTTGTAAAACACAAATATGTGTTTCAATACCACATAATAAAACTTGTTTTTTTCCTAAATTAGACAGTTGATCTTTAACGTCGTCCGAACGCATACAAGAAAAAGAAGTTTTTTGAAATTTAAAAAAATTTTTGGTTTTTATATCTGATTCAATCACATCGATAGTTTTTCCTAATCCTTTAGGGTATTGTTCAGTTAATATCAAAGGTAAATTCATATTATTAATGATTTGTAAATATGTTTTTACTTTATGAAAGATTGATTGATTATCAAATATCTTCGGGAATAATTTTTCTTGTATGTCGATTAAAAAACAGAGAAGTTTAGATTCATCGATTAACATTAATTAAAAATAGCGTTTTCAACTTCATTTAATAGAGTTTCTGATGTTGGACTTGTCATAGAGGAATACCAATTAATTATTTTACCGTCTTTTCCAATTAAATACTTATGAAAATTCCATCTAGGTTGAGCAATAACTGATACATTTGAGCTTATCCATTTGTATATCGGATGAGCCTCGTCTCCTCTGACTTTCTGAATTGATGTAAGAGGAAAATTGACGCCGAATCTAATTTCGCAAAAATTTTGAACGTCAGAATTCTTTGAAAACTCTTGATTAAAATCATTAGAAGGAACCCCAATTACTGAAAATCCTTCGTCTTTGTATCTATCATAAATTTTTTGGAGGCCAGAGTATTGAGGTGTAAAACCACATTGAGAGGCAGTATTTACTAAGAGGACAACTTTGTTTTTAAAATCAGAGAGCTTTATTTCATCGCCCGTTATTGACTCTATTTTAAAATCATGAAAAGATTTNTCATCAGAATGAGAANTAAATGANAAAAAAATCATAAAAAGAAAAAAAAAAACGTTTCGCATGAATATAATTTAAACATTTTTATTGAAAATTAAAGTTATATTTTTATTATNAATCATGNNTATTAGTAAAANTTTATTTANTTGTATATTTTTNTGCTTTTTTTNAATTTCNTGTGTTGGAGANAATNTAGTTCCNGTTAAGGGTCCTGAAGGAAATCCGGAAAATGAATTAAATTTTGCCCAATTTGACGATTTTCCTATTCCAATGAATTCAAAGCTTGTGAGTGATGACTCAATTATTATATCACGAAAAAATGGGTGGTTAGGTCGACTAGTTTTTGAAACCAGAGACAGTCAATTAGAAATATTTGACTTTTACAGAAACGAATTACCAAAATTTAGTTGGATAAAATTATCAGAAATCAGGTCTGCTAACAGTCTTTTGAATTATTCAAGTGAAAATAGGCTTGCATCTATACAAATCAAAAATAACACGTTTTTTGGTTCAACCGTATCTATAACAGTCACAGAATTGGAAAATTAAATAAAATCCTATAATAATTGTATTTTAAAACTAGATCTCAATTTGTTTCAACCATGAATTTTTCATCTCAAAACTACATTCGTTGTTATACAAAATATGTTCTTTTTTTCTTCCAATTACATCAAGTATTACAAAGTCAGGACAGTTTATATTTTTTAATCTTTCTACAACTGTATTACATAAAGAATAGCTAGTTTTATTTATGGTTTTTTTCAATTGTTTATTAATGGAAATTAAAAATTGATGAAATTTTTTTTTTGGAAAAAAAAAACTTTCAAAGAGTAAACAATTTTTTTTCCCAAGACGCTTTAGACTTCGTGCACCCCAAATTGATAGGCCAACAAGAGGAACTGTCCTCTTGTTATAGTTATTTTTTATCTGTCTGTACTGATTACTTCTAATAACTACATAGTTTTTGTATTCACTTAAAAAAATGTCATCATACTCTAAGCCTAAAATTTCATTAATTGAACACCCAGTGTTAAGCATAATTGCAATTGCATAAGAAATCTGGTTTTTCGTTCTAAAACATTCATTCTTAACAGACAAAAGTTGACTATAGTTCAATGGTGTTGGTGAAGGATAAACCCATTTAATTTTTTTGAAAATGTTAAAATTACAAAATGAAAATTCTTTGCAGAAATNNTCAAAACATTTTGCCAGGTTTATTTGATGTATCTTTCCCTCANCAACACATTGTTNATCAAAAAAATCTGCCTTAAAATATTNNACATCATTTTTGTTGTATTCATTAATCACTTTATCTCCAATNATTTTNATAAGTAATTTTATTGATTTTTTTTGATCAACGGTAAAATTAAATTTATTATTCAAANGNAATACTTCAGATATTTTTGGCNNCAAAATATTTTGTTTTGATNGTTTATTTTTATGAATAATATTGAAAGATTTTGCTATCTCAAATTGCTCATTAAGATTTATAGAAGGATCAAAGTCACAAAAAAACTCANAATTAAATTTTTCAGNTTTGATTTTTTTTTTNAAAATNGGAAAAATANTTTTTTTTTTTNTCAANTTNCTAAAGATNAAGCTNTGCTNTNNAGCCTGTTTATTNGCACGTTTAACAGCAATNTNAAGTTTATTNGTTTTGAGTGANACTTTNAATGTTTTCTTCTCAAAAANACNTANNAAANNTTCAGGAACAGCTCTTTGGTACCAAAANTGATTTCCGTGTTTGTAAATATACTTCATAATATTTTTGGTGCGGTCGAGAAGACTCGAACTTCCACAGGAAAAATCCTACAACGACCTCAACGTTGCGCGTCTACCAGTTCCGCCACGACCGCTNACTCAAATTCTAAAATTACTTGATCTACTTCTAAGCTATCTCCATTTGCACATTTTATTTTTTTAATTTTAGAGGCTTTTTCTGCTTTAATTATATTTTCCATTTTCATTGCTTCAATTATTGCTAAAGGCTGATTTTCTTCAACCTTATCTCTTTCTTTAACTAATATTGATGTCAACAAACCTGGCATCGGTGATAAAAGGAATTTTGATTTATCCTCATCTTTTCTGGGAATCATTAATTTATTTAATTCAGTATGGCGATCAGTTAAAACTTTTAACTCAACTTCCGCTCCTTTATGGTTAAACTTATAAATTGGCCCATTTCTTTCAACAGTAAAGTAGAACAATTTGTTTTCGATTAGAACTGAAACTAAGGGATGACCGATCTTCCAATCGCTTTTTAGGTTTAAATAATCATTATTTACGTAAATGTCATAACTTTTATTAAAATTATTAAAGGCAATTTTTGTTTCAACNGTTTCAGATTTACAAATTACATTCCATGANCTATNNATCCTTCTATGAAAACCTTTTAGTTGGTTAGATATGGATGCTGCCCTGTACATGTATAAAAAATTTACAAATGTTGCTACAGCATATAACTCCCTTTTATCTATTGTATCTGATTCTGCAGATTTAAAACCATTAGGGTAGTTTTCAGCAATAAATGATGTTGAAAAATTGCCAGTTAAAAAATTTTGTGATTGTAATATATTTGAAAGAAAGTTGCGGTTAGTTTCAACTCCTTTTATAAGGTATCTATCTAAGGCATTTATCATTTCAGAAATAGCTTTTTTTCTATTTTCACCAAATGTACAAAGTTTAGAAATCATAGGNTCGTAATACATACTTATCTCTGAGCCCTCAACCACTCCAGAATCAATTCTAATATTTTTATTCCTAGGTTCTATATAACGAGTTAGTCGGCCAATTGATGGAAGAAATTTTCTGCTAGAATCCTCAGCGTATATCCTACATTCTAGAGCAGAACCATCGAACTGTATGTTATTTTGTTTGATTTTTAATTTATTACCAAAAGCAACATCTAACATTAGTTCTACTAAATCTATCTTAGTTATAAGTTCGGTAACAGGGTGCTCTACCTGTAACCTCGTATTCATTTCAAGGAAGTAGAAATTTTTATTTTTATCTACTACAAATTCAACTGTTCCTGCCGAGTAATATCCAACAGCTTTGGCTAACTTGATTGATTGCTCAACCATTTTCCCTCTTAATATAGGATCAACAAACGAACTTGGAGCTTCCTCAATGACTTTTTGGTGTCTTCTTTGTATAGTACATTCTCTTTCGCCTAAATGNATAAAATTCCCAAATTGATCCCCAAGAATTTGAATTTCTATATGACGTGGAAACTCTATATATTTTTCTATGAAAACTCTGTCGTCTCCAAAACTTGATTGTGCCTCATTGATAGCAGAGTTGAAATTTTCTTTTAACTCTTTTTCATCAGAGGCTACTCTCATTCCTTTTCCACCACCTCCGGCAGATGCTTTGATCATCACTGGATACCCTATTTTATCAGCTTCTTTGATCGCATCATTTAAACTTGATATTATGTCTAAACCTCCTGGTACAAGAGANACACCAGCTGATTTTGCTATTTTCTTAGATTCTATTTTATCTCCCATAGAAGCTATTGCTTCNCTTGGAGGACCGATAAATATCTTNCCAATCTTATTAACTTCATCNCTAAATGTTACATTTTCAGATAAAAATCCATAACCTGGATGAACAGCGTCTGAATTAGTTTTTCTTATTGCTTGAATAATTTTTTCTATATTTAAATATGAATCAGTAGATGTCAAACCACCTAAATTAATGTATTCATCAGCTTGATTTACATGGGGAGAATTTAGATCAGCCTCTGAACATACTGAGACGGTTTTAATTCCCAACTTTTGGGCTGTCCTTATAACCCTACAAGCAATTTCTCCCCTATTTGCTATCAAAATTTTTGAAAACATTTTTTACCTTTACAACGGAATATTATCGTGTTTTTTCCAGGGATTACTTAATTTCTTATTTTTAAGCATTTCTAATGATCTGCAAATTCGTTTTCTTGTTGTGTTTGGCATTATGACATCATCAATAAATCCTCTGCTACCAGCAATGAATGGGTTTGCTAATCTNTCTCTGTATTCATTAGTTTTTTTTTCTATTTTTTTTTCATCGCCAAGTTCACCTCTAAAAATTATTTCAACTGCCCCCTTTGGACCCATAACAGCTATTTCAGCCTGAGGCCAAGCATAACTGACATCACCTCTTAAGTGCTTAGAACTCATTACGTCATAAGCGCCGCCATATGCTTTTCTTGTAATAATCGTAATCTTTGGTACTGTGGCCTCTGCAAATGCAAATAAAAGTTTGGCTCCATGTTTTATTATTCCGTTGTATTCTTGTGAAGTGCCTGGTAAAAAACCAGGAACATCTACAAAAGTTATAATTGGTATATTAAAACAATCACAAAATCTTACAAATCTAGCGGCCTTTCTTGAAGAATTATTATCAAGACATCCTGCTAGTATCATTGGCTGATTTGCGACTATCCCAACTGGAGAGCCACTCATTCTTGCAAAACCAGTAATAATATTTGCAGCATAATCTGACTGTAATTCAAAAAAGTCCCTATCATCGACAACTTTTGTAATCAATTCTTTCATATCATAAGGTTTATTTGGATTCTCTGGGATAAGTGAATCAAGAGAATACTCCAGTCTATCAGCTGGATCTTCACACATTCGAACAGGAGGTGTCTCTTTATTGGAAGACGGAAGAAACCCCATAAATCTTCTAAGTTGAAACAATGCTTCAATATCATTTTCAAAAGAAAGATCAGCTACGCCAGATTTTTTAGTGTGTGTTGATGCCCCACCTAACTCTTCGTGACTGACTTCTTCATGAGTAACAGTTTTTAGAACGTCTGGACCTGTAACAAACATGTAAGAAGTTTCTTTAACCATAAAAATAAAATCTGTCATTGCAGGACTATAAACTGCCCCACCTGCACAAGGACCCATAATAACTGAAATCTGAGGTATCACTCCAGAAGACAACACATTTCTCTGGAAGACTTCNGCATAACCAGCCAAAGAGGCAACACCCTCTTGAATTCTGGCACCGCCTGAATCATTTAAGCCAATTACAGGAGCACCAACCTGTAAAGCTTTATCCATAATTTTACAAATTTTTTCAGCATGAGATTCTGATAATGATCCACCAAAGACCGTAAAGTCTTGACTAAACACAAAAGTAAGTCTACCGTTTATAGTACCATATCCTGTTACAACTCCATCTCCAGGAATTTTTTGTTTATCCATATCAAACTCTGAACATCTATGTTCTACAAACATATCCCATTCCTCGAAAGTACCAGGATCTAATAATATCTCAATTCTCTCACGAGCAGTTAATTTACCTTTTTTGTGCTGACTTTCCTGCCGTTTTTTTCCGCCCCCATCAACAGCTAATTTACGCTTAAAATCTAGTTTTTTAAGTATTTCCCTCATAATGAATTTCATTATATCAATAAAAGATAAGTATAGACCAATTAAGAAATATTTTTTAAAAAAATTGAAAATTTTTTTAGTATTAAATTATATTCTTCATCTACTATTTTTTGTTCTTCGACTACACCCCAATCTTTTTGCTGGAATATATTCTCTAAATTTGAAAGTTTAAATAATTTTTTTGGTGATATTTTTTTTTCAATAAAAAGATATGTTAATATAGCTGATTTTGTCAAAAGTGAAAGCTTATAAAAAAGNGAAAAATAAAAAATATCCAAACAACGTAAATAATTTTTAAACTCATTTTTTTTNATNTCAGTTTGTTTTTTTAATATTGAATCTAAAAAAATTAAATTTAGTTTGAATTTTTTTTTAAAAAGGAAAATNAATTTATTTAAATTGGTATCCATAAACTTATTTAAAGGAATAGTTGAATTACATCTGTACAAAATATTGTCATAATCTAGTTGTTGTAGTATTTTGTTCTCCATCAAATATCTTTCATCTTTTTTTAGGTTGCAAGCAAAAAGGCTAAGGCCAAGAGTTGAAAGTTCATCCTTTCCATTTTGTTTTAATTGTTTTAAAATTAAAATCGCTTGATCTTTATTTTTTGCAAATAACTGATTTGAATTTGGTGTAGTTATAATGTTTCCTTCTTTAGTAATATAGTAATATCTACCTTTTTTTATTAACTTGAACATTTCAATAATTTTATAAGTAAGATACTTCTTTGAAGTTATTATTTTTAAGGAAATGANTAAAATATTCAGGCATATTTGCCTTTATTGAAATAGTTTTCTTATTTTGATCAATAAATTCTGTTTTATAGGAATGTAAGTAAAGTTGTGTTTTTTTTTCAGAACTGTCTATTTCGGGTAGAAACTTAAAATCGCCCAAAATCGGTTTATTTATCAAAAAAAAATGCTTGCGAATTTGGTTTTTTCTACCAGTTTTTGGTCTAATAATTAATAAAGAAAAATTGTTTTTCTCTTCAATCACTTTATACTTTGTAATAGCTTCTAATTTTTTTTCACCACTGAAAATAGGTAATTCAATTTTTGAGTTTTTCACTTTTAAACTTCCTTCAATAATTGCAAGGTATGTTTTCTTAATTTTTCTTTTTTTNAATAAAGAAGTAATAAAAGAAGCTGATTTCAGATTTTTGGCCAAAATCAAAACTCCTGACGTAAATTTGTCTAATCTGTGAACTAGTTTTGGTTTTTCTTTAAAATTAGATGTAAATCCTGTCATTATTTCATCAATACTATTTTTTACTTTACTACCGCCTTGAACAGCTAGTCCAGGNGGTTTGTTTATGGCAACAAAATTTTCATCTTCATATATCGAACATTCATTTAGGAGCTTTTTGAATTTATACACATCTTGATACGAAGTTTTTTTATTTTTATTTTGTACTAATTCTTTTTTGAGCTTTACTTTATCATGAACATTGAGAATGTGATTATTGCTTACTTTTTTATTATTTACTTTTATTAATCCTTTTCTGATTAGTGTACAAACCGTGGGATAAGAAAATTGTTTTAGTTTTTTTTTTAAAAAGTAATCGATTCTTGTATGACTGAATTCATCTCCAATAACCCAATGTTCATAACTATCAGGAGTCATAAAAATTATTTTTCAGGAGCGTCTTTTACAACATCATTTGATTCTCTATTTTTATTTTGAGGCTCAACTTTTTTTTGTTCTGCTTCAGCTAACTTTTTTTCATTGGCTAGATTTTTTAATCTTTCTTTGTCAGGTAANCCTTTTGCATTTACATCTCTGTCAACAAGTTCAACAATAGCCATTGGAGAGGAGTCTCCATATCTAAAACCTGCTTTAAGAATTCTGATATATCCTCCATTTCTATTACTGTATCTTTTAGAAAGAACATTGAAGACTTTATTTACAATTANATTGTNTCTNAAAATTGAAAAAACTTTCCTCTTTGAATGTAATGTCGGATTTTTTCCACATGTNAGAACTTTTTCTGCAAAAGGCCTTAGACTTTTTGCCTTTGGNAAAGTNGTCTTAATCTGTTCATTTATAATCAGAGACTTTGTCAGATTTTTTAAAAGTGACATTCTGTGACTTGATTTTCTATTAAGCTTTCTTCCTGATACTCCGTGTCTCATTTATCACCTTTGTCTAATAGGGGTCTTCCAGTTTTTTTCTAATTTCTTCTATATTGTCCGGAGGCCATCCCTCAATTTTCATTCCAAGCTCGAGGTTCATTGTAGTTAGAATCTCTTTAATTTCATTAAGAGATTTTCTCCCAAAATTTGGTGTTCTCAACATTTCAGATTCAGATTTTTGAACTAAATCTCCAATATATATTATTTCGTCATTTTTCAAACAATTAGCAGATCTAACTGAAAGCTCTAATTCCTCTACCTTTCTTAANAGGTTTACATTTAGAGTTGGTTCTTCAGTTGGTGCNGCCGTNGTTTCCTCGACAGGTTCATCAAAATTTATAAACATCTTAAGTTGCTCATCAATTATTCTAGCAGCATAAGCAACGGAATCCTCTGGTACTACAGAACCATTAGTTTCAATATTCATTATCAGCTTATCATAATCGGTTACTTGACCAACGCGAGAGTTTTCAACTCTAAATGATACTCTTCTCACCGGAGAAAAGAAAGAATCGATGTGGATTGTTCCCAAAGGGGAATCTTGTTGATTGTGCTTGGTAGCAGGCACATAACCTTTACCTTCTTCTACCTGAAGGGTAATATTTACATTAGCTTTTGAGTCAAGAGTGCATATGTGAAGATCATGATTCAACACCTCAACATGTGAACCGCATTCAATATCACTGGCTTTAATTTCTTTGGGACCAATAGATTTAATGAATATCTTTGCTGATTCAACATCATTCATTTTTAAGGCCAACTGTTTAACATTTAATATAATTTCTGTTACATCCTCGATTACACCTGGTATCGAAGTAAATTCATGAGTAATACCCTCTACCTTTATTGAAGTCACAGCTGCTCCCCTAATTGAGGACAGTAAAACTCTCCTCAACATGTTACCAAGAGTTTGCCCGTATCCGCTTTCAAGTGGCTCAGCGATTAACTCAGCGTGCGTTTCATTTGATTTTTCTTTTACAAAGTCAATTTTCTTAGGCTTGATTAGTTCTTTCCAATTTTTATTAATCACAATTATCCCTTTATTTTAATTAAATAATTATATCTCAAATTTTAGACCCTTCTTTTTTTTGGTGGCCTACAACCGTTATGGGGTATTGGAGTTATATCCTTAATAATGGTTATATTTAATCCTGTCGCACCTAANGCTCTGATTGCTGATTCTCTTCCATTACCTGGTCCTTTAATTATAATCTCAATGTTTTTCATTCCATGTTCAAGAGCTTTTTTCCCAGCTTCTTCAGCTGCCAACTGTGCTGCAAATGGCGTTGACTTTCTGGATCCCTTGAAACCCCTATTACCTGACGAACTCCAAGAAACTGTGTTTCCAGTATTATCTGTGATAGTTATTATTGTGTTGTTGAACGTAGAACTAATGTGGGCAACCCCAGATGGTATATTTTTTTTTACTTTTTTTTTTTTTGAATCCTTCGAAACCATTAATTAACCCGCTTTTTTCTTTCCAGCAATTGGAACAGCCTTTCCTTTTCTTGTTCTAGCATTGGTATGCGTTCTTTGACCCCTTACTGGAAGTTTACCACGATGCCTTAACCCCCTGTAGCAACCAAGATCTGTTAATCTTTTTATATTGTTGGAAACTTCTCTTCTGAGGTCTCCCTCGACAATAAAATTTTTATCAATACACTCCCTAATTTTTATAATTTCGTCGTCAGTTAACTGATTAACTCGTTTGTTANTATCAACGTTTGTGAGATTACATATGTCGCGTGAAAACTTTGGACCAATACCATAAATATACCTAAGAGCAACTTCTAATCTCTTGTTACTTGGAACGTTAACCCCTGCTAATCTTGCCACATTAAAACCTATGAATTTAAATTTGGATTATATTTTTTTTTTTTTTTAAGTCAACACCATCTAAGTAATTATATTTCTTATTTTTTNGCTGACCTCATTAATTGGCTTCATACCNTTAACTCTCGATAAAATAGACTTTTTTTCATAATATTCAATAATGGGAATGGTGTTCTTTTTATAGACTTCAATTCTAGTCAAAAGTGTTTCAATATTATCATCAACTCTTTTTTCTTTAATACTTGATTCATTGATCCTTTTTTTAATTCTATCTTCAAGAATTCCTAAATCTACCTCAAAAAAGATTGCGTGATTAAGTTTTGTTGATATTACNTTCAAAGACTTGTCCAGAACTATGGCTTGTTGAAGATTTCTTGGAAATCCATCAAATACCATACTAAATGTCTTTTTATCTTTTATCTCCTTAATTATCAAATTAATAACAATGTCGTCTGGAACAAGCTCTCCCTTTGTAATTATTTGTTTAATCTTTTTCCCCAAAATTGATTCTTTATTATCGATTTCAATCCTCAACAAATCGCCAGTTGAAATCTGAATAAAATTAAAGTTTTGGACTAAATACTTGGACTGAGTTCCCTTGCCACAGCCTGGTGGACCTAGAAGGACAATTTTCTTCATCGACGAGATCTTAAACTAGATTTTTTTATAAGNCCTTCGTATTGATGTGCTAAAAGATANGATTGGATTTGTGTAACTGTATCCATNGTTACACTNACAACAATAAGTAAACTTGTACCACCAAAATAAAAAGGAACTTGGTATTTCGAAATAAGAAGTTCTGGTAACAAACAAATCAAACACAGATAGGTGGCGCCAAGAACGGTTAGTCTCGTCAGAACATAATCTAAATACTCAGCTGTATTATCTCCAGGTCTTATACCAGGAACGAAACCTCCATACTTTTTTAAGTTATCAGCAGTATCCTTGGGGTTAAAAACAATAGCTGTATAAAAAAAAGCAAAAAATGCGATCATTGAAATATACANTGAAAGGTATACAGGGTGACCTCTACTTAAAAAAAGGCTTANTGTATTCAGCCATTCTGGTCCACCGCCTGCATTAAAACTAACGAATGTAATAGGTAACAATAAAAGTGAACTTGCAAATATTGGCGGTATGACTCCAGCTGTATTTATTTTCATCGGAAGATGAGACGAATCAGCTGTCCTATTACCTGCTCCAGGTTGTCTCTTTGGATATTGTATTAATATTCTTCTTTGGGCTCTCTCCACAAACACCATAAAAGCTATAACCGAAACAGACATTATCATGAGAAAAACAATAAAAAGTGTTGAAAGAGCTCCAGTTCTTCCAAGTTCAAATGTTGTGCTTAAAGCAATAGGCAATTGGGATACAATNCCTGTGAATATTATGAGAGAAATCCCATTTCCTATTCCTCTTTGAGTAATTTGTTCGCCAAGCCACATTAAAAATAGTGTTCCTGAAACTAGAGTCACTACAGTTAGAAACCTAAAAAATAATCCAGGATCCATNACTGCCTGGATGCCTTGACTACTTGACATATTCTCGATGCCTACGGCTACTCCATAACCTTGAACAGTAGCCAATAAAACCGTTCCATATCTCGCATATTGGTTGATTTTTTTTCTGCCGATCTCTCCCTCTTTTTTAAGTTGTTCAAGTTGAGGTGAAATGACTGTAAGTAATTGCATTATAATACTAGCTGAAATATAGGGCATTATGTTCAATGCAAAAATAGTCATACGACCTAAAGCCCCACCTGCAAACATATCAAACATTCCAAGAATTCCGCCTACATTTCTTTCAAAAACTTTCTCAAGAGCAACTGGGTCAATACCTGGAAGTGGTACGTATGAACCTATTCTATAAACAATGAGNGCTAAAAGAGTAAATAAGATTCTCTTTTTTAGGTCTTCAGCCTTGGCTATTGAACCTAGATTTATTCTTGATGCTAATTGCTCAGATACAGATACCATTGTCTATTTCTTTTTATCTAACTTTGAAACTTGTTTTTTTAAAATGGGCTTATTTAGGGCTTTTTTTTTCGAACTTGTTTTACTTGTTACTTTAATATTTTTAGTCTCTAGCTTTTCTTCATTTATATTGGAACTATCGTCTTTTCTTTGAGAAGAATTTTCATCTGAGTTTTTTTTTAAATTTTTTGAGTTGTCATTTGATGTTGTTTTTTTATTTGATTTATTTAGAACTTTTGAGGACTTATCCCTAGAAAATTCGACTATCTTTAAATCGCCTCCTACTCTTTTAAATTCTTCAACAGCATTTTTTGAACCTCCATGTGCCTCAATCTTAATTGGTCCATCTAACTTTTCTCCAAAAAGAATTTTTATTTTGGTATTTTTCTTAGACTTTAATAATAGTTTAACATCAGAAATATTTAATTCTTGCTTATATTTTATCTTTTTCTTTTTTAATAAAACATTAAAAAACGTAGTTTTAATTTCAATTTTTTTTGTTCTATTTAGTGAGTTAAAACCATGNTTAGGCATTCTCATGTGAAGTGGCATTTGACCTCCTTCAAAACCATTGATTGAAACACCAGATCTTGATTTTTGTCCTTTCATACCCCTACCAGCAGTCTTACCGTGTCCTGAACCAATACCACGTCCTACCCTTTTTTTTTTTTTCAAATTATCATACTTTGAGTTTATTTCATTCAGTTTCATTTTTCACCTCATCGCTAATCTTTAGAAGATGCTTAACTTTTTCAATCATACCAACAGTTGACGGGTTTTTTTCTAGAATCTTTTCTCTGTTGATTTTGTTAAGACCAAGACTAATCAAGATTCTTTTCTGATANGCTTTTCTTCCTATTGGACTTTTAATTTGTTTTANTTTAATTTTTGACATCTGAAACTTCCTTGTCGGATTTTCTTCTTTTTGTTATCTCATTTATTTTGAGACCTCTTCTCATGGCTATGATNTTAGGTGANGACACATTTTTTAGGGCTTCAAAAGTTGCTCTAACCATGTTGTGNGGATTAGATGTTCCTACAGATTTAGCTACTATGTCTTGAATACCNAGAGCNTCAAAAACNGCTCTCATCGGACCACCNGCAATTACNCCNGTTCCAGATGGTGCACTTCTNAGGTAAACTTTNCCAGAATCATAACGTCCTTTAATATCATGATGAAGNGTTCTTCCTTGTCTTAAAGGAACTCTAATCATTTGATTTTTTGCCTCATCAGTTGCTTTTTTAATTGCTTCTGGTACTTCTTTCGCCTTACCTTTTCCATGGCCTACAAGTCCATTCCCATCTCCAACTACAACCAGCGCGGCGAAACTAAATCTCCTGCCACCTTTAACAACTTTAGCTACTCTGTTAATACTTACTAATTTTTCAACGAGTTCATTTCCNTCTGACGATTTATCTTGAACAGATTGATCAGGCGTTTTTCTATTNGCCGATTTATTTGGAGAGTTNTCGTTCTTTGAATCAAGTTTTTTTCCAATTAGTTTTTTTGTTTGTATTTTTTCAGAATCTGCATTGTCACTTATTGAANCAGATACATTGTCACTTATTGAGTCAGATAAATTATCTCTTTTTAAANTGTTGTCCTTTNTTGTTTCACTGACAGATGGGNNTTTTTTTTCANATTTTTTCTCNTCTTTGTCTTCAGCTTTATTGGTTTCTAAAGGTTGAACTATGGAGTCAGAATTTCTTTCAGATTTTTCATCATTGATGNTTTTNTTTTTTTGNGTGGCTTTCACTGNGACATTATTTTCTTTTTTTTCATCAACCATTTTTCNCCCCCTAAAATTTTACACCTTTGGATCTTGCACCCATAGCTAATTCCTTAACTCNTCCATGAAATATATAAGGACCTCTGTCAAATGTAATTTTTGAAAATATTTTAGCTTTAGAAATTTTGTCTCCAATTATTTCTCCAACTTTNAAAGCAATTTTTTTACTTGTAAGTTTTTCATTAATAATAGACTTTTCGTGAGAAGAGGAGGATAAAAGGGTTATACCTTTAGTATCATCAATTAATTGGCCATAAATATGTTTATTGGATCTGAATACAGATAATCTAAGATTAATAGATTTTTTCAATTTGCCTCTACTTCTTTGGGCTCTTCTTTTTTTTTGTTGAATATTAGCCATTACTTTTTCTTTCCTTCTTTTCTTCTTATGACTTCTTCTTTGTATTTCACACCTTTACCTTTGAAAGGTTCTGGTTTTCTAAATTCTCTTATATTTGCGGCTACTTGACCAACTCTTTGCTTNTCTGGACCCGAGATTATAATAGATGTAGGTTTAGGAACCTCAACTTTTATTCCATTGGGAATTTCAAAGTTAATTGGGTGGGAATAACCAAGTATCAGTTCAAGAATATTCCCTTTTTGATTAGCTTTATACCCGACTCCATTCAATTCTAGTTCTTTTGAAAAACCTTCACTGACACCAGTAAGTAAATTTGAGATCCTAGATCTTACAGTGCCCCACATTTGAAGCGAAAACTTACTATCCCCGGTAGGTTCAACTATAATCAAATTATCTTTTAAACTAACCTTTGCGTGATTCTGGAAATCGAATGACAGTTCGCCAAGTTTTCCTTTGGCATGAATTATTCCACTTTCTATTTCAACATTAGTGTTTTCCGGAACGTTTACAGGAATTCTTCCACTTCTAGACATTTTGATACCTTAAAATACTTTGCATAATATTTCACCACCGACATTTTCATCTCTAGCCTCATTGTCAGATAAAACCCCTTTAGAAGTCGATAAAATTGATATACCCAGACCATCAAAATTTCTCTGAAGGTCTTTGATTTTTGAATATACACGTCTTCCAGGTGTAGAAACCCTCGAAATATCTTTAATTACGGGTTGCCCATCGACATATTTGAGTTCTATTTGAAATTCATTTTTGTTATTNTCAACCTCAATCCTTTTATAACCTCTTATATACCCTTCTCTNTGTAAAACTTCAAGAACATTAGCTCGAAAACGCGATGCTGGCATTAGAACGTTTTCTTTGCCTCTTACTTGACCATTTCTTATTCTAGTAAGCATATCTCCTAGTGGATCTGATAAACTCATAATAAAATCCTTTCTTTTACCAACTCGATTTTGTTATTCCAGGAATTTGTCCGATTGATGCTAATTCTCTAAAAGCAATCCTTGAAAGCTTAAATTTTCTATAAACTCCTCGTCCTCTACCAGTAAGNNCGCACCTATTTCTTATTCTAACTTTAGATGCGTTCCTTGGAATCTTGGAAAGCTTTAATCTAGCTTGAAACTGCTCATCAGGNGATAAACGTTTATTGTTNGCCATTTTTAGCAGTTTATCATGCTTAGACTTAAATTTTTTATAAAGTTTAATTCTTTTTTTATTTCTCTCGACAATACTCAATTTTGACATNTGTTACTCCCTCATGATTTAAAAGGTAAATTAAAGCCTTTTAGTAATTCTAATGCGTGCTTATCGTTATTTGATGTTGTTATGATTGAAATATCCATACCACGAACTTTGTCGATTTTATCATAATCAATTTCAGGAAAAATAATTTGTTCCTTAATACCAATATTATAGTTCCCAAAACCATCAAAAGATTTTAATGACAGTCCCTTAAAATCTCTTACTCTTGGCAAAGCAATATTCACAAAACGGTCCAAAAATTCGTACATTCTATTTTTTCTTAATGTTACTTTACAACCAATATTTAATCCCTTCCTTAACTTAAATCCTGCTATAGATTTTCTAGATTGTGTGACTTGAGGTTTTTGACCAGTTATCTGCATTAAGTCACTAACAGCGTTATTAATTTTTTTTGCATCNGTCACACATTCACCTATTCCCATGTTAATAACAATTTTAGACAATTTTGGGACCTCCATNTCGTTTTTAAAAGAAAACTTGGTTTTGAGTGATTCTTTTAGATTACTTAAATATAAATCTTTCAATCTTGCCATTATNTTAACTCAACGTTTCNCCGGACTTCTTTGCAAATCTGATTTTTTTGCCGTCNTCCAAAAATTTATATCCAACTCTTGAAGGTTTTCCAGTTTTTGGATCTGCTAAAGAAAGTTTTGATAGGAAAATAGGCATTTCAATTGACTCAATACCACCNTTTGAAGTAGCTGATTGTTTAGTATGTTTTTTTACAATATTTACGCCCTCAACAACTGCTTTAGGTTGCCCCATTTTATAAACAACTCTCAGAATTTTCCCATTCTTTCCTTTGTCTTTACCTGACAANACTATNACGTTGTCTCCTTTTTTTAACTTTGAAGTCATCACAAAACCTCCGGTGCTAGTGAAATTATTTTCATATATTTTTTNGCCCTTAACTCGCGAGTTACAGGGCCAAATATTCTTGTCCCTAGGGGATCACCATTGTTATTAATCAAAACTGCAGAATTTCTGTCAAATCTTATTGAAGATCCATCTGATCTATATACTTCTTTGGAAGTTCTAACAATTACAGCTTTATGAACCTCACCTTTTTTAACCTTACCTCTTGGAATGGCGTCTTTGACTGTGATTACTATAACATCACCAATTGACGCAAATCTTCTTTTAGAACCACCAAGTACTTTAATACATTGAACTTTTTTTGCTCCAGAGTTGTCTGCTACAAACAATGTTGATTGCATTTGAATCATAAAATTCCTTAAGTAACTACCCATGTTTTGGTTTTAGATATTGGCCTGTTTTCAATTATTGACACCAAGTCGCCAATAGCACATTTATTATTTTCATCATGAGCACTATATTTTTTACTTTTATTAATATACTTCTTGTAAACGGGATGCATCACTTTTCTTTTTACAAGAACAGTAACCGTTTTTTCTGCTTTATTTGAAATAACTATACCTCGTAATACTCTTTTAGGCATTTATTTTTTATCCTTTTCATTAATAATTGTTTTTATTTTTGCTATTTGTTTTCTTACTAATTTTATTCTTGAAGTTTTATCTAGTTGGCCAGAGGATTTTTGAAACCTCAAATTTAAAGATTCTTTTCTTAGAGTAACTAAAGTCTCTTTAAGCTTCACTATATCATGTTTTCTAAGGTCAACAGTCTTTTCCATTTTATAATCCTAATCTTTTAACAAATTTATTTTTATTCGGAAGTTTTGCTGAAGCTAATTCAAAAGCCTCCATTGCAAGAGGTTTAGCCACGCCGTCAATTTCAAAAATAATTTTTCCGGGTTTAACTTTGGCAGCCCAAAACTCAACAGAACCCTTACCTTTGCCTTGCCGAACTTCGGCAGGTTTTTTTGTTATTGGAACATCTGGAAATATTCTTATCCAAACTTTTCCAGACCTCTTCAGATGCCTAGAAATACATCTTCTTGCGGCTTCAATTTGCCGAGATGTTATTCTTGCAGGTGTTAAGGCTTTTAGTCCAAATGAACCAAAGTTTAAGGAGTTTCCACCCTTGGAATTACCATGCATTCTTCCTTTAAATTGTTTTCTAAATTTTGGTTTTTTTGGTTGTAACATTTTTATTCATCCATATTTGGAGAGTTAACATTTTCTATATCATTATTATTAGATTTGACCACATTATCAAATTTTTCCCCCTTGAAAATCCAAACCTTTATTCCACAAATACCATAGGTTGTATTTGCTCTAGCAATACCGTAATCGATGTCTGCTCTTAAAGTGTGGAGCGGGACTCGTCCTTCTCTGTACCATTCCATTCTAGCTATTTCTGCACCACCTAGTCTTCCACTACAGTTTATTCTTATCCCGAGGGCACCAAGTCTCATAGCTGATTGAACAGCCCTTTTCATCGCTCTTCTAAAAGCAACTCTTCTTTCAAGTTGTTGAGCGATATTATCTGCTACTAATTTGGAATCTAATTCAGGTTTCTTGATTTCTACTATGTTGATACTAACTTCACCCGAAACCATTGTTGAAATCTTATTTTTTAATCTTTCTATATCCGAACCTTTTTTTCCGATTATTACACCAGGACGTGAAGAATAAAGAGTAATTCTTGCTAACTTNGCTGGTCTCTCGATTAAAATTTTTGAAATTCCTGCGGATGAAAGATTTTTTAACAAATATTTTCTTAAAACAATATCTTCTTGCAAAAGTTTAGAATATTCTTTTTCTGAAAACCATCTAGACTCCCAAGATTTATTAATACCTAATCTGAGTCCGATTGGGTTAGTTTTTTGACCCATATTTTTTCCCTTCTAATTTATCAATGGATGATTTTGAGTTTTCAGTTTCATCACCTTTAACGTCTTTATTGATAATTTTTTGATTTTCTAAGGTCTCATTTTCGTTTTTTTTTTTTGACTCAGTTTTATTATTTTCAACAGTATAATCTGTTTTTTCAGGCAACTNAGATGAAATACCATCCTCTTTTTCTTCCACAATAATTCTTATCTTAGAAAATGGCTTTAAGATTTTTCCAGATCGTCCTCTTGCTCTAGGCCTAAATCTTTTTAGAACCATAGATCTCCCAACCGTGGCTTCCTTCACAAAAAGCTTGTCAATATCAAGCTGATGGTTATTTTCAGCATTAGATACAGCTGATTTCAAAACTTTCAATACATATAAAGAAGCTTTTTTATTTGAAAATTCGAGTAAATTAATAGCGATTTCAGCTTTTTTTCCTCTAATTTTCTTAAGAATCAAATTTGCTTTTTGGATGCTTGTCTTAACAGACTTAGCACTAGCCAATGCGAAATTTTTTATCTCATTCTTACTGTTCAATCTAAGCTCCTATTTTGTTTTTTTGTCAGCATTGTGTCCTTTATAAGTTCGAGTGGGTGAAAATTCACCAAATTTGTGACCAACCATGTTTTCATTTACAGTTACAGGAACATGCTTTTTTCCATTGTGCACACCAAATGTCAGGCCAACGAATTCTGGCAAAATCGTTGATCTTCTTGACCAAGTTTTAATAACATCATTTCTACCAGAGTTTTTTACTACTTCGGCTTTTTTTAACAAATACATATCCACAAATGGACCTTTCCAAACAGATCTTGACATTAGACTATCTACCTCTTTTCTTTAAAATAAATTTATCCGTTCTCTTATTATTTCTGGTTTTTTTTCCTTTAGCAGATAATCCCTTTCGNGATACAGGATTTCGACCTCCTGAGGTTCGACCTTCACCACCACCGTGGGGATGGTCAACTGGGTTTTTTGCAACACCTCTGACTACAGGCCTAAGACCCAGCCATCTTTTCCTTCCTGCTTTTCCTANCTTAATATTTTTTTTATCTGGGTTTGATACCATACCAACGGTTGCCCTGCATTCAACTCTTACAATTCTTATTTCTCCAGAAGATAACTTTATCTGAGCATAATCTGCATCCTTACCAACAAGTTGACCATAAGTTCCAGCAGATCTAACCAACTGTCCGCCCTTTCCAGGCTTTAATTCGATATTATGAATTAGTGTATCAGTAGGAATATTTTTAATTTTGAGGCAATTACCTTCCTTAATATCAGCATTGTCTGAAGACACAATTTTATCTCCTGTCTTAAGATTTTGCGGAGCTATTATGTAAGAAATGTCATTATTTTCGTATTTTAATAGGGCAATAAGACTAGACCTATTGGGATCGTATTCGATTCTTACTACAGTGGCATTAATGTCTGTTATNTCTCTTTTGAAGTCTATTAATCTATATTTTTTTTTATGACCCCCACCTTTTCTTCTAGCAGTTAAATGACCGTGATTATTGCGTCCACCGCTGTTTGACATACCNGCTGTTAACTTTTTATGGGGCTTACCCTTATAAACATCTTTTCGATCAACTAAAACCAACCCACGTTGGCTAGATGTAACTGGCTTATATTGTTTTAAGGCCATTATTTAATCTCCACAGTTGTATCAATAGTATTACCTTCTTCAAGCTTTACGAAAGCTTTCTTTATTGATGACCTAATACCTTTTTTATTTCTAAAAACTTTTCTTTTTCCCTTTTGATTCAATGTATTTACATTTTTAACTTTAACTTTGAATATTTTTTCTACTGCCTCTTTTATTTCAGACTTAGTTGAGGACTTAGAAACTTTAAATACGTAATAATTAAATTGAGAAATGAAGGTAGATTTTTCAGAGACCAGAGGGTTTCTTACAACTTCGTACATTTTTTCTTGAGAAATCTTACTCATTTAAAAACCTCTTTTCCAGACAATCGATTGCATTAGAAGAAAGGACCAAAAAATCTCTTTTAAAAATATCATAAACATTAATACCTGCTATTGGCAAGACATCTATCTTCGGTACATTACATGAAGCAAGAAGAAAATTATCATCCACAACTTTTCCGTCAACAAAAAGCGCAGAATCAATTTTCAATATGTTTAATTTTTTTTTAAATAAACTTGTTTTGTTTTTTGAAATTTTAAAATTATCGATAATTTTTAATCTTCCATCTTTAAGCTTCTTNGAAATTGCTATTCTTAAGGCTAAGTTTCTGATACGCTTAGGTAATTTATGTGCATGAGATCTAACTACAGGACCAAAAATGACTGCACCGCCTCTCATTTGTGGAGATCTTTTGCTTCCTTGTCGTGCACTTCCTGTACCTTTTTGTTTAAAGGGTTTTTTTGTTGTACCAGAGATCTCGGATATATTTTTTGTCTTATGATTACCTGACCTTCTTTTAGCTAATTGGTATCTAATCATTCTGTGTATTACATCAGGGTTAAACTCGATCCCAAATATAAATTTATTAAGTGAGATTTCATTTAAACTCTTATTATCCAGATTACAAACTCTTTCTTTCATTAAATTAACCTAATTTTTCTTATCATTATCTGAAGCACCTTGATTGGCTTGAAGCTTGGAAGGTGCTGTATTGNCTTCATTAAATTGTTTTTCATTAACATCTTTTATTTTAGAGGAAGTTTCCTGTTTTGTATTGACAGAGGGAATATTATTGTTCTTTATTTTTAAGGAGTCGACTATCTTTAAAATCCCTCCTTTGGGACCAGGTACAGCCCCCTTTACAATCAAAATGTTAGACTCTTTAATAATCTTTAAAATTTTTAAATTTTGAATTGTTTTATTTACATTTCCCAACCTTCCGGCCATTTTTTTTCCTTTAAATACTTTACCGGGATCTTGACATTGACCAGTCGAACCATGGGACCTGTGAGAAATTGAAACACCGTGAGTTGCCCTGTTACCGGAGAAATTATGTCTCTTCATGCCTCCTGCAAATCCCTTTCCAATCGAACGACCAGATATATCAACAAACTGTCCTTCATTAAAATTATCCACACCAACTAAGTCTCCAACTTTTAATTCACTATTATCTACAGTTCTAAATTCTTTTGAATATTCGAAAGATTGAATATTTTTTTTCTTTAAGAATCCTTTAGCTGGTTTATTNTTTTTTTTCGGTGATGAACCGAATGAAAGCCTTACAGCAGAATATCCAACTTTAGTTTTGTCCTTAATGTCTATAACTCTGCAATCATCAATCTCTAAAATGGTTGCAGAGTGGTTTCTCCCAGATTCATCGTAAAATCTACTCATTCCAACCTTTTTAGCTAGTAAACCAATCCTCATCACACTNCACCTAAATTTTAATCTCAATATCAACACCAGCNGCAAGTTCAAGTTTTTGAAGTGCATCAACTGTNTGCGGNGTCCATTCTGTTATATCCATAACCCTTTTATGAGTTCTCATTTCAAGTTGGTCTCTTGATTTCTTGTCAACATGAGGAGATTTAAGTATTGTAAATTTGTCAACTAGAGTGGGCAATGGAATCGGCCCTTTGACATTTGCCCCAGTTCTTTTTGCGGTGTTTACAATCTCAAGAGTAGTTTGATCTAGTACTCTATGGTCGAAAGCCTTCAATCTTATTCTAATATTTTGTGTACTCATAATAATAAATCATTTATTAATCTGTAATTTCTGCAACAACTCCAGCACCCACTGTTCTGCCGCCTTCCCTTATAGCAAACTTTAAACCTTTATCCATTGCAATTGGTGTAAGAAGTTCAACATCGATTGAGATATTGTCTCCCGGCATNACCATTTCTGTGCCTGAAGGTAATTCAATTGTACCAGTTACATCTGTTGTTCTAAAATAAAACTGGGGTCTATAATTTTTGAAAAAAGGAGTGTGTCTACCACCTTCATCTTTGTTCAAAACGTAAGCCTCAGCCTTAAACTTTTTATGGGGTTTTATTGAACCTGGTTTCGCTAAAACTTGACCCCTCTCAACATCTTCTCTCTTTGTTCCTCTGAGAAGTACACCCACATTATCTCCTGCTTCGCCTCTATCAAGGAGTTTGCGAAACATTTCAACACCAGTACAAACTGTTTTTTGAGTGTCTCTAATACCTGTAATCTCGATTTCGTCATTAACATTGACCACCCCTCTCTCTACTCTTCCAGTTACAACTGTTCCTCTTCCTGAAATTGAGAAAACGTCTTCTATTGGCATTAAGAAATCTTGATCTAAAGGCCTGGCAGGTTGTGGGATAAACTCATCAACTTTTGACATAAGTTCAAGAATGGCTTTTTTTCCTGTTTCCTCATTAGAATTTTCAATTGCTGCAAGAGCAGAACCTTTAATTATCGGGATATTATCACCATCAAATTCATACTTTGTAAGTAACTCTCGAACTTCCATCTCAACTAAATCGATCAATTCAGGATCGTCAACTTGATCAACTTTATTCATAAACACAACAATTGATGGGACACCAACTTGGCGAGCTAACAAAATATGCTCTTTCGTCTGAGGCATAGGACCATCTGCAGCAGAAACAACTAAAATTGCACCGTCCATTTGAGCAGCACCAGTGATCATATTTTTTACATAATCGGCGTGTCCAGGACAATCTACATGAGCATAATGTCTTTTATCGGTTTGATATTCGACATGAGATGTAGATATGGTAATACCCCTTTCTTTTTCTTCTGGAGCTTTGTCTATTTGTGCATAATCCATCTCGGTTGCACCACCAGTTTCAGAAAGAACCTTAGTAATAGCAGCAGTCAGGGTTGTTTTTCCATGGTCAACGTGACCGATTGTACCAATGTTACAGTGAGGTTTACTTCTATCAAATTTTTCTTTAGACATAATTTTTCTCCTTTAAAATATTAACCAGAAACTTTTTCCTTGACTTCTTCTGCAACATTATTCGGTACTTGTTCATAATGATCAAAAGACATTGTGTAACTAGCTCTACCCTGGCTCATAGAGCGTAAATTATTTACATAACCAAACATATTAGCAAGGGGTACCATGCCATTAACAACATGATTGACTCCACGTTGTTCCATACCTGAGACTTGTCCTCTCCTAGAATTCAAGTCCCCAATAATATCACCCATATATTCCTCTGGTGTTACCACCTCAATCTTCATCATCGGCTCGAGCAAAACGGCACTTGCCTTTGCCATAGCTTCCCTAAAAGCTGCTCTAGCTGCAATTTCAAATGCCATAACACTTGAGTCAACATCATGATAAGCCCCATCAATTAAGGTACATTTAAAATCAATCACAGGAAAACCAGCTAAGAAACCAGTTTCAGTGGAAGACTTTATACCCTTCTCTACTCCAGGAATATATTCTTTGGGGACCCTTCCACCAACAATTTTACTTTCAAAACTAACTCCAGAACCCTTTTCAAGTGGTTCAAACTCTAAAATTATCTTTGCAAATTGGCCTGCACCACCAGACTGTTTCTTGTGAGTGTAATCAACTGAAGCTTTACTAGTAATAGTTTCACGGTAAGCAACTTGTGGAGCACCAACAGTTGCATCAACTTTAAATTCCCGAAGCATTCTATCCACCAAGATTTCTAGGTGCAATTCTCCCATTCCTTTCATAACAGTTTGACCAGATTCATGGTCAATACTAACTTTAAAAGATGGGTCCTCAGCAGCCAACCTCTGCAAGGCAACTCCCATCTTTTCTTGATCAGCTTTAGTTTTAGGCTCTACAGCTACTTCAATAACAGGGTCAGGAAATTCCATTCTCTCTAAAATCACTGCTTCATTTGGGTTACATAAAGTATCACCAGTAGTTGTGTCTTTCAGACCAGCCACAGCTATAATATCCCCAGCACAGGCAACTTTTATGTCTTCCCTTGAATTTGAGTGCATTTGAAGCATTCTTCCAAATCTTTCCCTTTTATCTTTTACGGAATTTAGAACGAAGCTACCTGCTTCAATTGTACCTGAATAAACTCTCATAAAGGTTAGTGAACCAACAAAAGGGTCATTCATAATTTTAAATGCAAGAGCAGCAAAAGGTTCATCATCGGAACTTTTTCTCTCAATCTGCTCCTCTTCCTTGTCATACTTGACCCCTTTAATAGATTCAACATCAAGAGGTGATGGAAGAAAATCTACAACCGCATCTAACATAGGTTGAACACCTTTGTTTTTAAAAGAACTTCCACAAAGAACTGGCACGAAATTTCCTGAAATCGTGCCTTTTCTAATCAGATTTTTCAAAGTTTCTTCATCAGGGATATCACCATCTAGATATTTCTCCATAATATCGTCATCTAATTCAACAACTGTTTCGATAAGTTTTTCTCTATATTTCTCAGATTCAGCTTTTACATCTTCAGGGATTTCTTCATAAGTAAATTTTGCACCAAGAGTTTCTTCTTGCCAAACAATAGCTTTCATCTTAATCAAATCTATTACTCCCTTGAATTCAGATTCTGCCCCAAGAGGTAGTTGAATCAAAAGAGGGTTTGCTCCCAGTCTGTCAACAATCATTTCAACGCATCGAAAGAAGTTTGCCCCAATCCTGTCCATTTTATTTACAAAACACATTCTGGGGACGCCGTACTTATCTGCCTGTCTCCATACAGTCTCAGATTGTGGTTCTACACCCGCTACGGAATCAAAAACGCAGACACTACCATCTAAAACGCGAAGCGACCTTTCTACTTCTATTGTAAAATCAACATGACCGGGGGTATCAATTATATTTATTCTTTTATTGTTCCAAAAACAAGTTGTTGCAGCAGATGTTATTGTAATGCCTCTTTCTTGCTCCTGCTCCATCCAGTCCATTGTCGCAGCACCGTCATGTACTTCTCCAATCTTGTGTGATACACCTGTATAGTAAAGAATTCTTTCAGTAGTGGTAGTTTTTCCTGCATCTATATGTGCCATAATTCCAATGTTCCTATAGTCTTTTAATTGAGTCTTCCTTACCATTTTACCACCTGTAATGGGCAAAAGCTCTGTTAGCCTCCGCCATTTTATGAGTATCTTCCTTTTTTTTTACAGAAATCCCTTTTTTCTCATGAGCATCAGCGAATTCATTAGCAAGACGCTCAATTATCGATTTCTCATTTCTTTTTCTTGAAGCATCAACTATCCATCTAATTGCTAAAGCTTGGGCTCTTTCGGAACGTATTTCTACTGGAACTTGATACGTCGCACCACCGACACGCCTAGATCTTACTTCGATACCAGGCTTAACATTGTTAAGTGCATTTTTGAATAGATCCAGTTGACTTTTTGATTTTAATTTACTTGTTGCAATATCTAGGGCCTTATAAACAATATTTTCAGCAAGGGATTTTTTTCCATCAACCATTATGACATTTACAAATCTAGATAAAACCCTATCGTTGTATTTGCTATCTGGAAGTATGTTTCTTTTGTTAGCTCTTCTTCTTCTTGACATTTTTAAACTCTCTATTTTGGCCTCTTGGCACCGTATTTGGACCTTCTTTGTTTTCTATTTTTTACGCCCTCTGTATCTAGAACACCTCTTAAAACATGATATCTTACACCGGGTAGATCTTTTACTCTTCCTCCCCTTATTAAAACTACAGAATGTTCTTGTAAATTGTGACCTTCCCCCGGTATATAACTAGTTACTTCAAATCCATTGGTTAGCTTAACCCTCGCTACCTTCCTCAAAGCTGAATTAGGTTTTTTTGGTGTAGTGGTATAAACTCTAGTGCAAACACCCCTTTTCTGCGGAGAATGTTCCAAAGCTGGTACCTTATTTCTCTTAATTTGCTTAGATCTTGGTGACCTAATAAGTTGATTAATTGTAGGCATTTTTTCCCCTTACTAATTGTGTTTGATCAATGTTGACCACTACCAATCATTTTTTGCATACTAATGGATCTTCATCGACTGTCAACTACAGAGATAAAAAAATTATTTAACCTTAATCTTATCGTCAACATCAGTATTTTCCGACGCCTTGCCAAGAAGCTCTTTATCTTTTTTTGACGCTTCTAACTTAACTTCAGACATAACTGAGCCTGTACCACATGGAACTAACCTTCCAACAATTACATTTTCTTTAAGACCGAAAAGGCTGTCAATTTTACCTGAAACTGATGCCTCTGTGAGAACTCTTGTTGTTTCTTGAAATGATGCAGCAGATACAAAACTATCGGTTTGTAGTGAAGCTTTTGTAATCCCTAGAAGTATTTCATGTCCTTGAGCTGGTTGTAAATTATTTTTTATTACTTTCGCATTAGCTTCCTTGAACTCTTTTTTACTGACTTGTTCACCAGACAAGAAAGTGGTTTGACCCGGATCAGTCACCTCAACTTTTTGCATCATTTGCCTAACAATGACCTCGATATGTTTATCATTAATTTTCACTCCTTGAAGCCTATACACATCCTGGACTTCTTTTATCATATACGCTGCTAAAGCTTCCACTCCCTTGATTCGTAAAATATCATGAGGTACAGAGCTTCCATCAACAAGAATATCACCCGTTTCTACGACGTCTCCTTCCTGGACTGTCAAATGCTTTGACTTTGAGATAATATATTCAATAGGTTCCCTTTTGGAATCAGAAGGTAAAATTGAAATTTTTCTTTTCATTTTATAATCCTTTCCAAATTCTATTTTACCTGACGTTTCAGCAATAATCGCATGATCTTTTGGCTTCCTTGCCTCAAAGAGTTCCGCAACCCTTGGCAACCCTCCAGTTATATCTTTTGTTTTTGTTGATTCTTTAGGAACTCTGGCGATTACATCACCGTTTTTTACAGGTGCACCGTCAGTAATATTAATAATTGCATCAACCGTTAAGTCGTATCTAGCTTGACTTCCATTCTCTAATGTTAGGATACTTCCATTTTTTTGTTTATCATGAATTTCAACTCTTGGTTCAAGATCTTGATTTTTAGCCTGTTGTTTCCAATCCATAACAATATTACTAGACAAACCTGTTGAATCATCAACTATCTCTCTAGTTGTTGTACCCTCTTCAAGGTCTTTGAAAATTACGTAACCATCAATTTGGGAAATTATAGGAATAGTAAACGGGTCCCATTCCGCCAGAATATCGCCTTGTTTAATTTTATCTTTATCTTTAAAGTTTAATTTACAACCAAAAGGAAGTCTGTGTTTAGCCCTTTCTTTGCTGTTTGAGTCTAAAATAGAAATTGTTGAATTTCTTGAAAGATTTATAAGATTNCCCCTACTATCTTTTGAAGCTTTTAAATTAACATATCGTGTATATCCTGCTAGTTTGGATTCTATGTTAGATACCTCAGTTCCTTTCTGTGCTGCTCCACCAATGTGAAAAGTTCTCATGGTAAGTTGTGTTCCTGGTTCACCAATTGATTGGGCAGCTATTACACCAACTGCTTCTCCGACATTAACAGGAGTTCCTCTAGCTAAGTCTCGTCCATAACACTTAGCACAAACACCAAACTCGGCCTCACAACTTAGAACCGACCTTATCTTAACTTTTCCAAGATTAGCCGCATCAATAATACCTAAGTGTTCCTCAGTAATTATTTCTCCGGCTGAGGCTATTTTTTTATTGNTTTGTTTATCAAATAAATCTTCAGCTAAAGTCCTTCCTAAAATCCTTTCCGATAAAGATTCGATCTCTTCACCACCCTCAACAAGTGATTCAATNGTAATATAGTTTTCAGTAAAACAATCCTCAATCGTAATAATACAATCTTGAGCCACGTCAACCAGTCTTCTGGTTAAATANCCTGAATTTGCGGTTTTAAGTGCGGTATCAGCTAATCCNTTTCTTGCTCCATGAGTGGAATTAAAATATTCTAGAACCGTTAAACCCTCCTTAAAGTTAGAAACAATTGGAGTTTCAATAATTTCACCTGATGGTTTTGCCATTAATCCTCTCATACCAGCTAGTTGTTTNAGCTGAGCAGGAGAACCTCGTGCGCCAGAATCAGCCATCATGTANACCGAGTTAAATTCCATTGCCGANTCATTCTGCCCAGGAACCATTATTTGCATCATCTCACTAGCAACATTATCGGAACATTTGGCCCAAGCATCAACAACTTTGTTATACTTTTCTCCTCTAGTTATTAAACCTTCTGAATACTGTTTTTCATAAAGTTTAACTTTTTTCTCAGTTTCCAGAAGCAATTGGGATTTGTTCTGAGGTATTAGAAGATCATCTTTTCCAAAAGATATTCCAGCTTTACAAGCTTCTTTAAACCCTAAGTTCATCAGTTTGTCTGCAAAAATTACTGTTTTTTTCTGTCCGCAATGTCTATAAACAATATCTATTGCATTACTGATTTCCTTTTTTGTGAGAACTTTGTTAATAATGTCAAATTTGACCTTTGGGTGCCTAGGAAGTATTTCACTTAGTAACATTCTACCTGGTGTAGTTGACACTGTAATTGTTTTAGCTTGGAAATTATCGTCTACTGTTTCATATCTGCATTTAATTTTNGTCTGTAAACTTAAGATTCCGTTGTCCAAAGCAACGATCATTTCATTTACATTAGCAAAAATCATTCCTTGACCTTTTTCCTCTGAACTTTCAAGACTTAAGTAATACAGACCAAGAATCATGTCTTGAGATGGCACAATGATTGGTTTTCCACTCGCAGGAGATAAGATATTATTTGTTGACATCATCAATACTCTAGCCTCTAGTTGGGCTTCTAANGATAATGGTACATGAACNGCCATTTGGTCACCGTCAAAATCTGCATTGAAAGCTGTGCAGACAAGTGGATGAAGCTGAATGGCTTTTCCTTCAATTAAAATTGGTTCAAATGCCTGGATGCCCAAACGATGAAGTGTAGGTGCACGATTTAACAATACAGGATGCTCACGAATAACTTCTGCCAAAATATCCCAGACCTCAAAGCGTTCTTTCTCAACCATTTTTTTTGCAGCTTTAATAGTTGCAGCAAGATTGTATTTTTCTAATTTAGAATAAATAAATGGTTTAAATAACTCTAGGGCCATTTTTTTTGGAATACCACACTGATGTAATTTCAATTCGGGGCCAACAACAATTACAGATCTACCTGAATAATCGACTCTTTTTCCAAGAAGATTTTGTCTAAAACGTCCTTGTTTTCCTTTNAGCATATCAGAAAGGGATTTNAGCGGACGTTTGTTTGTTCCAGTTATTACTCTTCCTCNTCTACCNTTATCAAATAATGCGTCAGTAGCTTCCTGTAACATTCTTTTCTCGTTCCTTACAATAATGTCAGGNGCTTTTAACGTTAATAACCTTTGTAATCTATTGTTTCTATTTATCACTCTTCTATACAAATCATTTAAATCCGAAGTAGCAAATCTACCCCCATCAAGAGGTACTAGTGGCCTCAATTCAGGAGGTATAACTGGAATCACATTAAGAATCATCCACTCTGGTTTTAACTTAGAGCTAAGAAATGCTTCNATAAGCTTAAGCCTTTTNACAAGTTTTTTCTTTTTAGTTTCTGAGGATGTGGTGTCTAATTCCTCTCGTACTATTTTTTGTTCTTCTTCTAAATCAATTTCTGATAATAATTTTTGAATAGCTTCGGCTCCGATCATACTTTGAAAACTTTCTCCGTACTCCTCTTTNAAATTAGTATTGTCCTCGTCTGATAAGATTTGAAGTTTCTTCAGACCCTTGACCATTCCAGGTTCAGTTACAATAAAACTTTCAAAGTATAAAACTTTTTCAAGGTCTTTTAGGGCAATATCTAATAATAAACCAATTCTACTTGGTAGAGATTTTAAAAACCAAATATGTGCGACAGGAGCAGCAAGTGGGATGTGCCCCATTCTTTCTCTTCTAACTTTGGTCAATGTAACTTCGACCCCACATTTTTCACAGATGATGCCTTTGAATTTCATTCTTTTGTATTTTCCGCAAACACATTCATAATCTTTAATTGGTCCAAAAATTCTAGCACAAAATAAACCACTTCTTTCTGGCTTAAAAGTTCTATAATTAATTGTCTCTGGTTTTTTAATTTCACCATGTGACCATGAAATAATTTCATCTGGACTAGCAATTGAGATTTTTATATGGTCGAAATCTACAAGATTGGGTCTTTCTATAAGCTTAATTAAATCATTCATGTTATCCTCAATTCATACTTCTTTCTAGGAGTTCGACATTTAGTCCTAAAGATTTTAGTTCCATGATCAATACATTAAAAGACTCTGGTATTCCCGACTCAATATTATCATCTCCTCGAACGATAGTTTCATAAGCCTTTGTTCTTCCTGAAACATCATCTGATTTAACCGTTAACATTTCTTGTAAAGTGTAAGATGCTCCATATGCTTCAAGTGCCCATACTTCCATTTCGCCAAATCTTTGACCACCAAATTGGGCTTTACCTCCAAGTGGTTGCTGTGTTACCAAACTGTATGGACCAATTGAACGAGCATGAATTTTGTCATCAACTAGATGGTTTAATTTTAACATGTAAATTTGACCAACTGTAATCGGTCTATCAAAGTAACCTCCAGTTCTTCCGTCAATTAATCTTTTTTGACCACTTGTTTCAGTACTTGAGAGTTCAAAAAAAGAATTAATATCGATTTCTTTTGCTCCGTCAAATACTGGAGTGGCGAAAGGTACGCCATGTCTCAGATTAACGGCTCTTTGAATCAATTCATTATCTTTAAGAGTTTCAAATCGTTTTTTAAAAAGCTCATTTCCATAAACTGTTTTAAATAAATTTCTTATTTCAGAGATTTTTGATCTCTCTTTTTTTGCTTTCAAACCAAGTTCTTCAAATTTTTTGCCTAAGTCAACAGAGGCAGCTCCAAGGTGGGTTTCTAAAATTTGCCCCACGTTCATTCTTGATGGAACACCTAATGGATTCAAAACTATATCAACAGGAGTGCCGTCTTCCATGTAAGGCATGTCTTCAACAGGAATAATTCTAGAAATAACTCCCTTATTTCCATGCCTTCCTGCCATTTTATCACCAGGAGCTAATTGTCTTTTTACAGCAACGAAAACTTTTATTAACTTCATAACTCCAGGTAATAATTCGTCACCTGATTGAACTTTATCTACTTTAGATTGAAAGTTTTGATTAAGGTTGTCTAAGCTTTTATCGAAAGCCTCAACTAAACTTTCAATTTTTTTCATAATTTTATCATTTGAAACAACAATTTCTCTGAGTTGTCTTAAATCAAGTTTATCTAACATTAGTAGCGAAATTTTAGCATTCTTTTTTTCACCTTCAATACCTTTAACATGCATTTGGTTTTGGATTAATGAACANAGGTTATCTTTAAAACTAGACTCTAAAATAAATTTTTCATCTTCCATATCTATGTGAAGTTGTTCTATTTGCATTCTTTCGTTAGACAAAGACCTTTCATCTTTGTCGACACCTCTTCTNGAAAAAACTCTCACCTCAACAATAGTACCTGAGGCACCGGGAGGTAAACGCAAAGATGTATCTTTAACATCTGCTGCTTTTTCACCAAAAATAGCTCTTAATAACTTTTCCTCAGGTGTCATTGGAGATTCGCCTTTAGGAGTAACCTTACCAACAAGAATATCGCCAGGATGAACCTTCGCTCCGATATGAACTATTCCAGCCTCATCTAAATTTGTAAGAGATTCCTCACCTACGTTAGGAATATCTCTGGTTATTTCCTCCTGACCTAACTTTGTATCTCTGGCTAAAACCTCAAATTCTTGAATATGTATAGAGGTAAAAACATCGTTCACGACCAATCTCTCGGATATCAAAATTGAATCCTCATAATTATACCCATTCCAAGGCATGAAAGCTACGGTTACATTTTTTCCAAGAGCAAGCTCGCCAATTTTAGATGCGGGTCCGTCTGCTATTATGTCACCTTCTTCAACATAATCTCCTTGTCTCACAAGAGGTTGTTGGTTAATACAAGTATCTTGATTAGACCTTTGAAATTTACTTAACCTGTAAATGTCAACACCTGTGTCACCATCTACTTTTTCATCAGCACTTATAACTATCCTTGAAGAATCAACCTGATTTACAACGCCAGATCTCTTTGCAACTAATACAACACCAGAATCCCTAGCTACAACAGATTCCATACCTGTTCCTACATAGGGTGACTCAGCCTTCATTAATGGAACCGCTTGACGCATCATATTTGAACCCATAAGAGCTCTATTGGCATCATCATTTTCCAAAAAAGGTATTAGAGCTGCGGCAACAGANACAAGTTGTTTAGGTGAAACATCAATATAATCAACAAATTTTGGATCAACCATTACAAAGTCACCGCTTTTTCTACATGAGACAAGTGANCTTTCAAACGAACCATCTGGATTAAGTGGCTCNTTGGCNTGAGCAATTNTAAAATTTTCTTCATCCATGGCCGATAAATATGAGATTTGAGATGAAACCTTTGAATCCACAACTTTTCTGTAAGGAGTTTCTATAAAACCGTACGTGTTGACTTTTGAATAAGTCGCTAGTGAGTTTATGAGTCCAATGTTCGGACCTTCTGGTGTTTCAATAGGACATATTCTACCATAGTGAGAAGGATGAACATCTCTTACTTCAAATCCTGCTCTTTCTCTTGACAATCCGCCTGGTCCTAACGCTGACAATCTTCTTTTATGAGTTATTTCTGATAAGGGGTTAGTTTGATCCATAAATTGTGAAAGTTGACTTTGGCCAAAAAATTCTCTAATCGCAGCTGATGCAGGCTTAGGATTTACAATATCATTTGGCATAACTGTTTCAATGTCTGGAGCATTCGTCATTCTTTCTTTGATGGCTCTTTCCATTCTAATAACACCCAATGTATATTGATTTTCTAGTAATTCGCCAACCGAACGAACTCTTCTATTCCCAAGATGATCAATATCATCGANCTCACCAATTCCGTCTTTTAATTCTGAAAGATATTTTACAATTTTGATTATATCCTGATTCTCTAGTACTCTTTTTTCAAGGTCAGTATCAAGACCTAATCTGTTATTAATCTTAAGTCTTCCTACTGGCGACAAGTCATATCTTTCTCTATCAAAAAAAAGACTTCTGAAAAGTTTGTCAGCAGCCTCTAATGTGGGTGGCTCTCCTGGTCTCATAACTTTATAAATCTCATTTATTGCATCATTTCTATTTTTATTTTTGTCAGCTGCAAATGTATCTCTTATGTAAGAACCTTGTTTGCTTGAATTTATGTCCAATATTTCAACATCTAGGGTTTTATTTTGTTCTAAAAAATTTATTACATTATCATTGATTTCATCGCCAGCTTCAAAGTGAATAATTCCATTCGATTTATCAAATAAATCTTTTGCTAAGAATTTTCCAATCAGGTTTTCGCTAGAAATACAAACTTTTTTTACTTTATCTTGTGCTATTTCTTTAGCGACTAAGATATTGAATTTTTCCCCAGTTTTTGCATAAACTTTTCCTGAGCTAGAATCAACAAGATCATTTTCAAGCTTCGAACCTAAAAAATCTTCCTTAATAAAATTAGTTTCCCATCCTTTATCCGTTTTTGAATATTTCTTGGCATTGTAAAAATGAGAAAACAGATATTCATGAGATATTCCATTTATCTTCTGGTAATCTATTTCTTCTTCTTTTTTTATGCATTCACTTCTGTATTCTGATGATTTATCATCATCTAATGCCAACAGTAATGATGAAGCCAAAATTTTTCTTCTTTTGTCAATACGAACATAAAGTAGATCCTTTGGATCAAATTCAAAGTCAATCCATGAACCGTTGTATGGAATAAGTCGAGATGCAAATAAAAATTTCCCTGTTGAATGGGTTTTTCCCTTATCATGGTCAAAGAAAACACCNGGAGATCTATGCATTTGAGAAACCACAACTCTTGTTGTACCATTAAANACGAATGTTCCTTTAGAGGTCATTAAAGGCATATCACCAAGATAAACTTCTTGCTCTTTGATGTCCTTAACAGAACTTAAACCGGTTTCTTCATCAATTTCTCTAATGATCAAGTTTAATGTAACTTTTAACAAAGAGCCATAGGTACCGCCTCGTTGAATACATTCTTCGACGTCATACCTCGGTTCCTCAAGTTCATACTTTACAAATCTTAGTTCCGCAATTCCTGAGAAGTCTTTAATTGGGAAAACCTTATTAAAAACAGCTTGTAATCCGATATCTTCGCGATTCTCAGGTTTAATATCTTTTTGTAAAAAAAGTTCGTAGGAATTTTTTTGAATTTCTAATAAGTTTGGCATATTAACCAGATCAGGTATCTTGCCAAAACTTTTTCTTAAATTATGATTTAGGGTAAATGAGTTTTTCATATAATGACACTACTTAAGTTCAACTGTTGCACCTGCTTCTTCAAGCTGTTTTTTGAACTTTTCTGCATCATCTTTACCAACACCATCTTTAAGTTTGCTAGGAGCACCTTCTACAAGGTCTTTAGCCTCTTTTAAACCAAGGCCTGTGATTGTTCTAACTTCCTTAATAACATTAATCTTTTTATCACCAGCAGTAGACAAATGAACTTCAAATTCAGTTTTTTCTTCAGCTGCAGAATCTGTAGAGGCACCCGCTACTGCAGGTGCGGCAGCTACTGCAGGTGCCGCTGCAGAAACACCCCACTTATCTTCAAGAATTTTTGTTAATTCTGATGCCTCTAGAACAGTCAAGTTTGATAGATCTTCCACAATTTTCTCTAAATTAGCCATAATATTTCTCTCCTTAATTTTTGGGTTTACTATTAATAACTCTTACAATTTTTGATTGAGAGTCTTTCAAAGAAAANACNATTTTTGTTTGAATTGAACTCAACAAACCAACAATTTTTGCTTTGAGCTCTTCCATAGATGGAAGAGATGCAAGTTGCTTTATTTCGTCTGGAGATAATTGTTTGTNACCCATTACTCCAGCAAGAACTTTTAAATTTTCATTTGATTTAGCAAAATCGATAATTACTTTCGAGGTCGAAACTGGGTCATTAGAATAAGCAACAGAAGTTGGACCAACAAAAAAATCTTCGAGTTGTTCGAANCACGTTTCTTTAATAGCTCTNTTTGCAAGGGTATTTTTAGCAACTTTAAAAGTTGCATTATTTAACTTTATTTGTCTCCTNANTTCTGAAATCTCAGAAACGGTGAGCCCTTTGTAATGTGCAACCAATAGAAAATCGTTTTGTTTCAACACANTATTAAAATCTTTAACAAATTCTTGCTTTTCTAATCTTTGCATAACACATATCTCCTATTTAACTGTCTGAGTCAATCATAGTGCAACCCATCTATTCAGGGTTTTAAAAGAAAATCTTTCCTGAAGTCTGTGACAGTAATAAATACTAATGATTACATAACACTACTTATATCAACTTGCAACCCTGGACCCATAGTTGAATTAAGAAAAATTTTTTTAATAAATATTCCTTTTGATGTAGTTGGTTTAGCTTTTTGTATTTCATTAAAAAAAACTTTGATATTTTTGTTTAGTTCTTCATCTGAAAAACTCACTTTCCCAATCGAGGCATGAATAATTCCAGTTTTTTCAGTTTTATACTCAATCTGTCCAGCACGTAATTTTTTTATAGCACTATCAATATCTTTTGTAACNGTACCTAATTTGGGGTTGGGCATTAATCCTTTTGGACCAAGTATTTGACCTAAAGTACCTACTTTAGCCATCATATCTGGAGTTGAAATACACTTGTCAAAATTAATTTCAGATTTTTTTATATCTTCAATAAGCTCTTCAGAGCCAAAAAAATCAGCTCCAGCATTTTTAGCTTTTTGTAAATCATCTCCATCTGCAAAGACTGCAATACGTATTTTTTTTTCTGGCATCTTGGGTAAACTAATTACTCCCCTNATCTGTTGGTCAGATTTCTTAGCATCAATACCTAAAACAAAAGACATGTCTAATGATTCATCAAATTTGGCTGTAGCGTACTTTTTGGAAATTTTTATAGCCTTATCCAAACTATAAATCTCGTCTCTCTTTATTTCTTTTAAGATCTGCTTAGTTTTTTTCGTAATTTTCATTATTCGACTCTTATTCCCATTGACCTTGCTGTTCCGGCTACCATTTTTTCTGCTGCAGTCACATCATCTGTATTTAGATCATTAATTTTATCTTCAGCAATTTTTTTTATATCTTTTATTGAAATTGAGGCAATAACTTCTTTGCCCGGTGTCTTTGATCCTTTTTTAAGTTTGATCGCTTTTTTAATAAAAAACGAAACAGGAGGAGATTTAGTTTCAAAAGTAAAACTTTTATCAGCATAAACGGTTATTACAACTGGTGTTGGCATTCCAGCCTCCATTTTTTGGGTTGCAGCATTGAAAGCCTTGCAAAATTCCATGATGTTTACCCCTTTTTGCCCTAATGCTGGGCCAACTGGTGGTGAGGGATTAGCTTGCCCGGCAGCAATTTGAAGTTTTATATATCCAGCGATTTTTTTAGCCATGTCAAACTTTATATCTTTTCAACTTGTGAATAATCAAGGTCAACAGGTGTAGCACGTCCAAATATGGATACGCTTACTTTAAGTCTTGCTTTTTCTTCATCTACTTCTTCCACCATTCCATTAAAAGAAGAAAAAGGGCCGTCAGAAACTCTTACTTGTTCACCAATCTCGAAACTCACTGACGGTTTTGGTTTGTCTAAGCCGTCCTTAACTTGATTAATTATACTGTCAATTTCNCTTTGTGAAACAGGAATAGGTTCACCCTTTTTTCCTCCAAGAAAACCATTTACTTTGGGGAGAGATTTTACTATATGCCACATTTCATTATTCATAATCATATTTATNAACATATATCCAGGGAAAAATTTTCTTTCTGTATTAATCTTTTTCCCCTTTCTCATTTCAATAACATCTTCTGATGGTATTAAAATTTCACTAATNTTATTTCCTATTCCTTTTTTGTCAACTTGAGCAATCAACTGATCTTTAACTTTTTTTTCGTACCCAGAATATACCTGTAAAATAAACCACTCGAACATTTTTAAAAAATAATAAATTCAATTATTAATGTTATTAACTTATCAACCAGAAGAAAGAAAACGGAGGCCAAAAAAACAAAAATAAATACCATAATTGTTGTNGTTATCACTTCAGGTTTGGTTGGCCAGGTAATCTTCAAAGTCTCTTGCTTCACCTCTTTATATAAATTTTTAATCTTTTGCATATTAACTGGGAAATATTTTAAGTATTGTTAACACAATGTTATNATAATTCAAATAATTAATTCAATTAAATGACTTTAATNCAAAAAAAAATTTTTGTTCTTTCAGGAGCTGGTATTTCAAAGGAAAGTGGAATAAAAACNTTCAGAGAAAGTGATGGTTTATGGGAAAATTATAANGTAGAGGATGTTTGTACTCCCCAAGCATTCTTAAAAAACCCTGAATTGGTAAATAAGTTTTATAATGATAGAAAGAAGCAAATGAATAATCCAAAGATTAAGCCAAATAATGCTCATATTTTCTTATCAAAATTAGAAAAAAAATTTCTTAATGGCTTTATGCTTGTTACGCAGAACATTGATAACCTTCATGAAAAAGCTGGTTCCAAAAAAGTATATCATATGCATGGTTCCTTAGAAAAAAAATTCTGCATGTCATGCAATTATACTTCAAAATTTAATAAAGATATTTCAACTGAACAAATTTGCAAGAAGTGCAATCAGAAAGGAAAGACTCGTGTTGATGTTGTCTGGTTTGGTGAAATGCCAAAATATTTAGACGAGATTTATAATTTTTTGGAAAAAGTTGATGTATTTATTTCCGTAGGTACATCAAACTTAGTTTATCCAGCAGCTGGATTTATTGATTATGTTAAATTAAGAAATAACAAAGCAAAATTAATAGAATTTAATTTAGAGAAAACTCCCAAAAGTGCGTTATTTGACCGCGTGTATATTGGAAAGGCATCTACAACTATTCCAAAATTTGTGAATTCTTTCAAATAATGGCAGGGGCGGAGAGACTCGAACTCACGACCTACGGTTTTGGAGACCGTCGCTCTACCAACTGAGCTACACCCCTTTAAAATATGGAGCGGGTGAAGGGAATCGAACCCTCGTAACCAGCTTGGAAGGCTGGGGCTTTACCACTAAGCTACACCCGCACAAAAAATTTCTTAATTCAAGGTAAGGATATTATCACATTTTTCATAATGTAGTTACAAGATTTTTGTGAATGAGCATACAAAAAATACTTTTTATAATAGTGGTGGAGGGAGTAGGATTCGAACCTACGTAGACTCGCGTCGTCAGATTTACAGTCTGATGCCTTTAACCACTCGACCATCCCTCCTATGAATATTGAATGTATACTTTGCATTTCTATAATTTGTAAAGTAAAAAAAAATTAAATATTATAAATTAAAATGAAAAATACTGAGATAATTTTTGGTTATCATGCTGCGATATCAGCAATAAAAAACCCCAAACGACAGATTCATAAATTATTATGTACAGAAATAGTTTTAAAAAGAAATTTAAAATATCTTCAAAAGTTTAATAGCAATATAATAAAAGTTCTAAACCGTGAAGACTTAGACAAAAAATTAAAAACCAATATACATCAAGGTATTGCTTTGTACTGTAATAAAATTCACACAACATATAATTTGAGAGAAATATACAATGAAAAAATTATAGTTATTCTTGATTCTTTAAGTGATAGCCAAAATGTTGGTTCTATTATTAGAACCTCCTACTTGTTCGGAGTAAAGACTATTCTTTTTAATAAGAAAAACTCTTTTCAAATTACTCCATTTTTAATTAAAGCATCCAGTGGAGCTTTTGAAAAAGTTAAAATTATCGAAGTTACTAATCTTGTAAGAGCTATCTCACAACTAAAAAAAAATGGTTTTTGGGTGATGGGACTAGACAACAATGCAAATAAAAGTATAAGTGGAATTTCAAGAGATTTAAAAAAAGTTTTTGTTTTGGGTTCAGAAGGTAAAGGTATCAGAGATTTGGTGAAAAAAAACTGTGACGATCTGTTTAAAATAAATATTTATAATGAATCTATTGTTGATAGTCTAAATGTATCAAACTCGGCAGCGGTAGTATTATACGAGTTTTCAAAAAAATGAAAAATCTTCCAAAATTTTACGATTGCTTAGAAGAGACAAAAAAAGAAATATTTTCTCTGTTATTTCAAGGAGTAAAAAAAAGAAAATCTAACTTCCATAATCTAGTCTTAAGTACAATGGGATTGGACAATAACCCAAATAGTAGGGTTGTTATCTTGAGAAATTTTTCTCCAGAAGAATTAAGCATAAATATTCACAGTGATTTTCGAGCAGATAAAATAACTGAAATAAAAAAAAACAAAAAAGTAAGTCTTGTTTTCTATGACGACAACAAAAAGATACAATTGAGGATTCGAGGTAAGGCAAAGATTTTAGAATTTACAAAAAAATCATGGATTAAGTTAAGTAATTGGTCCAGAAGATGTTATTTAGCAATAGATAAGCCTGGAAGTGAATCTAAATTTCCTACCGCTGGTTTTCCTGAAAATTATAAGAATGAAGCACCAACAACTGATGAATCAGAATTGGGCCAAAAAAATTTTTCAGTAATTCATGTATTTATCGATGAAATTGAATGGCTGTTCTTGGCTAGTCAAGGTCATAGAAGAGCACTCTTTAAAATTGAAAGACAAAATTCAGAGATCAAAGTCAAAGGCAAATGGTTGGTACCTTAAAAAGAACTTTACGTTTTTTTTTCATCTTCCCCCCTCTTAGTTTTTTGGTTGGTTCAAGCTTGTGGGTTTTTTTTCTATAAAATCTTCAATTATTTAGTTTTTGTTTAAAATGCACAAAAAGCTCTAATTCTCTAACTAAAGAAAGTACATATTGAAAAGTTTTTTGAAATGTACAAGTTATTTTCTCTATTTCTGCTCTTTCCTGAATATACATCTACAACAAAAACTTTTATCACATTTGCTCAAAGAGAGATTTGAATTTTGCTCAGTAGTCGCTTTTTTATTTAGTATATTTTTGTTTATAGTACAGGAATTTGGATTCAGAATTTTCTATTATCAAAAATGCAAAATATTATTAAATAATGAACCTATAATTTTTCATTTTTGAACATCATTATATTTTTTTCACATGTTATTTTTATTGATGTTCACGCCATTATGTTAACTGCAATAGTATCTCCATTAAAAATTTATACTTTTTAAAAAAAGTCTTTTTTCACTTCTTTAGGTGTCAATAATGTTGTAGGAAATATAATTTTTATACTTAGATAAGGAGATGTTCAATTAAATATAAGGAATCCCAGTACCTTTTAATCCACAGTAGCCATTGGGATTCTTATATAAATACTTTTGATGGTATTCTTCAGCTAAATAAAATTTTTTTAATAGTTTTATTTCAGTTTGAACTGTCCCCATATTCGAGGATTTTAGTGCCTCTTGAAACTTATTCTTTGAATCTTCAAGTATTTCAATTTCTTTATTACTTTCACTAAAAATAATAGATCGGTATTGGGTTCCTATATCGTTCCCCTGCCGATTGAGTTGAGTGGGGTCATGGGATTCCCAGAAAATTTTTAATAAATCATCTAAGCTTGTTATTTTACTATCGTATATAACTTTAACAACTTCTGCATGGCCTGTACTACCAGTGCAAACAGTTTCGTAAGATGGTTTTTCTGACAAACCACCAGCATATCCAACAGCAGTCGTATACAAACCATCTAAATGCCAAAACCTTTTTTCTGCACCCCAGAAGCAACCCATACCAAAANAAATTTGGNTTAAATGTGCTGGTTTTTCCAAATGTAAATTAATTTCAAATAAATTCATANNNTCTTATNATTTAACGTTTNACATTAATCANTATGCNCNTAATATAATACTCATGTTTAATGCCCGCAAGGGTTGAAAGAGAAACTAATTAGAGTCTATACCTCCCCTACTGTAATTTGTTACACTCGTCATTAGGTGGCTGATTAATTTTGGGGAAGGAAAGTGGTTTTGAAAGTTTCAACAGACAAATTTGTAAATTTTAATAATTTAAGTGTATTTAAATCGATCGGTCATGATTTTCTAAACAAAATAAGTTAAACACTTTGAATGTATCGAATTTTAACCTGAAACAGACAATAGTTTATCAGTAACTGACAAATTAAATATTCTAATAATTTTGTTTGGAAGAATTAGTGCGTTTTTTTTGAAAGATTGCTGTGGACTTTTCCAATTACCTTCTTGTAATTATTACAATTTGGGCATAGACGAGTTGCAAGGATTTGTCCCCTATTGAAAATTCTATCAGATTCTTTGAGTAATCTACCTAATAAATATCTAGCTAAATACGTTTTACACTGAATAGGTCTTTTTGATATCCATAGAATTTCAATTAGTCTCTCATAACGTTTATGTGTCTCTGTTCTTTTTTTTAAAACATCCTCGATAATTTCCATTATTACGTAATCGAAATCTTCGGTTGTTCTTTTTTCAACTTCAAAAGTGTTAAAACTTTTAAACATATTAAATAGTTTCTTCAATTTAATTCCTTGTTCATTTGAGAGGGGTCTGGGGTTGTGGAGGTTGCAGACCCTTCCCAAATCTTGTTGATATTTATATAGTCTTAAAAATTAGCTATAGCTCTAATATACATTGACAAAGGGGCTCCAGCTCTTGCACCAGCGGGATGACGAGTTGCAATATACTCTAGATCCGTTGCATTATTTACAACTGCTCTTACACTATAATTATCACTTATCTCGTAACCAGCATACAGATTAAGTAGAAAATACTCATCAACAGCTCCAGCTCTTGCATTTGGTGAACCACCAAATTCTTCAAATTCGTTTTCAGAAGCTGTTCCATAAGTTTTTGATTGATATGTACCTTGGATACCAAAATCAAAATCTTTAAATTCATAATCAGCGCCAATTGCGAATTTATGTTCTGGTATATACGGAATATTAGAACCGTCTTGTGCCCCAGCAAATATCGATGCTTTACTATCAGATGCGTTGGCATTCCCATCTAAGACAGCGTTAGTATAATTATAGGTTGCAAATAACGAAATATCTCCAGCGGTTTCTGGAAGTAACCAATCAGGGTCATATCTTGTTGATAATTCAACCCCTTTAGTAACAACATTACCAGCGTTATCTGGGAGTGAATCAGCATTGGTATTGTTTATAACAATTAGATCTTCAAAATAGGTATGAAATAAAACACCAGTGACTGAAAGTTGAGGATCAGTATATCTAACACCAAGTTCTTTAGCCAGGCTGGTTTCTTTATTAACTGAACCATTGGTTTGGTCTCTTGCTGTTCCTGGGGAAGGTACGTTGAAACCCTTATAAGCACCTCCAAAAAATTGTAAATTATTATTATAATTGTATAAGATACCTCCACCAGGAGCAAATGCATAGATTTTTTCTTCACCAACATCATTTCCTGTACCAGCTTTGTTTCTGTAGTTCATTTTCATATATTCGAATCTTGAACCAAAAGAAATTTCAAATTTATCGATAGTAGCTTTCTCTTCTAGATAAATTGCATATCCTTTAGTTTTTTCATGTCTATCATCTGAGAAAGTTACACCATCAGAATGTGCAGTTACTGCTCCACCAATTGCTTGTGCAAAATTATGCTTTTGTTGGTCACGATTATGATAATCATAATGATATTTAAATCCAACCTTGAGCTGATGATTTACGCTTTTATTTAAAATATTCGTATCGAAATCAAAATCTGTTTCATTCATGAAACCGTAAGCACCATATTTTCTGTCATTACCTTTGTAAACAAGCTGACCAGCAACTTCACCCCTTGCTACTAATCTAGCCTCNAGATTTTGGTTAGNGGCGGCCATTGAATTAAATACTTGCTCACTAACATTTGTACCAGCAGCAGTTGTAATAGAATCTAATTTAAACCAGTCTCTGGTAAAATAGTTTAAATATGCTGTAGAAGTATTTTTAATTTTGTCAGTAACTTCAGCTCTTAATTTAACATATGANGTATGATGCTCAGTATTATATTCACCTAATTGGTGAGCAACATATTGATGATGCGGGTTATTGTTAAAATCAAACTGAGATTGTCCAGCATAGCTTTGGTTATAGTTGTTNTCNTCGTAAGCATATTTAACCTCTACAGAAACATCTCTAGATGTAGGNAGTTGCCACAACATCTTAATCATTGGAGCAAAATGATTCATGTCACCAAGTTCATCACTATTAAAATTTTTTCTATGAACTGAGCTAGATGGAGGATTAATATTAAAATCTCTTTGGCCTCCACCATTTCTGTAATAAATCTCACCTAAAACTGCAAAAGCACCAAAATCACCTGTGATTCCATAATTTGCGTAATCATGTGTAATAACATCATTTCCNCTACCATAAGATATACTTCCAAAATATCTCTGACCTTCATTAACCGGNGTGGTAATGTAATTTAANGCTCCACCAGTAGAGTGAGGTCCAAATCTATACTGTGATGATCCTTTGAGTAGTTCTATAGCATGCATTTTACCAGTTAGGGGCGAATAATAAGAATCGGGAGCAGAATAAGGAGCCGGAGCAATATTTATTCCATCTTCAAGTAAATTCACTTGAGTTGATCTCAATGTTGCAGATCCTCTTATACTAATATTATGAATTAGACCCTTACCAGTTTCCTCTCTGGAATATACACCGGGAACATCTCTNAGGATATTATTGATATTTGTAAAATCATACTTTTTAAGTCTTTCTGGACCAATATATTCACCAGAACCTGGAAATTCAAAAACTCTTTCAGGGGATGAAAAAATACTAACGTCAGGAGCTACATACACGTTATCTTCTGAAACCGCAATTGAACAGCTAAGAAAAACTGAGAGGAATGTTAACCATGACATTCCACGGGTATATTTAGGTACCAACCTTGACTTTTTTCNAGTGTAATTAATCATCAGAAACCTTTCTTAATAATAATTCTTATTATCCGTGATATTGATAACTAGTACCATAAGATAGGCCGAACAAAAATACCTGATAATCATTATCACTATCATAGATATTAATAATCATTATCATATTGTCAACACATTTGATTTTTTTTTTTTTTTTGATAAAAAATAATCATGAGAAAAAGCATTTCTTCAGAAGTAACATTAGTGCAAAAAAGGTGGGCCAAGTATATTTTGAAAGTAGGGGAATCTTATAGAAAAAATGAAAACTTTGAGGGTTTAACAAAGTCTATGATTGAAGAACTATACAAATTTTCAAATGAAGAAATAGTTTTTAAGCCTACCCTTGCAAAAGAAACTAATTTTAGATTTACATTAGATGAAGTGTTGTCATATTTTCTGGGAAATAATAAAAATTTTCCCGAAGATAAGGGTTTTGCAATAAAGGAATGGACAGATATAATTTTTAATAATCTCAAAATTAAAGAGATAGGAAATTATATAATATCAGTGGGACTGTATTATTTTGTGGATAAAAACAACACAAAACTAGAAGTTGAGTATACTTTTATTTATGAAAAAGACAAAAAGGAAGGACTTAAAATTATTCTACATCATTCATCTATACCATTTGCAGGCTAAACAACAGCAATCTAATAATCTAATATTATTATGTGATGGCGTCCCCTACGGGATTCGAACCCGTGTTGCCGCCGTGAAAGGGCGGTGTCCTAAACCACTAGACGAAGGGGACAATACTTGATATTTTTTTTATATTATATATATATAGTTTTTTCATTTTTTAAGTAAATCAGTTTATGCAATATCTTTTTATTTTTTTTATTATACTTTTTTCAGGTATATATGCGTCTGCTAAGGAAGCTAATAACTTTTTATGTCATCTTAGAGGTTATGAGATCATTTTTCCATATGAAGAAGCAATTTATAAAATTAAAGATACTTACAAAAATACACCGGAAACTAAAAACAGTGAGTTATTAAAATTTAGACGTAAATTTGAAATAGATTTTCATGGAATATCATTATACAGAGAAGCTGGTTGCTCTGGAGCAAGACTATCAGAATATTTAGATTGTCTAATTTCTACAGACGGTAAAGACTGCAAGATTTATTATTCTCAAATGAGAATTGTTGACTAAATTAGTATTACATCCTCAATTTGTAGTTCTATAATTTGATGATTATTCCATAGCTTTTGTTTTACCCTTGCAATTACATCCACCCCGCCTCCGCCAAAATCTTGAATATATTCAAATACACCACTGTCAACTGCTCCAAAAATAATTGATTTAAAGTTATTTCCATAAAAATCCTCAATTGTACAAGTTAAATGACCATCACCTACGATTTTAAGAAAATTTATAAAACAGTTTTTTATCAAATACTTAGGTACAGGATTTCCTTGACCAAAAGGAGATAATGTATTTTGATTAAGTAAAAATTCTGAATTAATCTGAGAAAGAAGTATCTCACAATCATAATGTTTGGTCATTGGTAGGTCATTTACTAAATACTTGTTAGCAATAAATTTTTTAAATGTATTAATTTTTTTCTTTTCAATGGAAAAACCTGCTGCCATTTTATGTCCTCCACCAGTAACTAGTATTCCCTCCTCTAAAGCATTGAAAATTAATTTACCAATATTAAAACCTTCGACTGAGCGGCATGAACCCTTGCAAATAAGCTCAGATTCTGAGATCACAACTGTCGGGCATATAAATCTATCGGTAATTCTACTTGCCACTATACCAATTACTCCAGGATGCCATTCTGGGGAATGAATACAAATAATTTCGCTTTTATTTGATTTAATTATGCCATTTGCTTTAACCAAAACATCTTTCTCTACTTTTTTTCTAAATGAATTTAGTTCATCTAATTTCATGGCAATTGCATCAGTTTCATTATTATTAGTAACGGTTAAAAGATTTACACCGAGAGATGAACTTCCAACCCTACCATCGGCATTAATTCTTGGCCCAATTTCAAAACCCAAATGATATTCGGTAATCATTTCTCTTGAAGAGCAAAATTTTAAAAGTGAAAGTAGGCCTAAATTTCTAGTTTGATTAATTACTTTTAAACCTTGTTTAACTAACAACCTATTTATTTCATCCAACTTAACTACATCGCAAACTGTTGCTAATGCAACCAGATCTAAAAATTTTAATAAGTTAATTTTTTTTCCTTGAAATTTTTTTTTTTTTTCTAATTTTCGTTTTATTGCAACTAGAAGAAAAAAAACAACACCGGCTGCACAAAGATTATTAAAATTGGAACCATCAGTTTTTTTATTTGGGTTTAATATTGCAAATACATTGGGTAATCTATCATTTTGCAAATGGTGATCAATTACAATAATATCCAAATTTTTGTTTTTAACCTTACTTATTTCTGATGCTGCGTTTGTTCCACAATCAACCGTAAAAATCAATTCACAAGATTTTTGTTCTAAATATTTAAATGCTTTTAGGCTAGGTCCATATCCATCTTTTAGTCTATTGGGAATATAGAATTCACATTCTATATCTATCTCATTAAAGAAGTTGATTAGGATAGAAGTCGATGAGATCCCATCAACATCGTAATCACCTATTATACCAACTTTTTTTTCTTTTGAAATACAACTAACAATATATTCTGATGCCTCTTGCATTTGTTCAATTTTAAATGGGTTGGGTAATAGAAATTTTAGTTGGGGATTAATGAATTGTTCAAAATTTTTAGTATTTACACCTCTGGCATTCAAAATAGTTCCATAAATATTATTTATTTTATATTTATTAATGAGCTCCATAACCTCTGACTCTTTAATAGGTTTCTTAGACCAACAAAGTTTTTTTACAGAGTTAACTTTTATTTTCTTTATCTTTTTTTCTTGTTCAAATGATGGTTTTCGAATAACTTCCATATTAAAACTTTACATTTTTTATGATAAAAGAAAAGAATATATTAATTGCACAAGGAGGTGGTCCAACAAATGTTATAAATCAATCTTTGTGCGGAATCATCCAAGCATCAAAAAAAGAATATAATATTCTAGGAGCACTAAATGGCGTTCGTGGTATCGTAAATTCAAAATTTCTCTCATTAAATAGTTTAAAATCTGATGAGCTTGAACTCATTGCTAATTCACCTGGTTCTATCCTAGGTTCTACTAGAGACAAACCGGACGAAAAATATTGTCTAGATATCATCAAAATCCTCAAAGAGAGAAAGATATCAAAATTTTTTTACATTGGAGGAAATGACTCATCAGATAGTCTTAGAATAATTTCCAGTAAAATTGATGAGCACACAAAAATACAATGTATTCATGTTCCAAAAACTATTGATAATGATTTGTTATTCAATGATCATACTCCAGGATTTGGGTCAGCAGCAAAGTACGTTGCTCTTCTTTTTGCAGGGATAAATTACGATGTTCGATCATTACCCGGGGTTTACATAGGCGTTGTAATGGGTAGACATGCTGGATTTCTAACTGCCTCATCGATACTTTTAAAAAAATCTAAGAGGGATGGACCACATCTTATTTTTTTACCAGAACAGCCATTTAGTGAAAAATTTTTTTTAACCAAAGTTAAAGAATTTTATCAGAGATATGGAAGATGTATAATTGCTGTATCTGAAGGAATTCAGGATTCAAAAAATAATCTTTTTTCAGAAAAAATAAAAAAAGATAAAGAGTTCGATGCTCATGGAAATATTCAACTATCTGGAACAGGAATTCTTGGAGATTATTTATCAAACATGATCAAAAAAAAACTTAAAATATCACGAGTAAGGTCTGATACATTAGGATATCCTCAAAGATGTTTTCCTAACTCTGCTTCTGAAGTAGACCAATTAGAAGCGTTTCAGATAGGGAAAAAGGCAGTTATAGAAAGCGTAAAAAATAAACATTCATTTTCTATCGGTATAAGCGAAAGAACTAAGTTTACCGAAAAATATTTAGCAAAATATCATTTAAATAAGCTCGAGGATGTTGCCGGGAAAACAAAAATCATGCCTAGAAAATTTTTATCAAGCAAAAATGCTCAGGTTTCAAAAATTTTTGTAAATTATGCAAAACCATTAATTGGGAAAAACATACCTAAAATCTATGATTTTTCAAAATCCTCAATTCTTAAATAAACAGTTTTTTTTTGTATAAATTTTAATTTGTCAATTTTCTTTAGAGCAAACATCATATTTTTTTCAAGACAGTCGTGAGTTGTCACTACTATTGTTGCTTTCCCTTTGGAAGATAAAACTGAGTCTTTCTGCAACATTGATTTCATTGAAATTTTGTTTTGTTTAAATTCATTTGAAATTCCAGAGATAACTCCAGGTTGATCAATTGTAGTAAATCGTAAATAATAAGACCCTATTCTTTCTTCAATCCTTGATTTAGAAATTTTGAGGGTCTTTGTATTAGTTTTTTTTTTTGATTCATCCCTTAATTTAAATATATCAATTATGTCACTTACTACAGATGTTGCTGTAGGGAATGCTCCGGCTCCTTCCCCTTGAAAAAAAGATTTACTACAAAAATCAGATTCAATTACTACACCATTGTAAACATCATCTACATTTGATATTTCAGTGTTATTCCTTACAAGACATGGGTACACATTAGTTAAAACTCTTCTATTTTTTATAATAGCAAGACCCAAAAGTTTAATTTTAAAACCCAAGGATTCCGCATACAATAAATCAATTAATTCAATGTTTTGAATACCTTCAGTATGAATATCGTTTAATACAAATGATGAATTAAATGCAATAGAACATAAGATTAACAGTTTTTGGGCAGTGTCAGTTCCATCTATGTCAAAATTTGGATCAGTTTCAGCATACCCAAGTTTTTGAGCTTTATGTAAAACTTTATTGAAACTCTGATTCTTTTTTTGCATGTTAGTAAGAATAAAATTGCAAGTTCCATTTAAGACTCCGTATATCTTTTTAACAGAATTAGATATAAGAAATTCGTTTAAAATTTTTATTACGGGAATACCTCCCGCCACCGCAGCTTCATATTTAAATAAGCAATTATTTTTGTCTGCGAGAATTGTTAATTGATCATAATATTTTGATACTAAAGCTTTATTTGCTGTAACGACATGTTTACCTCTTTTAATTGCATCAAATACAATTTTTTTTGCNACACCACNATCNCCNCCAATAGTTTCCACAAGAACATCNNAATCTGAGAAATCAACAAGTTCCTCNGCTGATTTAAANAAAACAACNTTTTTATNNTTNATTAGTTTTTTTTTAANACATTTTCTTGTTGCTACTGCCGACAAACTGATATTAATTCCCTTTGAAAAAAATATAGATTTTTTCTGGTTTAGAATTTCTAATACACCCCCTCCTACAGTTCCGACTCCTGCAATAGCAATCTTAAAAGGTTCCAGTTTTGTCACAATTATATTTAGTAAATTAAAAAGATTTCGGTTCTTTGATTAGCTTGAGTACCTGCCGGCATATTTTCTTTAAACAACGGTTTTGAGTCGGACACAGCTTCAGTAAAAAGCTTATCTTTTGGAAAATTCAGTTCTATAAATGCTTTAGCAACAGATTGGGCTCTCTTGTCGGATATTACAAAGTTTACAACTTTGTGTTGGGAAGCAGGCATGTCCTTTGTCCGAATACTTGCATGACCAATTATCTTTACCTTTGCATCCCTTTTTTTAGCTAACTCTACAATTTTTCTAATTTTTTTTAATCCGATTTGATCAACACTACTTGAACCTGTTTTAAATGACAATGTGGCAACTCTATATTGTAGCTTATTTTTTAAAACTAAACTTGGTGAATATATGCTTGGAGTAATTTCCTTAATTGTATCCAAATCACTAATAGGATCTTGATCACTTATTTCTGGTTCATTTGAAACTATATCACTAGAAATTTTATCTTTTTGATTTTTATCTTCAACAATAATAGAGCTTTCATATTCCTTAGTTGGAGAGGCGGGTAAGGATTCGTTGGAATCTTCAATTATACTTTCATTTTTATTTATATCAATGTNGTTGTTATTTTGAGTAATAGTATCTTCTTGTTCTTGTTGATTGTCTGATTTTAATTGTTCATCTGATATATCGTTCGTCTCATTNCTTTCATCATCTAAAATTACTTTATCTTCAAAAAACATAGAAGAAACGTAATCAATAGAACTGCAGGACTGTAAAAACAGAAAAGCAAAAAACNAGAATAATAAAGGCAACTTACTAAAGAAAATCATATGAACAAGATATATTATAATTTCAAAAAATAAATCAGAAACTATTTTTTTAAAAATTCNTCACTAAGTTTTTTATAAACTTTTGGAGTATTTATAATTANTTCTTCCTCTTTTTTTGAGATATTTCTTCTAAATTTTGCCGGATTACCAGCCCATAATTCTTTTTCACCTACCACTGTTCCNGGAGTTATAATTGAACCAGCAGCTACNAGAGCCATTTTCTTTATCTCTGCTCTATCCAATATGACCGAACCCATCCCTATAAGTGAAAAATCGTCAATTTTACAAGCATGNATTGTTGCATTATGTCCCACAGTTACATGATCTCCNATAATTGTTGGAGANCCCTTGTCGCCAGTAGCTGANAATCCATGAGATGATACATGCAAAACACTTCCATCTTGNATATTAGTACATTTCCCAATTTTCACAAAGTTAACGTCTCCNCGNAAAACACAATTAAACCAAATACTGGAACCNTCTTGAATTTCAATATCACCAATNAGAACTGCACCGTCAGCAATGTAGACTTTTTTACCTAAAATTGGTTTTTTATTTTTAAAAGGTAAAATCACAATATTCATTCTAGATCAAAGCTTCGCTTTGTTCAAATCCATTCATTATATTCATATTTTGAATTGCCTGACCTGCAGCCCCTTTTATCAAATTATCTAAACAACTAATTATTATTATTTTTTTACTAGAAAAATCCTCAAAAATTTTAATTGCAATATTGTTGGTATTTTTTACATCACTTATTCGAGGAATTTTGTTATCTGGATAGATTTTTACAAAAGGCGAATCTTTGAAGTANTCTTTTAAAAAAAAATTATAATCATCAGCAGAATTTTCAACTTTATCTAGATAAATAGTTGATTGTATTCCTGAAAATATTGGTAATAAGTGTGGAATAAATGAAAATGATATTTGTTTATTGTAAATTCCTATTTCCTGGGAAATTTCTGGATAGTGCTTGTGAGAAAAAATGGANTATGAATAAAAATTTTCTGACAATTCTGAAAACAGATATTCATTCATTAAAGTTTTTCCTGCTCCACTTACGCCAGATTTTGAATCAATTACAATATGACCCTGTTCTAAAAAGTTATTCTTTATAAGAGGAATTATAGGAATAAGTATTGACGTGGGGTAGCATCCAGGGTTAGCGATAAACTTTGAATTAATAATTTTTGAGTAATTGATTTCGCTAAGACCATAAACAAAGTTTTTAATAATACCACTGCAGTTGTGTTCGGTTTTGTAAAATTTTTTATAATCGCTTATTTCCTTTAATCTAAAATCTCCGGACAGATCAATTACAGAAATCTTCGAATCAAGATAGCTAGCTATTTCGCTTTGAAACTTNCCGTGAGGTAAACAACTAAAAATAAGATCTGTTTCAGCAAAGTCATATTCTNTAAAATTAGTAATAATTAAGTTAGGTGTGTTATGTATCTTNGGAAATTNATCTTTTAAGTTTGTACCAATAGATTTTTCACCAAATACCCCAACTATTTTGACTTTATCATGTTTACATAATAATTCTAAAAGTTTAGAACCTGTGTATCCAGACACACCAAAAATACAAACATTTAATAACATAATNGTTATCTTTTAGAAAACTGTGGACTTCTTCTTGCTTTATGTCTTCCGAATTTTTTTCGTTCAACTTTTCTTGCGTCACGAGTTAGAAAACCTAGTTTTTTTAGTTTTTTTCTTAGAGACGGATTGTAATTTACTAACGCTCGGCTGATACCATGACGAACTGCTCCAGCTTGACCAGACAAACCTCCACCTGAAACAGTAGAGAAAACTTCAATATTAGACTTNAATTCCAACTTTATTAGTGGTTCTTCTAGGATAGTATTTAAAATTTTTCTAAGAAAATACTTATCACTATCTTTACCGTTGACTATGACTTTACCAGTCCCTTTTTTTATCCATACTCTTGAAACAGATCTCTTTCTTCTTCCAGTAGCATATGCTCTTCCTAACTTATCTAATACAGGAGCTTTTCCCTCGAAATCTTGTTTTGGTTGAGAAACTTTGTTATCTAATGTTTTATCGTTCATGATTAATTAACAGAATTTTTTATATTTAGACTCCCAAAATCAATCTTTTCGGGTTTCTGACCTTCAAGTGTGTGATTCTCGCCCTTGAAAACTCTTAGGTTACTTAGTTGTTTTTTTGATAAAGCATTGGAATTCATCATTCTTTGGACTGCTTTTCTAATTAAGAAATCGGGTTTGTCACCCTTAATAATATCAGAAAATTTTGTCTCCTTTAATCCACCAGGATAACCTGTGTGCTTAAAATAAACTTTATTTTTTGCTTTTCCNCCNGTTAATGCGACCTTTTCTGCATTAATAACAACAACATTATCGCCACAATCCAAATGAGGGGTATATGTAGTTTTATGCTTGCCTCTCAAAATCATAGAAATCTTTGATGCCAATCTTCCAAGTACAAGCCCTGTGGCATCGATAAGAAACCATTTTTTTTCTATGTTTTTTTGTTTTAATCGAAATGTTTGCATAATATTTATGAAAAAATAAACTAAAATACGTAAGTGTCAACTACAAAACCTAATTAATCAGATGAGGCCCAAACTAAGTAATTTTTATTAATTTGTTTAAGTTTTATTTCTCCTAAGAAAGGTATTTCGTAAGTGTGATTTTTTATCAGAACTTTTACAATATCCTTTTTTAAATAAGTAGTTTTGATTATGACACCGTATTCTTTAGATTTTTTTATTTTTTGATCTTCTAGATAAAAACTTTCCAACTCTTTAATAATATTGACACATTTCGCTAATCTATTTTTTAATAAAATTTTAGAAAAGGAACGTGCATCCTTAATATTACCAATTGTAGTATAAAACATTCTTATTTCTTTCATTTTCAACACCTATGGTCGGGGCGACTGGATTTGAACCAGCGACCTCCCGTCCCCCAGACGGACGCGCTACCAGGCTGCGCTACGCCCCGAATTAAAAAAAGTCTTTGATTTCAGATTTTAAATCTTTTAATTCTTTAATCAAAGATTGTTTTTTGTTTTTATCTTTGCTCAAGTATAAATTTGCGCCTTTAATGGAAAACTTTTTGTCATAAAGCAGCTTTTTTATGTCTGAGACTAATTCGATCATTTCTGTATTATAGTATCTAATTCCATTAGATTTTTTAATAGGTATAAGCTTTGCNAATTTTTTCTCCCAAAATCTTATAGCACTCACAGGAATTTTAAGGAACCTAGCCACTTCTCCAATTGTTAAAAGAGCTTCTGGTTGCTTTTCCATTAAAAATTTTTGTTGTTGGAATTTATTTGATTTAATAAAAAATCAGATGGTTTAAATTTTACCACATTTCTCTCTGTAATCATAACTTCTTCCCTAGTTTTTGGGTTTCTTCCAATTCTAGATTTTTTTTTTTTGACACTAAAAACACCAAAATTTACTATCTTTACTTCNTTGTGTTTAGAAAGTTCACCTGAAACAACCTCTACAAAGCTNTCAAAAAAATTCAAACACTCTCTTTTTGATAAACCGACACTTTCATTTAAATAATTTACNACTGNTGCTTTTGTTATAACTTCTTTAGTCATTGATAAATTATANATNTCATAATTTTAAAATACAACTGCCCCAAGTTAANCCACCCCCGATTGCACACATGGCAATAATATCACCCTTTTTTACTTGTCCATTTTCTATTGAAGTTGATAAAGCCAAAGGNATTGACGCTGCTGACGTATTTGCATGATATTTTACTGTACTAATAGTTTTATCTTCACTTATACCAATTTTTTTTGCTGTACTAGATATTATCCTTTGATTGGCTTGATGTGGAATAAGCCAATCAATTTCTTCGATTTTTAAATTACAATTTTCGAGACAAATTTCTGTTGATTCTGATAATTTATTAACTGCATGTTTNAAAATATCTTGTCCATTCATTCTAATNTTCCCTACTGTTTGATTTACNGAAGGGCCNCCGTCNGCATAAAGGCTTTTATGCCAATTTCCATCAGAAAATAACTTAGACGAAAGTATTCCCTTATCTTCATTAGTTGCCTCAAGAATTAATGCACCAGCACCATCTCCAAACAATACGCATGTTCTTCTATCAGTCCAATCAACAATTTTTGATAAAGTCTCCGCACCTACAACTAAAATCTTTTTGGCATTTCCTGATTTAATTAGTGAGTCAGCTACCTGTAAAGAATAAATAAATCCCGAACAAACAGCCTGAAGATCAAAAGAAGGTACATTTGAAATTTTAAAAAAGTTTTGAACTTTGGTTGCAGTCGAAGGAAATGTNTTGTCCGGAGTAGTCGTTGCAACAATTATAAAATCAATTTCATTAGCGGTTAGTTTTGCAGAGTTAAGAGCCATCTTTGTAGCCTCTATAGCAAGATTAGACGTCAATTCTGATTTTTGTGCAATATGTCTTTGTTTTATCCCAGTTCTAGAAAAAATCCATTCATCGGATGTATCAACAAACTTTTTAAAGTCGTCATTTATGAGAATCTTTGCGGGAAGATAGTGTCCATGGCCTATAATTTTAGAATTAAACATTTAATTACNATTTATATTAAATTTTTTTTCAATTTCTAATATATATGAATTTTTTATTAATGAAATAGCAACACCAATAGCATTAGAAAAACCAAATGAATCCGTACCTCCATGACTTTTAACAACAATACCATTAAGGCCTAGTAGTACTGCTCCATTATATTTTCTGGGATCAATTCTTGTTTTAAATCTATTTAGCGCAGGTTTAGATAAAATATAGCCTAGCCTGGAAATTAANGAACTTTTATATGAGTTTTTTAGGTAAGTAAAAATTAATTCAGCAACTCCTTCAGCTGTTTTTAGGGCNATATTTCCAGAAAAACCGTCAGTTACTACGACATCCACAATACCTTTNTTTATATCANTCCCTTCTATAAATCCAAAAAAATTAATTTTTTTTGACATTTTNTTTAAATCNTCATACGTTTGTTTAACAACAGTATTTCCCTTTATCTCTTCTGANCCNACATTCAANAGTCCTACTTTGGGGTTTTTTAAGCCNAGTAGATGTTGAGAAAAAACATCNCCCATTAGAGCAAATTGTAATAAATTTTCATTGGTNCAATCAACGTTAGCNCCNAAATCAAGAATGACTGTTTGCCCTTTTAAAGTNGGCATAATCCCNGCAATAGCAGGTCTATTTATGCCTTTGATTGTTTTAAGAACAAACTTTGAGATAGCCATTAAAGCNCCTGTATTTCCCGCAGATACAAATCCATCACATTTTTGTAAATTTACATCATTAATTCCTAATCTCATNCTAGATTTTTTCAGTTTTCTCAGAGCTGTGACCGGCTCATCTGTAGAACTAATTTTTTCAGTGGTATGAACTACTTCTACATTTTTCAAACCAGAAAACTTTTTTAATTCTTTCTCCGCTTCAAAAGAATTTCCGAAAAGCTTATAATTNACATTAGGATATAAATCATTTGCAAGGGCNATACCTTCAATGGTAGTTTTTGGACCAAAATCACCACCCATTATATCAATGGCAAGAACAATTTTTTTTTTCAAGTCATTACTCCCAGGAATCTTTGAGACTAATCTTCCATTTCAGAGTCTGTGTCAATTTTTTTTATAATCTCAATTTTTCGATTACCGTGTCCATAGAATCCACAAGAAGAACATACATGATGAGTAAGTTTAAGTTCACCACAATTTGAACATTCAACAAGATTAGCAAATCTNAGACCGTCGTGCGACCTTCTCATTTTTCTTTTTGAAGGTGATGTTTTTCTTTTAGGTACNGCCATTTAATATCCCCAGTAATTCAAAGTAGACTAAATCAAAAAAAAGCATAAATAACAATGTTTTTTTTCATTTATATATCTTTGAATGTTATATTTATTGTTTTTGAATCCTTTATTTTAAGTTTTTTCAAATAGCAAATATTTTTTAAGGTATATTTAACAAGATAATTATAGCTAATACTTTTAGACTTAAAATTTTTTTTAAATTTTGCAGTAAGTTCACTCTTACTTACCGATTCAGCCTTGAATAATTCAGAATATGAATATAGTCTNCCATAAAAGTTTTCTACAAGCGTTCGAGTTTTTCTTCCTATTGANGTATCAGATACACCCATTTCTCTTATCGCACTTTCTAAATCATTTATAAAAAAATCTACTAAACCCTTTGTTAATTTTTTATTATAATTTTTTATACCAAAAAACCATAAAATGATTATTAAATTAAGTTGGAAAATTTCAATTCTTGATTCGAAAACAGGTTTGATTTTTATTTTATTAAAAAAAAATTCTTTATTTGATTGTTCAACAATTATTTTGTAAACATCAGTAATTATTTTATTTGAGTTATATGAAATCATCATTTATTAATAGTTGTTTATTGTTTGGCTTTATCTTATTAAATTTGTCTTCTTGTATAAACAAAAAGTTAGTTCACGGAAATCTTCCAGAAGCAGATCTAGTTTCAATTATTAAGATTGGAGAGGATTCTAAAAAAAAAATTATAAAAATTCTNGGNGAGCCTTCTTTTGAGGGGGCATTAGGAGATAACTCATTNTATTATTATGGAGCTGTTAATGAAAAGTTGGCTTTTNTAAAGCCAGAATTACATGATCAAATAATCCTAGAATTAAACTTTAATAATAATAATACTCTGAATAAAGTTTTTATTTACGATAAAGACAATACAGTAAATGTTGCAATGTCANACAGAGAAACTCGCTACTATGGCTATAAAGATTCAGTAATCAAGCAGATATTATCGAATTTTGGAGTTCCCGGAATGAAAAGGGGCGGACCTGTAATAGGTTCTGGAAGAGCGGATAACTGACTTATGATAGCATTGCCAGAAGTAATATAGAAACAATATTGACAATTTTTATCATAGGATTAATAGCTGGACCTGCGGTATCTTTGTAGGGATCCCCAACTGTATCACCAGTAACTGCTGCTTTGTGGGCGTCNGAATTTTTGCCCCCATAATTGCCGTCTTCAATATATTTCTTTGCATTATCCCAAGCACCACCGCCTGACGTCATGGATATGGCAACGAATAAGCCAGTTACAATAGTACCTAATAACATTGCACCTAATGTGACAAATGCGGCTGAAGGTTCACCAGTGATTAATAATATTAAATAATATGTTACAAAAGGTGCTAAAACTGGTAAGAGAGAAGGAACAATCATTTCTACAATTGCTGCCTTAGTTAAGATATCAACCGCTTTTCCGTATTCAGGTTTGGATGTACCAGACATAATTCCTTTATTTTGTTTAAACTGCCTTCTAACCTCTTCAACAATTTTTTGTGCGGTTTTACCAACAGCTGTCATTCCCATAGAACCGAATAGATAAGGAAGCATGCCCCCTATAAGTAAACCGATAACCACAAATGGATCCTCTAAGGAGAATTTAACATCCAGAAAAGGAAAATAATATTTTAAATCTTGGGTGTACGCGCCGAAAAGAACAAGAGAGGCTAGACCTGCTGAACCAATTGCATACCCTTTTGTAACTGCTTTTGTTGTATTTCCAACCGCATCAAGAGCATCAGTTGTCTTTCTGACACTTTGAGGAAGATTTGACATTTCTGCTATACCGCCTGCGTTATCTGTTACAGGCCCGTAAGCATCTAAAGCGACTATCATTCCAGCTAGAGCAAGCATTGTGGTAGCTGCAATGGAGATTCCATATAATCCTGCAAATTTATATGAAAAGATAATTCCTAAAATTATTACTATTGTAGGCAAAGTAGTTGACTGCATTGAAACTGCAAGGCCCTGAATAATATTTGTTGCATGACCAGACTGCGAAGAATTTGCTACTGATTTTACAGGGGAAAATTCAGTACTAGTGTAATATTCTGTTATCCAAACTAAAAATCCGGTTACAGCTAGACCTATGATTGAACAATAAAACAAATCGATTCCTGAAAATGANTCTATAAACAAATCTTTATTTATGATTATTTGGTCAATTCCTATAAAAAAGTCAGTGAGGAAAAAAACGAAAATTACCGATGCTATACCTGTTATACCCAAACCTTTGTACAGAGCTCCCATTATGTTTTGAGAACCATCAGAAAGCTTTACAAAAAATGAACCAATCAGAGATGACAAAATACAGACACCAGCAATAAGAAGAGGATACATCATATAAACTTGCTGATCCGTTCCAGAAAATAAAATTAATCCTAAAACCATAGTACCAACTATAGTGACCGCATATGTTTCAAACAAGTCAGCTGCCATACCTGCACAATCACCTACGTTATCCCCGACATTGTCAGCTATTACAGCAGGATTTCTGGGATCATCTTCCGGTATGCCAGCTTCGATCTTGCCAACTAAATCAGCACCAACATCTGCTCCTTTAGTAAAAATACCTCCTCCAAGTCTAGCAAAGATTGAAATTAAAGATGCGCCGAAACTCAATGCAACCATTGATTCAATAATTTCACGACCACTGTTACTATCATCTCCAAAATATCCAGTTAAAAACCAGTAGTAGCCAATTAGTCCTAACAGACCAAGTCCAACAACTAGAAAACCAGTAATTGCTCCAGATTTAAAAGATATATCAAGTGCCTGCTGTAAACCCTTTTTTGCAGCTTCTGCTGTCCTAACGTTAGCTCTAACTGATATAAACATACCTATGTAACCTGCAAGACCAGATAAAACCGCGCCAATAATAAAGCCAAGTGCAACGAAATTATTTTCCATTAAAAAAAATAACGCAACGGTAATGAATACACCTACAATTGAAATAGTGAAATATTGTCTGTTTAGGTAAGCTTGGGCTCCCTCTTGAATAGCTGAAGCAATCTGTCTCATTCTATCATTGCCCTGGTCTGCGGACAAAATACTTTTTATAGTGATGACTCCGTAAGCTAAAGATAAAATCGCACAAACTAGGACGACAAAAAATTCCAATAACATATACCTAACTTAAAATTCAAAACCTCTTATATCATATTGATTTACATCTTCAATAAAAATTTAAAAATGGGAAAATCCATTGTTCGTAAGCTTTACCATCTTTCCATCAACATCAAATATATTTATACTGCTACCTTCACAAAAGTTACCCACTTTATAAACGTTTTTTTTCATGTATTTAAGAAATCTTTTTTCCTTATTCTGATTTACTGAGAATAGCAATTCATAATCTTCTCCTCCGCAAAGTATTGTTTCCCAGAAACTGTTTTTATTTGCACTTTGTTTAAGAATTTTTCTTGCATGTATTGATAATGGTATTTTTGAAAAATAAATATTTGCACCAAGTTTTGAATGGTAACACAATTTATTTAAATCTCTTATAAGTCCGTCTGATATGTCGGTACATACTTCAGAATAGCTTAAAAGTTTTTGTCCAAGTTCAATTCTTGGGATTGGTAAAAAAAACTTTTTTGTAAAATATTTTTTTGATTTATCTGACATTTTCTCAAAAGTGTTACCTTGATCTATTTTTAACCCAATCGCCGAATCCCCAATAAAATTAGACAGGTAAATTGAAGAACCAACATTAGCTAAGTTGTTTGAATGGTACTTTTTTTTTATTTTTCCAATTATAGTAATTGATAAAAAAATCTTTGATGCTCTACTCAAATCACCTCCAACCAATTCAATATTGAATTTTTCTTGATCAACTTTTAAACCTCCAACAAACTCTTTGACCCAATGAGAAGTTCTTACTGGAGGCAAAGCAATATTAAGTATATATGCGTGTGGAATCGCACCCATCGCTGCTAAATCAGATAAATTTATTCTTAACAGTTTTTGAGCAATAAATCTTGGATTATGTTTCGATGTAAAATGAATATCTTCAATCATCATGTCAGAAGAAACAACTGAATTCTCATTTTTAAATCTTAAAATTGCAGCATCATTGGATAAATTCTCAGATCCAGGATGTTTTGATAGTGGAGCAAAGTATTTCTTTAAAAGTTTAAATTCTTTGTCCATTTTTACAATTAATTTATAGATTTTTATAAATTTTTTCCAAAAGTGCATTTACAAAAGCAAATTCATCGTCAAAGAAAAAACAATTTGTAAGGTTTAGATATTCTGTTATGATTACACCAACTGGGGTCTTTGGATTTATAATCATTTCGCTTATAGCAATTGATAGAATTGAGTATAATAGAATCGGTAATCTTTTAATATCCCAATTTGTACTTAAATTTTTCTTTATCAGGTCATCAATTAAAATTTTATTTTCTTTATATTTTGTGAGAAGTTCTTTTGAAAAAATCTCATCAAATTCTTTCTTCTCAATTTTATTTTCAAAGTCACTAAAAAAGTTAAAATACTTGTCATTTAAAAAAAAATTATTTTCATCTAATAAATCATTATCATAGTGCAAACAATATAGGGTTTGTACAGAAACAAATCTTGTTAAAGATTTGTTATTTTTTTTTTGTTTTATCATTGATTAATTTTATTAAATTTAAACAGGCTTTAGCGGCATTTGCACCTAAGTTTTTTTTTTTAGGATCAGACCTAACTTTTGCCTGTGAAAAATTATCAACAGTAAGTATTGCTGTTCCAAGCGGCAAATTATTATTATACGCAGAATCATAAATATGATTAAGTGTTATATTTTTTACCACGCTGTAATGATCTGTTTCACCTTTAATAATACATCCTAGTAAAACAAATCCTGCATACTTCTTTTTAAGTTTATTAAGTATGAATGGGATTTCTAAACATCCGTCAACATAAATGACTTCATAATCAACATCATTTTCTTTTAAGTAATTTGAAGTTCCAATAATTAAATTTTTTGAAATCTTGTCATAATAGTTAGAGCAAATTATGAGTATTTTTTTCATTTTAATTTCTTTACCCCTTGAATTTTTAATCCAAAACCATCGATGCCAATTATATTTGTTTTTGAGTTTGTTATAAGTTCTATTTTTTTTAAACCAAGATCTACCAGAATTTGTGCTCCAACACCGTATTCTTTAAGAGTTTTTTTGACAGTTTTTTTTGAATTTTCTTTTGTTTGAAGTTCTTTTTTTGGGTTTCTTATTATTACAATAACTCCTTTTTCTCTTTTTGCTATGATTTCAATAGCTTTGCTTAAATTCTTATTTTGAGGATTAAGAAGATCACTAAAAATATTCAAACTATGCATTCTAACGAGTATTGTATCATCCGAATCTATTTTACCTTTTACTAAAGCTATGTGTTCTGTGAAATCGATTAGGTTTTTGTATACATGCATTTTAAAAATGTTTTTAGTACCTAATTTTATTGAATCCGTTTTAATACATCTTACGAATTTTTCTTTACGTAAACGGTATTCTATTAAATCTTTAATTGATGACATTTTGAGTGAATATTTTTTACAGAATTTAACTAAATCGTTAAATCTTGCCATTGTTCCATCATCATTCATAATTTCACAAATAACTCCGTAAGGTTGTTTATCACCAACAGAGAGCCTTGCTAAATCAACTGCAGCTTCAGTATGACCAGCTCTAACAAGAACTCCACCCTCACTTGCTAAAAGTGGAAAGATATGACCTGGACTAACTAGATTACTCGCTTTACAGTTTAATGATGAAGCAACTTGAATAGTTTTAGCTCTATCCTTAGCACTAATACCTGTTGTTACACCATGTTTTGACTCAATTGAAACAGTAAATGCAGTTCTATGCCTACTATGATTAGTTTCAGTCATTAATTTAAGATTTAATTTATCAAACCTTTTTTTATCAAGAGCGAGACAAATCAAACCCCTTGCGTTTTTTGCCATAAAATTAATCTTTTCAGAATCAACACTTGAGGCACAAAAAACTAAATCTCCTTCATTTTCTCTATTTTCATCGTCAACAATAACAACCATTTTGCCTAATGAAAGATCTTCAATGATATCTTCTATGGGTGATAAAATAGTCATNATTTACCAATTGCTNTAAATACGTAACGTGCAAGCATATCTATTTCNGTGTTAACCTTATCTTTTTCTTTCAAAATCTTTAAAGTTGTGTTTTCCCANGTATGAGGAATAATACTTACACTAAATNCATTATTTTGTACGTCATTAACAGTNAGAGANACNCCGTCAATACTAATTGAACATTTATCAATNAGGAATTTNGNAATATAATNANTAGTCATAAAACTTATAACTATAGAATCTTGAATGTTAGTAATTTTCTTTACAGTGGTAATACCGTCTACATGGCCAAAGACAAAATGTCCAGAAATTTCGCTTCCAACTTTCAAAGATCTTTCGAGGTTTATTAAATCTCCAACCTGTTTAAACGATAAATTTGTTTTTTTAATTGTTTCAGATGATAAATTACAAAAAAACTGATTTTTATTCTTTTTTGCTACNGTTAAACANATTCCACCACAACTAATCGATTCACCAATTTGAAAATTTTTTAAATTGGATTCGATTCCAATTTGATATTTAATCTTATCAAATAAAGTTATTTTTCCGATGTTAGATATTATACCTGAAAACATAAATCACTCTAAAATTAAATTCTTTGAATCTTTTTTATATATCTCAATTATATCATTTTCAAAATTTGAAAGTTGACAAAGTTTTAATTTATTTCTATAAAAAAATTTTTTGGAATTAGTTAACATTTCGATACCACCCGAGCCGATAAAAAAATTTCCCCTGAGTAACATCAATTCGTCATAGTAGTTAGACGTAAAAAAAGATGAAAAAATTTTACTTCCACCTTCAATCAAAAGATTACAGATATTTTTTTTTGCTAAAAGNTTCAAAATTGAACTTATCTTGTATCTTGATTTTGGAATAGAAATTACCTCGATCTCTTTTTTTTCAAACTCCTTTATTTTCTTTTTTTCACAGTTTTCAGTAATTAATATTGTTTTAATTTTATTACAATTTCTAAAAATCTTNTAGGACAAATCAAGATCAAGTTTTTTATTTAAAATTATCCTTATTGGAGAAAATTCTTCTAAACCTTTAATTCTACAATCTAATTTGCAATCATCTACTTTTACTGTTTCTGAGCCTACTAATATACCATCAAACTTTGAACGAAAAATATGCATTAATTTATCAGTTTTAAAGTTTGTTATTTTGCTACTTTTATTCTTAGCCTCAGAAATCTTTCCATCAATTGATGTTGCCAATTTCANGACCACTTTCGGTCTTGATTTTAGTCTGTTCAAAAAATAGCCTTCATAAAATTTATATGCCTCATGAGCCTTGATGTTATAAATGACCTCAACTCCATTTTTTTCTAATGTTTTTTTACCATTTCCTCTTACTCTTTCATCAGGGTCTAACAGACAAAAAACAACTCTTTTTATTCCCGCGTTCAAAATTTTTTCAACACATGATGTATCTCTTCCTTTATGGGTGCATGGTTCTAAAGTCGAATACAAAGTATACTTTAAATTTTTTTTTATTTTTATATTCTCTAGAGCATTGGATTCTGCGTGAGGCCTCCCACCCTTAGAAGTAATTCCAAATCCAATGACTTTATGCGATTTTTTTTTTAAATCAGTTTCTACCACTAAGGATATAACCGTTGGGTTAGGAAATGTTTTACCTTCTGCCAGTCCTAACAAAAATATAGAGATATCAATATATTTTTCATCATCAAACACTTTTAGTCATTTTTAAGGTTTAAGTTTTTATCAATGAATTTTCTAAAATCATCTGTTTCTTGAAAATCTTTATATACAGAAGCAAAGCGCAAATATGCAACTCTATCTAATTCTTTTAAAGCGTCCATAACTAATTCTCCAATTAATTTTGAGGGTATTTCAGTTTCGCCTGAACTTTCTAATCGTCTTTGAATGCTGTTAGATATCAGTTCAATCTGGTCAGACTTAACTGGCCTCTTACTACAAGAAATATTTATGGAACGAACTAATTTTTCTCTATCGAAAACAGTTCTTGAGTTATCCTTCTTTATTACCATTAGTTCTCTTAATTGAACTCTTTCAAAGGTAGTAAATCGTGCAGCACAAGCAGGACATTGGCGCCTTCTTCTTATAGAACTATTATCAACAGAAGGTCTTGAGTCTTTAACTTGTGTTTCTTCATGACCACAAAATGGACATCTCATAATATTTAATCAGATTACAGAGGTATAGATAGGAAATCTTTCACAAAGTTTTTTAACCTTAATTTTTACCTCATTTTCAACTTTAGTATTATCCTCACTATTAGCTGAAAGACCATCTAAAACATCTCCAATCAACTCACCAACAAACTTGAATTCTTCTATTCCAAAACCTCTACTCGTACCTGCTGGAGTTCCTAATCTTATACCAGAGGTTACAAAAGGGCTTTCGGGATCGAATGGGACTCCATTTTTGTTACAAGTGATGCCCGCATTCTCCAATGATCTTTCTGCGTTTTTACCAGTAAGACCTTTAGGTCTGAGATCTACCAAGATGAGATGCGTATCTGTACCTCCAGAAACTACTTCCAACCCTCTTTTTATCATAACTTCGCCTAAAACTTTTGAATTTTCGACAACTGATGAGATGTAATTTTTAAATTCTGGTTTTAAAGCTTCGCCAAAAGCAACTGCTTTTGCACATATTACGTGCATTAGTGGACCGCCTTGAAGACCAGGGAAAACTGCTGAGTTTATTTTTTTTGCATATTCCTGATTGTTCGTTAAAACAAGACCACCTCTTGGACCGCGGAGTGTTTTATGTGTTGTAGTTGTAACAACATCTGCGTACTTAAGGGGACTTGGATAAATGCCTGTTGCAACGAGTCCAGCAAAATGTGCCATGTCCACTAGAAAAAGAGCACCAACTTTGTCAGCTATTTCTCTAAATTTCTTAAAATTAATAATTCTCGGATAAGAAGAGCCTCCGGCAATGATAAGTTTAGGCTTGTTTTCGACGGCTAATTTTTCAACTTCGTCAAAATCTATCAATGCGTTGTCTTTCTTGACACCATACTGGACTGCATTGAACCATTTCCCTGATTCATTTGGTGGAGCTCCATGCGTTAAATGACCTCCAGCTGCTAATGACATCCCCATGATAGTGTCTCCTGGCTTTAGAAGAGCAAGAAATACTGCCTGATTTGCCTGAGAACCTGAATGAACCTGTACATTGGCGAATCCTGCATTGAATAATTTTTTTACCCTTTCAATGCATAGGTCTTCGACAACATCAACATGTTCGCAGCCTCCATAATATCTCTTCCCTGAATAACCCTCAGCGTATTTGTTGGTTAATATTGTTCCCTGAGCTTCCAATACAGCCTTTGATACAATATTTTCAGAAGCAATAAGTTCGATTTGCTCATTTTGTCTATGATATTCACTTTTTATAGCTTCCAGTATATCCGGATCAGTTTGAGTTAGGCTACTTTGAAAAAAGATTTGAGGGGTCATATTTATCTCCTAAGTTACAATCTATAGTTTAAGTTCATTCAACTTTTCTAATCTAGTTTGATGTCTACCTCCGTCAAACTTTGTAGAAAAAAATATATTAACACATTTAATAGCTTCTTGCCAGGAAATCAACCTTGAACCTAAAACTAATATATT
>PARR01000004.1 GCA_002711625.1 Rickettsiales bacterium | reverse complement strand
TTATTTCAATCTAAGAGAAATTTTGATTAATTCCCTTGGTAGTAGAGTATTCAAAATGAATTACTTTGTCTGGAAAAACCAATCTATGGCACGAGTGGGCGGCTATAGCTGCTTCAGAAAATCCTGTTAAAATTAATTTAAGTTTACCTGGATAATTACATATGTCACCTATTGCGAAGATTCCTTTTTTTGAGGTCATACTTGTGGACTGTTCAATATTTACTAAATTTTTTTCTATATCTAATTCCCATTCTTTTATCGGACCAAGTTCAGAGGATAAACCGAAAAAGGGAAGAAAAAATTCAGTGTTGATTTTCTTTATTTCTCCGTCAAGTTTCCTCAAGTTTAGAGTTTTTATAAAACCGTTATAACCCTCTATTGAGTCAAGTTGGTATGGAATCACCATTTCTATCTTGCCATTCTTTTCAAGTTCATAGAGTTTGTTTACACTTGCTGGAGCAGCTCTCAGCTTTGAACGTCTGTGTATAAAGAAAATTTTACCAGCAATTTTTGATAACTCAATTGCCCAGTCAGCCGCTGAATCCCCTCCGCCAGCAATTGAAATTCGCTTTCCCTTGAATATTTTTTTGTCTTTGATACTGTATAAAACAGATTTATCTTCATAATTTTCAATATCTTTTAATGGAGGTTTGTTTGGTCCAAATGCACCATTACCAGCAGCTATCAAAATACATTTAGCATTTATTGTTGTCTTATTGGATGTTTCAATTTTAAAAAATTCACAATCTTCTTCCACTTTTTCAACTTTCTGATTTAAGATAAATTCGGGCATAAAAGGTTTAATTTGTTTCATCAGTTTTTTTATAAGATCACCAGCTTTTATATTTGGGTAAGCTGGAATGTCATAGATTGGTTTTTCAGGATAAAGAGCTGAGCATTGTCCACCAACCTCTTCTAAACTATCAACGACACAACATCTCATTCCTAACTGACCTAATTGAAAGACAGCAAAAAGTCCGACTGGCCCAGCACCTATAATTACAACATCAGTATCTCTTTTTTTCATTGAAGCTTATTTTTAATTATCATTTAATTCTATATTATTTATATTAGTAATTAATTTAAAAATGAAAGACGAAATTACAGTTATTTTAAAGAATATAAAAGATACCGAAAATATTGCAAAAAAAATATCAAATATTGTATGTGTCCCGTGTTTTGTAGGCTTAAAAGGAGATTTAGGATCAGGTAAAACTACATTTGTTAGATTCCTTATTAATTTTTTAGCAAAAAAAGATCTTAAAGTACAAAGCCCNACTTTCCCAATTGTATTGATNTATGAGTTAGAAAAATTTCGGNTNTGGCATTATGATTTATATAGACTTAATAATGTAGATGAACTCATGACTTTAGATTTTGAATCATCTTTAAACGATTTTGTCATAGTCGAATGGTTTGATAAGTTTACTCAAATATACCCCAAAGACAGAATTGAAATCATTTTTTCTGAAAATTGTTCAAATGATAAACAAATAACAATTAGTTTTTTTGGGAATAAATTTAAAAAGAGAATTTCTTTATGAACTTAATAAAAAAAATAAAAAATATATTAATTAAAAATAATTTCTATTTTTTAAAAATTAGTTATTTAGCAGGTGATGCCTCATCGCGTCACTATTTCACGATAGATCATAATAATTCAGTCTATGTTTTAATGTATGATAAAGACAAAAAGTCTCTTGAGAATTTCATTAGTGTTTCCAAAATTCTAAACAGTTATGTCACTATTCCAAAGATTATAAAAGTTTTTCCTAGTGAAAATATATTAATAATGGAGAACTTTGGTGAGAATAAATATTCACGAATATTAAATACTAAAAATAGAAAAAAGCTATATTCTGTTGCCATTGACGCTTTGATTCAAATCCATTCTTACAAGTTTGATAGTTGTGTGCCAAACTACACCTCAAAAATATTTCTTGAGGAATCAATACTTTTTTTTGAATGGTATATGAACGAAAGATTTTATAATAATATCAATGAATTAAAAAAAAAATTTAGTGATTTATTCATTTCCTTGTTTAANANAATTAAAACATTGCCAAAAGTTTTTATTCACCGAGATTATCATATTGATAATCTATTTTTTTTAGANGACAGAAANGATTTTTTTCGATGTGGATGGATTGATTTTCAGGATGCTCTTCACGGTTTTTGTGTATATGATATCTTATCTCTAACACAGGANGCTAGAATCGATTTTCCTACAGAATTGGAAAGTGAGATAATAAATTATTATTTAAAGAAGTTTGGTGATATTTATAGGGATGAATTTTTGTTTGCTTATGACTTAATTGCAATTCAACGACATTTAAAAGTTTTAGGAATTTTCTCTAGGTTAAATAAAAGAGATAAGAAAACAGTTTATTTGAAGCATATACCAAGGGTGGAGAGATTACTGATTAAAAACTTAAATAAAGATCCTTTTAACGATCTAAAACACTTAATTTATCCATTATTGAATTATGAAAATTGAATATGCAATGATTTTTGCTGCTGGTTTTGGAACCAGGATGTTTCCATTGACTNAAAAAATACCTAAAGCCCTTTTAAAAGTAAATAACAAGACATTACTAGAACATCATTTGCAAGAATTATTAACATTAAATTTTAAAAGAATCATTATTAATGCGCACTATTTATCTGATCAAATAATTTCAATTTCACAAAAATATAACTCTAAGGTAAGGGTTTTGGTTGAAAAAGAAATTTTAGAAACTGGTGGGGGCTTATCAAATGCATTAAACAAAGGGTATATTTCAAAAAATCCATTGCTACTGCTTAACTGCGATGTCCTTTGTAGAAATGGGATAATAAATTCAGTAAATCAAATAATTGATTTATGGGACTCGAAAAAAATGAAAATTCTTTTGAATCTAATTAATAAAAATAATTTCTTNGGNTATAAAGGTCAAGGCGACTTCAGGCTAATCAAACCTTTTAACAAAGTATCTAAAATTGATTCGAATAAAAAAAACACTCCTTTAGCATTCACTGGTATACAGATTTTTGATCCATCGGTATTATCTAATTTTAGTAAAAAAAGGTTCTCACTNAGCGATGTTTTTAAAAAAGAACTATTTAAAAACTCAATGTTTGGTGTGGTCGACAAATCTACGTGGTTTCATATAAGCTCGCCAAGTGATTATGATACTACGATTGAAGCGTTTAAAAAATGAAATATATAATTTACGACTTTGAAACATCTGGGAGGTCAGCTAGATTCGACCAAATACTGCAAGCCGGAATCATTGTATATGACAATAATTTTTTTTGTTTAGATAAACTTAATGTNAAATCACGATTAAATAGTGACATAATACCCTCATTTNGNGCTTTNAAAGTTAATAAATTAAAAATAAAAGACCTTCTTNGCGAAGAAAAAACATACTACGATATGATTTTAGTGATTGATAAATTTTTAACTAGATTTGAACAAAGTTTTTTCTTGGGATTTAATTCAATACATTTTGACGAGGAATTTTTTCGACAAGCACTTTGGGAACATTTTATATTTCCATATAAAACAAATACCCAAGGNAACAGAAGAGGTGATGTCATGAATTTAGNTACCATGGTGCACGCTTTCAGAAAAAACAATATTAAGGTGAAGAAAAATGAAAAAGGGAAATTTACATTTAAACTNGAAAGTCTTGCTGAGGAAAATTCATTTAAAAATCTTAACTCTCATGAAGCTATTGCTGACGTGGAAGCCACTATGAAACTTATGCTTCTATTATATAAAAAAAATAAAGATTTTTTTAATTTATTTGTTCAAAACTCTGAAACGAGGAATGTTGAAAAAAAAATTACAGAACAAAGATTGTTTACTTATCATAATTATCTTTTTAATACTCATAGAATTTATCTTGTCAAATTTTTAATAAGACATCCTGTTTATAAGAATCAAATGATAGGTTTCGACTTAAAATACGATTGTAGCCAAATAGTAAATTATACTTTAAGTGAGTTAAAAGAAATTTATAGAGCCAAGAGCTTTTTTCGAAAAATTAAAATCAATAAACAACCAACTATTCTTCACGAAATATACGGAAGAAAAGTAGAACCATACAATAATTTTAGTGAAGAGGAGATACAACTCAAAATAAAACAACTTCAGAATCCAGTCTTTTTGAATAATTTAAAAACACTTTTAGAATTAGAATCGATAGATAAAATTGAGGAAGGTTCACAGGAACAGAGGTTTGAAGAAGAAACAATATATTCACAGAATCTGAGTTACAGTGACTCATCGATAATGAAAAAATTCCACACAGAGAATTGGGATAAAAAATGGAAATTTGCTGAGAAATTTGTTGATAGTAGATTACGATTTTTTGCCGCGAAACACATATATAGAAATTGTCCCAGTGAATTACCTAAAAAAATATTTCTGCGTTTGCATCAAAAAATTTCTGAAAGAATAAATTCTTGTAATAAGGAATCATTCATGACACTCCAAGAGGCATATGAAGAGTCGAAAAAAAATACAATGGATTCAAAAAATGAAAATTTCAAAGAAGATATAAGAATACAGTTATACGAATATAATATTTACATTAACTTCTTAAATGATTATTATAATAATCCTAATCCCAAACCTTTAAAGTTTGATAAAACGCTCTCGAAAGAATTATTTGGATGAAAATGAGTAATATAATAAATTTAAATAAAGATAACTTTAAAATTGAAATAGAGAAATCTGAAGTTCATATACTTGTTGATTTTTGGGCTGAATGGTGTGGTCCATGTAAAATGTTAACTCCAATACTCGAAGAACTGTCTAGTGAGTTAAAAGACAAAATTAAGATAGCAAAGGTTAATTTGGACGAAAATCAAGATCTTGCGATGGAATACTCTGTAAGAAGTATTCCAACACTGATTTTATTTCGAGACGGAAAATTGATTGATACAAAGGTTGGCCTTTTACCTAAAAGTGATCTACTTAACTGGCTAAATGAGAAAATCAGTTAACATTGTAACCATCAGCTTTGAGAATTTCACCTGCAAGATAGAGCGAACCGCAAATAAGAATTTTACCTCCTAGCGATCCCTTTTTTATTTTTAAAAGTGCATCATGAATGTTCCCACTACTTGAAAGTTTAAGATTAAAGTTTGGTTTATTTATTAAAATATTTTTTATCTGTTGTAAATTAATATGTAGATGATCTTTGATTGGTAAAATTGTCACCGAGGATACACTCGATGATAACTTCGATATGAAATTAATTGGGTCCTTCCCGTCAATCATACCTAGTATCAAGTAAATTTTTTCTCCTTTCCATTTATTCAAAACTCTTAACATAGCCTCACAGGCATGCAAGTTGTGACCTCCATCAAGCCATATATCAAAGTTATTTCCTATATACTGAGAAAGTTTTCCTCCCTCTAAATTTTGCATTCTAGCTGGCCAAATAGTTTTTTTTATACCATTAGAAATTGACTGTTCAGAAATAACGAATGCTTTTTGCGCTAAAGCTGAACTTGCCGCAACGGCCGCATTTTCAATTTGGTGATCACCGTAAAGATTTGGGAATGGAAAATAAATTTTTTTTTTTTTGAAAGATAATAAAAAATGTTTTTTTTCATAATCTTTTTCTATTATTTTCCATTCAAAACCCTCCTCGTATATTTTTACGTTTTTCTTTTTTGTATAATCTCTGATTAATTTCCTTATATGTCTATTTTGTTGTGATATAACAGCATTTGAATTTCTTTTGATTATTCCAAGTTTTTCAATTGCAATTTTTGACAATGAATTTCCGAGAAGATTTGTGTGATCGATAGATATTGGTGTAAGAACCGACAAGATTGGTTTTCTAATAACATTAGTTGCATCGAACCTCCCCCCAAGGCCTGTTTCTATTATTAATATGTCAGATTTTTCTCTGCTGAAAGCTAAGAAAGCTGCGGCAGTTGTAATTTCAAAAAAGGTAATAGATTCTCCGCTGTTTACAATTTCGCATTCTTGCAATAGTTCACCTAGTAATCTGTTTGAAATTAATTTTGACTTAATTCTTATTCTTTCATTGAATTTTATCAAATGCGGAGATGTATATACATTTACACTATATCCTGAGCTTTCAAAAATTGATCTTAGAAATGATGTCACAGAACCCTTTCCATTAGTTCCTGCAATATGAATTACAGGCGGTAAATCTAGATGTGGATTCCCTAATTTAAGAAGTAATTTTCTTAGCCTCAATAGAGACAAATCAATTTTCTTTGGATGTAAATTCTCAAGTCTTTCTAATATATTTTTAAATGTGGTCACAATTGCTATTCACAAAGGTAGACAAGAATATTATTAATTTTTTCATTCAAATCTTTTCTATGACATACAATATCCACCATTCCTTTTTCTAGCAAATATTCAGATTTTTGAAAATTATCTGGAAGTTTCTCCTTTATGGTTTCCTCAATTACTCTACTTCCTGCAAAACCAATGGTAGCATTTTTTTCTGCAATAATTATGTCACCTAACATCGCAAAAGATGCAGAAACACCTCCAGTTGTAGGATCAGTTAAGACGGAAATAAAAGGGAGTTTTTCTTTATCTAAGCTATTGATTGCACTAACGGTTCTAGGCATCTGCATCAATGACAAAATACCCTCTTGCATTCGTGCACCACCAGAGGAGCTAAAAATTACTAAAGGTAATCTATTTTTTTTTGCATGTTCACAGGCAGCAATAATTGCTTCTCCAGCAGCCATTCCCATTGATCCCCCCATAAAATTAAAATCAAAAATAGCTACAACGATTTTCCTATCCTTTAATGTACCTGATGCTACAAGCACTGAATCATTTGAGCTGTTTTTTTTCTGAGCCTCTTTTAACCTGTCATTATACTTTTTAGTATCGCGAAATTTTAGAGGATCAGATTTAACTTTTGGAGTTTCAATAATAACAAAATTTTTTCCAAAAAACAGTTCCAGTCTTTTTTTAGAATTCAATCTAAAATGATAGTCGCAGTGTTTGCAAACGTAAGAGTTGCTTTCCAATTCTCTCTTAAGAAGCATTTGTGAACATTTATTACAGGTTTCCCATAAATTATCTGGAATTTCTTTTTTTCCAACAATTGCCTGAAGTTTTGGTTTTACATAATTAGTTATCCAATTCATATTTTTTTAAATTAGCATACTTTTTTGATATTAAGTAAAAACTTATTTATTGAGTCTTTCATTTGTTGTTTTGTTAAATTTCCAATATAAAAATCTTCTATTATTTTTACAAGAGCAGATCCTATCACGCAACCGTCAGCAAATTTGTTGATGGCTTTGACTTGTTTAGCTGTATTTAATCCAAACCCGACTACAGTGGGCAATTTGCTTAGTTTTTTAATTGTCAAAACTGCTTTTCGTACTCCACCTAATGACGGTTTTTTCGTACCGGTTAATCCCATTATTGAAATATAATACAAAAATCCACTAGTTGATTTTAGTATTTTTTTTAATCGGTTTCTGTCAGTTGTTGGCGTTAAAAGTCTTATTATATCAATGTGAAATTCTTGAGAAAATTTGAAAATAATGTCATTTTCTTCTGGTGGTAGATCAACCACAATTACACCGTCAACCCCAGCAAAATGTGAATCGGAAAAAAAATTTTTTATCCCATATTGAAATATTGGGTTAAAGTATCCCATCAAAATTATTGGGGTTCTTTTATCAATTTTTCTNAATTTTTTTACCATACTAATGATATTTTNTAATTTTATACCAGATTTTATTGCTCTTTGACTTGAATTTTGTATGGTTGGTCCNTCTGCCATTGGGTCTGAAAAAGGAATTCCTATCTCTATAAGATCTACTCCTGACTTGGGAAGAAGCATTAAAATTTCTTCCGAAATTTTCTTTGATGGATCGCCGGCAGTTATAAATGAAATAAGTGCTTTTTTATTTTCTTCATTTAATTGGGAAAATTTTTTTTTTATTCTTTCTGTCATAGCAAGATTAAAAATCAATTTTTAATAACTTAGATATGGCAAATATGTCCTTATCTCCCCTGCCACACATATTCATTATGATAACGGAATCTTTTTTTATCTTTTTGGAGTTTTTTAAAAGATAAGCTAAGGCATGTGATGGCTCTAAAGCTGGGATAATACCTTCTAATCTGCTACATATTTTAAAAGCTTCCAAAGCTTCGTTGTCCCTTACACTAACATAATTTACTCTTCCTGAATCTTTGAGCCAAGAATGCTCGGGGCCAATTCCCGGATAATCTAATCCCGCAGAAATTGAGTGTGCGTCAGCTATCTGACCGTCTTCATTTTGAAGTAAATATGTAAAATTACCATGAAGAAATCCTGGCTTTCCTTTTGATAATGAGGCAGCATGCTTATTTGTTTTGATTCCCATTCCGCCAGCCTCAACACCTATAATCTTAATCTTTTTTTCGTTTAGGAACGGATAAAATAAACCAAGAGCATTTGAGCCTCCACCAATACATGCAATAATCATATCTGGTAACTTTTTTTCTATCTTTAAAATTTGTTTTTTTGCTTCTTTCCCTATTACTGATTGAAAGTCTCTAACTATCATAGGGTAAGGGTGTGGTCCAGCTACAGTGCCGATTACATAAAAAGTATTGGTTACATTAGATACCCAGTCTCTCAATGCTTCATTCATAGCATCTTTTAGAGTTGCTGTTCCCGACTTAACAGATTTGATTTCTGCTCCAAGGAGCTTCATTTTAAATACATTCGGAGCCTGTCTTTTTATATCTTTTTCTCCCATGTAAATAACACACTTGAGATTAAAAAGTGCACACACAGTAGCTGTTGCAAGTCCGTGTTGACCCGCTCCAGTTTCCGCCACAATTCTAGCCTTTCCCATTCTTCTCGCAAGCAAAATTTGACCAACACAATTGTTAATCTTGTGAGCTCCAGTGTGATTTAATTCATCCCGTTTAAAATAAATTTTTGATTGACCAATCCTTTCAGAAATTCTTTTTGCATAATATAAAGGGCTAGGACGGCCGATATAATTATCAAAATAGTATTTTAAGTCTCTGCGAAAGAATCTGCAGTTTTTTGATCTTTTATATTCCTCCTCCAATTCTAAAAGAATTGGCATCAAAGTTTCCGCAACGAATCTTCCCCCATATTTCCCGAATCTGCCATCTTTATCAGGATATTTAAAAAAATTGATACCTTTACTTTTTATTTTTGGCTTTTTTAACATGATTTATAATTTCCATAATTTTTTCTGAGCTCTTTTTTCCTAAACTACTTTCCACACCTGAAGAGATATCCACTATCGGAGACCTTGTTATCGTAATTGCTTTGTCAATATTTTTAATATTAAGGCCTCCAGCAAGAATCCATTTTCTTTTTGATTTATAATTACTGAGCAATTTCCAGTCAAATGATTCACCGGTGCCTCCAAAAATATTTTCCATTTCAATCTTTGTGTCAAACAATACCATATCACAACATTTATTGAAATCTTTTGATTTTTCGATATCGCTAGCTGTTTTAACAAGATGTGCTTTTATAATTCGTTTATTAACTCTACTTTTTATTTCTTTTATATAATCAGGAGTCTCCATTCCATGAAGTTGTATATAGTCTAGGCCAACATAATCAGAAATATGTTCAATTAAATTGACATCAGAATTTACAAAAAGCCCNACTTTTTTCTGATTTTTAGGACATTGTTTTGCAAGTAATTGAGCCTTCATTGCTGTTACGAATCTAGGTGATTTTTGAAAGAATACAAATCCTATAAAATCAGCNTNACTTGCAGCCTTAAGAGATATCTCATCATTGATACCACAAATTTTAATTTGAACTGACATTGTTTTTTGTGATCTCCTGATTTATTTCCATTAGAACTTTCAAAGGGTCACTGCTCATTGTGATTGTTCTACCGATTATTAATATTGAGGAACCACTTTTTATTGCTTCACCTGGATTAGAAGTTCTCTTCTGATCTTTGTTTTGCATTTTAAAATTAATTCCGGGAGTTACAAAAATAAAATTTTCAGGCATTGCTTGTTTTAAGACTTTGAGTTCACTTACTGAAGAAACAACCCCATCCAGTCCAGATTTTAGGCCTAATAATGATAATTTTTTTACATATTCACTAGATTCCTCATCAATACAAAGGTCAACTAAGTCTCTATTATCAAGACTTGTCAGCATTGTAACACCAATGATTTTTGTCCTTTTTTTTATTGAAGCAATTCCCTCTATCATCCTTCGTCCGCCATTAATGTGTATAGTAAGATATTCAGGATTAAGTGAAAGAACATTGGATGCAGCTCTATTTACAGTATTTGGAATATCATTAAATTTTAGGTCTAAGAAGATTGGCAACCCGTATTTTTTTATTTTTTCAACTCCAGCAATACCATTTTTTGTAAAAAACTCTAATCCTAATTTTAATCCNCCAACATAATTTTTTACTATTTCAACAAATTNAAGGGTATGTTTAAGATCTGAGAAATCTAAAGCTACAAATAATTTTTTGTTTATTGAATTCATTTNATNAAACTCTTAAAAGATGAAACTATATAACCAAANAAGAAACCTAAGGCAAAAATGATCANTATNAGTAGATAAAGNGGGATTTCAAGAAAATATGGGAACGGAAAAAAATTAATTTTTACGAAGTATTTGTTGGCTAATGAGAAAAGTACGAATAGGAATAAAACACAAAAAAAAAAAAAACTTAAAAGAATCTGAAAAAACTTATTTCTCATTAATAACTCTTTTAAGTTTTTTACTCGGAGTGAAATTAATAAAATTTTTTTCATCAATAAATATTTTTTCTCCTGTTGACGGATTTCTTCCATTTCTTGAGCCTCTTGACCGAATTGAAAAACTCCCAAAACCACGTATCTCGATTCTATTACCTTTGGAAATACTAGACGATAAAAAACTTAGTATTTTTTCAAATGTTCTNTCAACNTCTCTTTTNGGTAAATAGTCAAATTTTCGTTCAAAATAAATTAANAATTCAGATTTTTTCACTTTAATNAACCCACAANGCTAAAATGCCNCTTAAAGANCTCATTTTAATTNTATTATTTAAAAAATTAAGATCAANAAAGTTTAAAAAATCTTTAGCATCATTAATTTCTGTAACAGGGACATCATCATTAAGTGATGCCTCTTTCTTAAGCCAGGCGATGGCATCCGTTTCAGTGCCTATCTCNTCAATTAAATTAAGTTCANCAGCTCTTTTACTAGAAAGTATTCTGCCATCAGAAATTTGATCTATTGATTCGTCGGATATGTTTCTTTTACTTTTTATAATATTTAAAAATTCATCCTGCATGCTAGAAATTACACTTTGTATATAGGAAACTTGATTTTCATCGACCTTTTCAAGCGGATTAGGTACAGCTTTTAGTTCTCCGCTCTTTATAACTATAGGATCTACACCAATCTTATTTAATAAATTACTAATATTTGCTGTTTGAAGTATTACTCCAATTGAACCAGTTATAGTACCTTGATTAGAAAAAATTCTTCCNGCCCCGGATGACAAAAGATACCCTCCTGAAGTCGCCATTTCTCTCATGTAAACAGCTGTNGGCATTAAATCTCCAATTTCAACTAAAGAATCAAAAATTTCTTTACTATTTACAAACGTTCCTCCAGGAGAGTTTACACTTACTAGTAAGGCTTTAACGGAATTATCTTTTTTGATTTCNCTGAATTTNGAAATGACGTCATCACGCTCAAATATAACACCGTTTATTGAAATTTTNGCAATGATATCTCCCGGAGATCTCCCTGCAAAGAANAAAGAAATAAAGATAAAAAAAGCCAGAGTCAATAGGATAGTTTTAAAAAACTTGGATTTTCGTTCTTTGAAGTAATCCTTCAANAAATTATTTGTCATCTTTTTTATCTGATGATTTCTTTTGATCTTCCTCCAATGCTGCACCTAAAATATCACCAATACTTGCACCTGAAGATGACGAACCNTATTCTTTAAGTGCTTCTTTTTCTTCTTGAATCTCTAAATCTTTAACGGATAATTCATATAGTTTTTCTTTTGTTGGTTTTTTTATTACTTTAGCATCAATTTTCTCTTTAACTGCGAAACGTTCTGTACTTTGCTCTGACTTTAGCTTAGCTAAATTATTTCTTTTGATAAATCCTTTGCTACCATCCTCCAAAATAACTAACAATTTATCTTTTTCGATTGATTCAATAATACCCGTCACAATTTTATTGATAAGCTTATCGGATTTCTTTTTATCTTTAGAAAGTTGTTTTATTCCCAACGAAATTCTTTCTTTCTCAACATCTATATCAAGTATTTTGAACTTAATTATTTGGTCAGGCTTATAATTTTTTATTGATTTTTCACCAGAATCTTCCCACGATATATCTGATAAATGAACCATTCCATCTAAATTATATGATAACTCAACAAAAATACCAAACTCAGTTATATTTTTAATTTTACCCTCTAAGATTTCACCTTTTTTATGTTCATTAGAAAACTTATTCCAAGGATTTTCTGTACATTGTTTGAGGCCTAAGCTAATTCTTCTCTTTGAATTATCAATTTCCAATATCATTATTTCAACTTCTTTGCCAACTTCGACAATACTACTTGGATTAATATTTTTATTAACCCAACTCATTTCAGAAATATGTATAAGACCCTCAACACCTTTTTCAAGCTCTACGAAAGCTCCATAGTCAGCAATACTAGAAATTTTTGATTTTATTCTATTTCCTACTTTATAAATTTCTTGCACATTGGCCCACGGATCATCCGTAAGTTGCTTCATCCCTAAGCTAATTCTTTTAGTTTCTTTATCATATTTTGTTACAAGAACCTCAATCTCCTGACCAATATTAAACATTTCAGAAGGATGATTAACTCTTTCCCAAGATAAGTCAGTTACGTGTAAAAGTCCATCAAGACCACCGAGATCAACAAAAACTCCGTAGTCTGTGATATTTTTTACTATTCCTTTCAGTTTGTCTCCTTCATTAATGTCAGATAACAATTTACTTCTATCTGCTTCTCTAGATTCCTCAAGTAANGCTCTTCTTGATACAACAATATTTCCCCTAATCTTATCCATTTTAAGAATCATCATTGGTTGAGGCTTATTTAAAAGTGGAGATATGTCTTTAATGGGTCTGAGATCCACCTGGCTTCCAGGAAGAAATGCAACAGCACCGCTAATATCGACTGTAAAACCACCTTTTACTCTACCGGTTATAACGCCACTAATTTGCTGTTTTTTATTCAAAGATTTTTCAAGGTTAATCCAGGATTCCTCTTTTCTAGCTTTTTCCCTACTTAGTAGAGCTTCACCTTCTTTATTTTCAAGTTTTTCAACGTAAACGTCGAGTTCATCACCTTTCTTGACGTCATGCTGCTCACCNGGNGAATGGAANTCNTTGAGTGGTATTCTACCTTCCGATTTAAGACCAACNTCTACAACAACTGTGTCATTTTTNATAAANAGGACCGTGCCTTTAACAATTTGGCCTTCCTTAAACCTAAAGTCAGTAAGACTTTTTTCTAAAAGTTCACTAAAATTTTCTTCCAATATATATTTCCTCTTATATTAACAAACTATTAATTACAAAATTTTGTTAATTAGTGCAACGCTTAAATTTAATCAATTTTTTTTTTATATAATTAAGAGCTTTATGAACAACTTCATTTTCATCTAATTTGGATGTATCTATAAAAAAACTCTCCTTTGTCATAAATAGTGGAGATTCTTTTCTATCTTTATCATTTCTATCTCTTTCCTCAAGGCTTTTTAGAATTTTATTGAAATTATCTTTTGCCAAACCCAATTGATTAAGTCTCCTTTGGGCTCTTACTTCAAGCTTAGCATCTACATAAATTTTTACCTCAGCATTAGGAATTATTACNCTCGCAATATCTCTTCCATCAATAACTGAACCAAAACCGTTAGGAGGGCTGTTTGCAAAATTTCTTTGAAATTCTAAAAGGAAATCTCGAACTTGTTTTTTTTTTGCAATTTCTGATGATAATTTTGAAACTTTTTCTGAACGTAAATCTTCCTCATACGTTTTTTTTATTTTTGCAATATCATTGAGTCTGATTTCAAGACTTTTTGGAGGGGTTTCTAGGTCTCCGTTCTCTAAAAGCTTTAGTGCGACAATTCTGTATAAAGAACCACTGTCTAAGTGATCAAATTGTATTTTCTTACATAAATTTCCNGCCAGAGTNCCCTTACCTGAACNAGAAGTTCCATCAATTGCAATTACTGGTTTTTTATTTTTGAACAANTTCAATATTTGCTCCGATTTTTTGCAAACAGTCTTTAAACCCTGGGAAGGAGGTATTGATCATTCTCATATCATCAACTAAAATCGGTTGTCTTGATACCATGCCGAAAACTAACATTGACATTGCAATCCTATGATCTTTGTTAGTTTGTACTAAGTTGCCTCCATTTTGTGATTGNTTGCCTTTTATTTTTACAATATTGNTTTTAACNTTAATATTTACTCCTGCATCTTTAAGAGCCTTTTGCATTGATTCTATTCGGTTACTNTCCTTAAATTTTAGTTCCTCGAGCCCCTTAAAAACAGAAATACCGTCTGCAAATGATGCTGCTACAAATAAGATCGGATATTCATCAATAAGTCTAGTGGTAAATGATTCGTTTAGTTGAACTGCTTTTAATTTAGAATATGACACTATAATATCTGCAACGACCTCTGAATTTATAGTTCTCTTGTTTTGAATACTGATTTTTCCATTCATTTTTTTAAGAACGTCTATAAGGCCAGTTCTGTAGTTATTTATTCCAACATTCTTGATTGTGATTTTGCTATTCTTTGTTAAAATTGTGGCAACAATTAAAAACGCTGCTGAACTAACATCTCCAGGTATATAAAAATTATTTGCTCTTAAAATGGNGGGACCATGTATTTTAATTGTATTCGAATTATTTTTTTTTTCTATATTAATTTCNGCTCCTAAAAATTTTAACATTAGTTCAGTGTGATCACGTGAGGGTTTTTCTTCAACTATTTCTGTAGTACCTTGAAGTGCTGTTGCAGCTAAGAGCAACGCACTCTTTACTTGCGCAGAACCGATTTTAAGTCTAAATTTTATAGGAAATGACAAAAAATTATTTGCCGATATTTTAATTGGAAGTAATCCATTGTTATGTTCAATTACAACATTCATTTTTTTAAGTGGATTTATGACTCTTAGCATAGGTCTTTTAGACAACGAGCTATCTCCAATTAAGTTAGCATTAATGTTTCTTGTAGACAATAATCCAGTCATAAGTCTTAATCCCGTGCCTGAATTTCCAAAGTTTAAATTATTTTGAGGATCTTTAAATAAGCCACCGGTTCCATAAACTTCATAGAACATTTTTTTTTTTCAATTTTTAGGCCGAGTTTTTCAATTGACTTCAAAGTATTTAGCACATCTTCAGATTCAAGAAGATTATAAATTTTGGAATTTCCCATACAAATTGCTGAAAGAATCAATGCTCTTTGTGAAATTGACTTGTCTGGTGGAACAGAAATAATTCCTTTCAGGCATTTACTTTTATTAGATTTAAGAGTACAAGTTTTGTTCATTATAAAATTTAATATATAAATTATTTATTACTCGTAGGAAAGTTGATTATGAAAGATTTTGATAGGGGAGCAAAAAGAAAATGTACAAGTTGTTCAACACTTTTTTTTGATCTTAATCGGTTTCCCATAATTTGCCCTAGTTGCGGTGCAGAAGTAAATACTCTCTTAACAAATGTTTCAAAAAGAGGGAGACCACCAAAAAATCCCAAAATAGTTGAAAATGATACTGCATCAGATGAAATTAAACTGGATGAGATGAATGTAGAGGAGGCAGGTATTGAAGATATTAATTCCGATGACGGACCAGTAGAAGATATGATTGAAATTAAGCGAGAAGAAGATACATAAATTCACTTGCGTAAATATTAAATCTTTATTTAAATTTGCAGTAATAGTATAAAAACCAAAATTAAGCACATTTTTTTGTTTAGGGGCTGTAGCTCAGTTGGGAGAGCGTCTGGATGGCATTCAGAAGGTCGTCGGTTCGATCCCGTCCAGCTCCACATTTGATTTGATAAGAAAATTAGTGATGAAAAAATTAGTTGAATAATTTTCACACATGTAATACATATAAAAAGAGTGCTTAGTTAAAGGCTCGTATTAATTGCTCTGAAGGAGGATTTTGTGACTAGGATGTCTTTATTTAACAGCCCTTTTCTATTAGGATTTGATGATTTTGAGAGAACTGTTGACAGAATATCAAAATTGTCAAGCGATACCTATCCACCATATAATATTGAGCAAACCTCAGACAATACTATTAGAATAACTGTTGCCGTAGCTGGGTTCGAAAAGCATGACTTAGACATTAATTTGGAGGGAAATCAGCTTCAAATTAGAGGAAACAAACAAGAAAATGATAGTGATAGGGTTTTTATTCATAGGGGTATTGCAACCCGTCAATTTATAAGAAATTTTATTTTGGCTGAAGGTATTAAAGTTGAAGGAGCTTCTATGGAAAACGGTTTACTTTATGTTGACCTCTCACAGCCCATTATTAATGACAAATCAAAAAAAATTATTATTAAAGATGGGAAAACAAATATAAATAAAAAATTAATAAATTTTAATTTAAAAAATGAATAAATTGGCTGATAAATTAAAAAGTGAGAACCTAATTGAAAAAAATGACATGGGTTTCGCTTTTATAAAAAAAGAAATTCATAGAGAAGAAAATTTTAATACTGATATATTTACAGTCTATGCCTCTGATGGAACACTTTTAGCTGCCTTTGACAACAGGGACACTGCGATGGCTGCAATCTTGCAGTCAGGACTAAAGTATATGAGCCTTCATTAGTATTTAGAGAAGACTTTTAAAATATCACCCAAATTTTTCTCCTTTCTCAAACTTAAAACAGCTTTTTTGTTCTTAAGAAAGCTCGAGATGGATGAAAGCATAAGCAAGTGTTCAGATTGAGAGGATTCAGGTGTAACAATAACAAATATTAAATCTACAGGCAAATCATCAGGAGAGGAAAACTCTATTGGTTTTATCAGTTTGTAAAAAAATACCTCTGTTTTTTTTAGATTATTAATTTTTGCATGCGGAATTGCTGCTCCGTTTCCGACTCCTGTTGAACCTAATCTTTCTCTTTTATTCAACTTTTCAACTATATCAGCTGAATTAATTTTTTCTAGTTTCTCTAATGACTTTCCGACCTCTTTAAATAAATTTTTTTTACTATCTACATCAACATCTAAAAAAATCGAACGTAAATGTATGAACTCACTTAATTTCATTTTATTTTTTGGGATCTAACCACCCAATATTTCCATCAGAGCGTTTAAATAAAATATTTAATCTTTTTGTTGAGGAATTTTTGAAGAAATAAGTTTTCTTTTCGTTGAGATTCATAAGCATAAGTGCTTCACTTACACTTAGTGTTCTAATAATTTCCTCAGATTCAGCGATTATAACAGGATTTTCAACATCAGATAAATCTCTACTTTTTTCTGGATTTTTTATAATGTATTCATTAGCTCCTTGCATAAGTTTTTTCTCTTTGTAACTTTGCCTATGTGTTTTAATTTTTCTATGATACCTCCTGATTCTTTTTTTAATTTTTTCATTTGCATTGTTGAATGATTCATAGGCATCTTCGCTTTCCGCATGTCCCTTTATTAAAATCGATTTATCAACATAAATAGATACTTCACATAAAAAAATATTTCGGCTTTTTGTAAATGAAACATTTGAACTCATAAATGTTTCAAAATACTTATTTATTGTTTTAACAAGGCTTTTCCTTACGTGAACAGTCAAAGAGTCACCCAAATTGGTCTGCTTTCCAGATATTGATATGTTTGAAATATCGTTCAGAAATTTTTTCCTAAATAAAATGTTCTTACGTTTTCATTCTTTACTATTTGTTCTGGTGTTCCTTGAAATAAGACTTTCCCCTCAAAAATAATATATGCTCTGTCAACGATCTCAAGAGTACTTTTAACATTATGGTCGGTAATGAGAACTCCAATATTTTTCGTTTTTAAGTTTTGTACCAAATTCTTAACATCTTGAATGGCTATTGGGTCAATTCCTGCTAATGGCTCATCAAGTAAAATAAATTTNGGGCTAGAGGCNAAAGATCTTGCTATTTCAAGTCTTCTTCTTTCACCACCTGAGAGTGATAATGATGGAGCAAACCTAATATGTTCAATTCCAAATTCTACTAAAAGACTTTCCAGTGTCTTAAGTCTTTCAGAATTGGTAGGACAAGTTTTTTCAAGAATTGCTAATATGTTATCTTGCACATTGAGTCCCCTAAATATTGATGTCTCTTGTGGTAAATANCCTAATCCTAATTTTGATCTCCTGTACATTGGCAAACTAGTTATGTCTTTGTTATTAAGGGATATATTTCCAAATTCCGAATGAATCAATCCCATAATAATGTAAAAAAGAGTTGTTTTACCCGCACCATTCGGTCCTAGTATTGCAACCGATTCTCCTCTATTAAGATTTATAGAAACATTGTTTAAAACCCTTTTGTTTTCGTAAGACTTAGTAATATTTTTAACTTCTAAACCAGCATTATTTACTGCAACGAATGGGATATCAATCTGATTGTTAATCATTATCTAATCCATTTTTTTTTATAATTGCTTTTACTTTATCTCCNCCTAATTTCCTAGACCCAGGTGATGGAAGTAGTTTACTTATTCCTGTTTTCATATTAACCTCTGCATAATCACCAATTAAAATGCTTTCTCCTTTTTTTAATTTAACATTTCCAAATAGTTTGCAAATTTCTTTATCTTTATTATAAAGAGCCTTATCACTAAACGCTACTTCGTTNTGTGTCTNGATAGAGACATTCTTGAACCCAAGTATTTTTACTACGTCTAATACTTCCCCATTTTTCTGAATATGCCAAACCAATTTTTCACTTTTTATAACAAATTCACCTTTTTTGGTGGCTTTAGCTTTTCCAATTGCAACAGCTACGTTTTTTGCCCTCCAATATTCTATTTTTTTATTTGCATTAAGTTTATCTTTTTCTGAAATTAACTCTAAACTTTTTCCTTTTATTTTAAAATAGTCTTTGTCAATATCAAATTCAGCTTTATTGCCCCCTGTGATTATTAGTTTATNATCGTTTACTAAAACATTTCTATGGGCCTTAACTTTAGTAATGTTCATTTGTGATTCTTCAGATTCTTTGTAAAGTGCTTCAATTATATCTGCCTTAACAGACAGGGAGCCTTGAATTGCTTTGGCATTCCCTACAGCAAGATATTTATTTTCATTTTTATGCCACTCAATTCCATTTTCAGCAAAAATTTCAATTGGTTCTGACTTCTCTGTTGATCTGGTAGATTGAAATCCAAACAAGAGAAAACAAACTAAAAATAGAATTATTCTATTGATTATATTCTTTATTAAGAACAAGCTTTGATTTCCCTTTAAATAAAATTTTGTTTGTTTTTTGTTCAATATAGAATCCTTCAGAGGAGATTGTCGAGTTGTGCTTAGCTCCGTTTATTTTTTTGTTACCAATTATAGTTTTTGTTTTAAAATCAATAATTGCCTCAGTTGTATTAAAAAGAAACATCTCCTTGTCACTAAATTTCACATCTCCAAAAATTTTTAGAATTTTTTCTGGTTTANAAAANATTCCTTCTTTTCCNTCTAAATAAAAATTACCGTCCTCGCTTTTTAGTTCACCTTGTGGGTAAATTAAATCGAAAATATTTTCATTCTTATTTTTTTTTCTAGCTTTGGAAGCAGACACTTTAAAGGGATTTTTTTTTTTATCGATTCCTATAAAACTCGGACTTACAAGAACATGACTAGAATTTTTAAATTCATCTGTTAACTTATAATCAGNAGCAAAAACTTTATTGTCATCAAACGACTTATTATTAAAAAGAGTTAACACTATTAACATCAATGAGATTCCGACCAAGGAGAACTTAGCAATTNTTATAAAAAAAGAATAGGAAAGATTGAGATGCAACTTTATCATCGTTTTAAGATATCATGCATATGAATAATTCCTACAGGAACTTTTTTTTGGGTTATAAAATAATTAGTTATAGATTTTTGATTCATTAGTTCCAACGCTTTGCTCACCAGAGTGTTAGGTGAAAGTGTTTTGGGATTTTTTGTCATAATCTCTACAACACCTCTAGAAAGCAAATCTGATGACATGTTCCTCCTGAGATCACCATCGGTGATTATTCCTATGAGTTGATTATTTTTTTTTGAAACAATACCGACACATCCCTGTCCCTTGGAGCTCATCTCAAGTATTGCTAAATCAACTTTATTCACTTCTGAGATCAGAGGAATTTGCTTCCCTTTTTTCATAACTTCTTTTACAATCATAAGCATTTGTCCAAGTTTTCCTCCGGGATGTAACTCTGAAAAATCTTTAGTAGTAAATTTTCTTTTCTTCAATAATGTCACTGCTATTGCATCTCCTAATGCTAGCATACATGTTGTTGAACTTGTGGGTGCAAGCTCAAGAGGACACGCCTCTATATTATTTGGAATTCTTAATATAATATCTGATTTTAATGAGAGTGTACTTTGGAGATTACTAGTTATAGAGATAATTGGAACTTTGATTTTCTTACAATATAAAATCAAATTAAACAACTCTTCGGTTTCGCCTGAATTTGAAACTAAGATAATAACATCTTTCCTTGTTATCATCCCTAAATCACCATGGTTAGCTTCACTAGGATGAATAAAAAATGAAGGTGAACCTATTGAAGAAAGCGTTGAAGAAATTTTTGATGCAATATGACCACTTTTTCCTATTCCTGAGATAATTATCTTGCCTTTCACGTTCAGTAACAGATTAATCACATTTCTAAATGAGTTATCTATGCTATTTTTTAATAAATTTAGAGCATTTATTTCGGAGTCAATAACTGATTTTCCTGATGAAATTTCCATAATAATTTAGTGTGAAAATATATCTACTTCCTTCCAATCCAAAAGATCTAACTTTACTCTAGTTGGAATGAACTTGAAAATTTCTGAAGCAAGTTCCTGTCTTTTCTCNCTCTCAAGCATACTTTCAAGCTTATTTTTTATATCAAATAAAAAAATAACGTCATTTGCAGCATACTTTATTTGACTNTCACTNAGGTTTCTTGANGACCAGTCAGATGATTGTTGTGACTTATTCAAATCAATGTCCAANAATTCTTTACATANGTCTTTTAAACCATGTTTGTCNGTNTAAGTNCTTACCAATTTTGAAGCTATCTTTGTACAAAAATTATTTTGTGTTAAAACGCCACAAAATTTTTTTAANATTGCTACATCNAAACGTGCGTAGTGATAGATTTTTTGTATTTCNTTATTATTNAATAGTTTNAGTAAATTAGGAGAAANATCCTCTATTCTNNNAGGATTTTCATCAAATCTAACCATATGACAAACTTTAGGAGCTATCGCTACTTGGACTAAGCATAATCTGTCTCTAAAAAGTGAAAGCCCAGTTGTTTCAGTGTCTATTCCAACTTTATTGCCTATATGCAAATCAGCAGGTAAATCATTTTCGTGTAAGTATATTTCAGAATTAGCAAATTTAAAAGTTTTCATTTTTGAAAAAGTTTATTATGTTATTAATACCTAAATTGTAAGATAATTTATATAAAAAAATAATTAATGTCTTCTTCTTTAAATGGAAAAAAAATAGTAATTTTTGGAGGAACTGGATTTGTTGGGAATCATTTAGTCAGAAATCTTTGCCAGCATTCATGCCAGATTGAAATTATTTCAAGATTTCCAGAGATAAAAAGAAAAAAATTTTATTCTCATGAACCAGGGCAAATAAGAATTAATCGTATTGAAGCATTTAATCAAGAAAACCTTGATAGAGTGCTAATGGATGCAGATGTTGTTTTTAACTTGATAGGAATTTTATTTGAAAATAAGAAAAACAAATTTGAATTTGCACACTATGAAATTCCTTCAATGATTGCGTTGGCAGCTAAAAAAAATAAGGTAGAAAAGTTGATTCATATATCTGCNTTGAATATAGAAAANGTGCCTTTATCAAAGTATGCTTCTTCNAAATTNAAAGGCGAAAATTCAATTAAGTCGATNTTTAATAACGTAATAATAATAAGACCNAGTGTTGTTTTTGGAAAAGGAGATAATTTTTTAAATTTTTTTATTAAAATGTCAAAATTTAGTCCATTTCTNCCATTAATAGGCACACCAGATATAAAATTTAAAAATTACTTTCTAAAATTTAACTTTCAATCAAAAGTAAGGTTTCAACCANTTTATGTAGATGATTTGATAAAGTTTATGATACATATATTAAAAAAAAGAAATGGGATATTTGAACTGGCTGGACCAAATGTAAAAAGTTTTGATGAAATATTCGATGTTATTCTTAATGTAAAAAAAAGAAAAAGGATTTATTTACCGTTACCATTCATAATTGCTGAGGTTCTAGCTATAGCTTCGTCTTTTCTTCCGAGACCTTTAATTACNTCAGACCAACTGAAATTATTAAAAGTTGATAGTATTTCGGATCAAGGCTTATTGAATCTCGAGAAATATATTAAAAATCCGAAGTCTATCGAGTCAACTGTAAGACATTATCTTTAAAAAATAACAAAAAATAAAAGTGAAAGTCCAAAAAGAATTCTATAAANAACAAAAATTAANAATGAAAATTTTTTGATCCACATNACTAAAAAGTGAATAAATATAATTGAAAAGAGAAATGAAAAAATTACTATTGAAAAACTTATTATGTTAAAATANANGTTGTTGGTGATTTGTTCAAGATTTTTCATTACTAGATAAATTATTGCACCTAATAAGACAGGAACAGACATTAGATTGTTATAAAGTACAGAATGTTGCCTAGTAAANCCATTGAAACGCATATATGTAATAACTGCCCCCGATCTGCTTACGCCTGGTATAAGTGCGAAACACTGACTAATTCCAATAAAGAAACAGGAGCCTCTTCCTAAGTTATCTAAATTTTTAATTCTTAAACAAAATTTGTCAGTTAGATATAATAGAATTCCAAAAAAAATACTAGTAATCGAAATTATTAACAATAAGTGGTCTGCAAATGAATTAAAAATACTTTCAAAATAAAAACCAAAAATAAAAATTGGGATAGAGGAAAAAATCAAGTTTATCAGCATATTTGAATTAGCATCTATATCAGGCCTAAAAATAAATTTTGAAGATATTAACAATCCTTTTAAATATTTAAAATAATATAGCATGATTGCAATCAAAGAGCCAAAATGAGCAAGTATATTGAGTTCTAGAATACTAAGTTCTGTTGTTTCACTTAGAGTCAGTGGAAAAAAATTATTAAATACTATTAAATGACCTTGAGAGCTTATTGGCAAAAACTCTGTAAATCCTTGAATAAGACAAAAAATAACTAAAAACAACATGTCTTTATATGATATATTACAACACAAAAAATAAATAAAAAAATTTATGTAAAAAATAATAAATGTATTATATAATTGATACTATGAATATTAAAAATTTTGATCTTAACCTTCTTGTAGTCTTTCAGGCACTTTTTGAGGAAAGAAACGTAACAAAAGCAAGTAAAAAAATCGGTATCACTCAACCCGCAATGAGCAATGCTCTCAACCGTCTAAGATATCTTGTCAATGATGAATTATTTATCAGAGGCCCAAAAGGGATGAGACCTACGCCTCGCGCTTCTGAATTATCGCTCCCAATTAATTCGGCTCTTAATAATTTAGAATTATCTTTATCGTCAATTAATTTTAACCCTTTAACCACGAAAAAGGATTATAGAATTTCTATGTCAGATGATGTTGCCCCACTATTATTACCAAATATAGCCAAATTTCTAGAGAAGAAATCTCCCAACTCATCTTTGCTAATAAGGCATGAACAGGGTCTCGATGCTTTAAATCTTCTCGACAGTAACGAAATTGATTTCTCTGTAGGCAGATTTGAAACAATACCAAAAAGATTTGGAAGTAGAACTCTCTTTTCTGAAAAATATGTCTGTATCATGAGAAAGGATCATAAATTAGCAAAAGAGAAAAAGCTTTCCATTAAACAATATTTGGATTCGAGGCACTTGCGAGTTGCACCCTCAAATGCAACAGTTTCACCAATTGATAGAGCTCTTGGTCAAATTGATTTGGAAAGAAAAATTTTTATAAGGATAGATTTGATTACACTTGCACCACTTTTTATAAAAAATACAGATCTTATATTGACCTTGCCATCGATGACTGCAGAAAGAATGGCGAAAAATTATAACTTCATAATTTTATTTTTACCGATTGATTTAGAAAGTAGGCAAACAAAGTTAGTTTGGCACAAAGAACTTACAAACCATCCAGCTTTTGATTGGATTAAGGAACAAATAAGAATTGACTAATATGAAAATAATTTTTTTTGGTGCTGGTTATTGTTCTAAATTTGTAATTCCCAAACTACCGAAAACTGCAAAAATCATATGTACTCACTATCAGGAAATAAAAAATCAGCCGTTTGATTCAAATTATGAGTTATTGAGGATTAAATTTGATGATTTAATAAAAAATAATAAACATTTTGAAAACGTGACTCATATTCTGAATTCTATTCCACCTCAGCCTGATGGAGATATAGTTTTAAATAATTTTAAAAAACAAATTATTGTTAATAAAAAAACATTACGATGGATTGGATATTTTTCTTCTACAAGTGTCTACGGCGATCACTCTGGAAAATGGGTTGATGAGAATTCACTTCCCAAGAAATTATCAAAAAGAGGATACGGAAGATTGAATGTTGAAAAAGAATTTTTATCCCTTTTTGTAAAAAATAAACTTCCGATTCATATACTTAGACTTCCTGGAATTTATGGGCCTGGACGCTCAATTTTTGAAAGACTGAAATCAGATAAATTTTATAGAATTTTAAAAAAAAACCATTATTTTTCAAGAATTCACGTTGACGATATAGCTTTAGCTTTATTAGAAAGCTTCAAAAAACCTACGCCTGGAGAAATTTTTAATATTACTGACGATTTTCCCTGTAACTCTGATGAGGTAGTAAAATTTGGATGTAAACTACTTAAAATAGAATTACCCACACCTGTGAGTCTTTATAATAAAAAAATTAGTGAAATGACAAGAAGCTTTTACTCGGATAATAAAAAAGTATCTAATAAAAAAATTAAAAGAATATTAGATTGGACACCAAAATTTATAAATTATAAATTAGGAATAAAAGATATTTTTAATCGCCTTTAATATGAAAACATTACTTCAAATTTTACCCTCATTAGAAAAAGGTGGTGGCGGTGTTGAAAGAGGAACTTTGGACATAGCCAAAGCGGCATCTGAAAATGGATTTGAATCTACTATCATATCCTCAGGCGGAGAAATGGCAGATAAATATAAATATAAAGGAGTAACGCACTATAAAATCAATATNAACAAAAAAAATTTAGCTAATTACATAAGCTCGAGGAATGAGTTTAGAAAAATATTAAAAATTGTTCGTCCAGATATAGTTCATATTAGAAGCAGGTGGCCAGTTTTTTGTTTTTTAAGTATTTTAAAAGAGCAAAATTTACCTTTCGCAACCACCTACCATGGTACATATAGTGGAAATGACTTCTTTCTAAAAAAAAAATATAACAAATTAATGACTGCTGGTGATAATGTAATTTCAATATCAAAATTCATAGACAATCATATTCGCTACCACTTTCCTGAATGTGCGCATAAACTTGTTCAAATTGATAGAGGTATTGATACTTCATATTTTAATATTGACTCTATAACTCAGATAAGAAAAGAGAACTTTTTAAATAATTTTTCTATTTCTGAGAAAACACACATAATAATACTCCCAGGAAGAATAACCTCTTGGAAAGGTCACTTAATAGCAATTGATGCTGTTGAAAAAATTATATCAATTAAACCTGAATTGGATTTCATTTTAGTCTTTGTTGGTTCTTCACAAAATAGGAAAACATTTTTAAATATTTTAAAAGGGAGAATTGCCAGAGGAAAATTAAATAATAGAATCTTTTTTTCCGGTCATCTACAAGATATGCCAGCAGTATATTCGATTGCTGATATAATACTATCCACCTCAATTGAGCCAGAAGCATTTGGACGGGTTTCAGCTGAAGCATCTGCAATGATGAAGCCAATTATTTCTTCAAATCACGGTGGTTCACGAGAAATAGTTGAAAATAATACGACAGGTTGGCTTGTTGAACCAGGAAATCCAGAAGAGCTGGCAAAAAAAATCATTGATGTNCTTGATATGCCACAAGAAAAAAAAGATTTAATTGGAAAAAACGCAAGAAAAAGAATTATAAGTAAATTTCATATAGATAAAATGCTTAAAAAAACACTTGATGTTTATGAGGAACTAATTGAGAAAAAAAAAAAACGTTCTAATAATTAAATTCGGGGGGTTAGGAGACTTAATCTTATCTTTAAGAGCTATCTATTCAATTAAAAAAAAACATTCAAGTAGTATTGTAGTTCTTACTGAAAAACCATTCGATGAGTTTTTTACGAAATCTAAATGGTTTGATGAGGTTATTACNATTAAGAGAGGATTGTTTTATTTTTNTGATAAGATTCAAATTGGTAATAAAATAAATCTAAAATCATTTGANTATGTTTATGATCTTCAGACTTCTAATAGGTCCTCATCTTATCTTTCTCTTTTCAACAAAAAAAAGGTTCGGATATCTGGAATCGGAGAATTTGCCAGCATTCCCCACAAAAACCCAAAAAGAAACAGAATGCACACAATAGAAAGGCAAGAAGAACAACTTAAAGAGTGCGGAATTAAACTTTCACCAAAATTAGATTTAAAATGGTTATTCCAATCAAGAATCCCTATTCCAAAAAAAAAGTTTGCATTAATTGTTCCTGGTGGAGCAAAAAAAAGGCCTAATAAAAGAATACCACCAGAAATTTATGAAACACTTATACAGAAACTTATTAAAAAGAAAATATCTCCGATGCTTATTGGTTCTTCTTCGGATGAGTTGATTTGCAAATTTCTTGAAAGGAAATTTACTGGTATAAAAAATTTATGCTCAAAAACCACTATTTTTGATATTGCCAAGCTNTCTANGTATTGTCAGATTTCGATTGGNAATGACACCGGTCCAATGCACATTATTTCTCTTGGTCGNAAACCATCTTTTGTATTATTTACAAAAAATTCGAATCCAAGACTTTGCGCACCGTTAGGTAAAAACGTGAAAATTTTTAATTATCACAAAACAAAGAAAAAACAGATATTGACTGACTTAAATTATGAAATTGTTAAATGTTAATAACTATTGTTTATTGACAGTTTGAAGGATTTATTTAAATTAGAATTCATGCCAAAAATAACTTTTCCTGATGGTAAAACTCAACAATTCGGCAACCAGGTAACTGGAGAATACATTGCTTCCAGTATATCAAAATCTCTTCTGAAAAAAGCGGTGGCAATAAAAGTCAATGGCGTGCAAAGAGATTTGTGTGACTTAATTTCTCAAGACTCAGATATTTCAATTCTTACAACAGAAAATGAAGAAGGATTAGAAATAATGAGACATACAATTGCTGCTCAAGTTCTTGCTAAAGCAATAAAAAATCTTTATCCAAATGCAAAGTTAGCAATTGGACCAACAATTGAAAATGGATTTTACTATGACGTTTTATTTGAGAAACCAATATCTTCAGAGGATCTTCCTGTTATCGAGGAAGAGATGAAATTAATTATTTCTAAAGGAGAGATTATTGGAAAGTCATTGAAGTCAAAATCAGAAGTTTTGCAGATGTTTAAAAACATTGGCGAAAATTATAAAGTGCAAATAATAAAAGATTCTGATCAAAAAGAGAATTTTCAGATATATCAACAACAAAATTCTAAATTCTTTGATTTGTGTAGAGGACCACATCTTCCAAACTTNAAATTAGTTGGTTCATTTAAATTAACTAAACTTGCAGGAGCCTATTGGAGGGGCGATTCAAGTAATGAAATGTTACAAAGAATTTATGGTACAGCTTGGGCCAATCAAGAAGACCTCGAAAAATATATAAATATGATAGAAGANGCTCAGAAGAGAGATCACAGAAGGATTGGAAAAGATTTGGATTTATTTCATTTTCAGGAAGATGCACCTGGATCTGTTTTTTGGCATCCTCGAGGATGGACTATTTATCAGACTATTGCAAATTATATGAGAGAGAAACTTGATTCCTCTGGTTATGTTGAAGTAAATACACCTTTACTAGTTGATCGAAGTCTTTGGGAAAAGTCAGGACATTGGGATAAATTTAGAGAGCAAATGTTTACTTCTAAATCTGAGGACAAAGTNCTTGCAATAAAACCGATGAACTGTCCTTGTCATGTACAAATTTTCAAACAGGGTATTGTCAGTCACAAGGATTTACCTATTAGAATGGCCGAGTTTGGATCGTGTCATAGAAACGAACCATCTGGTGCACTTCATGGTTTAATGAGAGTAAGGGCTTTCGTACAAGATGATGCACATATTTTTTGTTCGGAGAATCAAATTAAATCTGAAACAAAAAACTTTTGCGATTTACTGATGAAAGTTTATAATGATTTTGGCTTCAATGATGTAACAATAAAATTTTCAGATAGACCAAATAACAGAGCTGGGGATGATTCGACATGGGATCTAGCAGAGAAATCTCTTATTGATGCCGTTAATTCAGCCGGATATGATTACGAGCTAAATCCAGGTGACGGAGCCTTTTATGGACCGAAATTGGAATTTGTTCTGACGGATGCTATAGGAAGAGATTGGCAATGCGGGACATTACAAGTTGACTTCGTTCTTCCAGAAAGACTTAATGCAAATTATATTGGAACTGATGGAGTTAAACATCGGCCTGTTATGTTGCATAGAGCTGTTTTAGGTTCATTTGAAAGATTTATTGGCATTTTACTAGAGAATTATTCAGGTAGATTACCACTTTGGTTATCTCCAATTCAGATTGCGATAGCTTCAATCAGTGAAAACTCAGCTAATTTTGCTGAAGAAGTTCATAATTTGCTTATTACAAATGACTATAAATCAAAATTAGATGTAAGAAATGAAAAGTTAAGTTTAAAGATAAGAGAGTTAACATTAGAAAAAGTACCATTAATTGGGATTATTGGAGATAAGGAAACGCAAAATAAAATGGTAACATTGAGAATTCATGGCGAAAAACAACAGACTCAAATGAGTGTTGACGATTTGTTAAAAAAATTAAAAAATTCTTGCAGTAAGCCCTAATTTATGAGTAGTTTGTAAATGAATAATACTTTCACAGAGGAGATATTTGAGAAATGAAATTGTTGAAATATGGTAAGATATAATCAACGGGCACAAAAAGGCCCCGCTGTTAACAAAAATATTTCATCTAAAACAGTCAGAGTAATTTCAGAAAAAGGAGATATGATTGGAGTTTTAGAAAGGGAAAAGGCACTTAAGCTTGCTTTTGAACAAGGTTTGGATTTGGTTGAGGTTTCTCCAAATGCTACACCACCTGTTTGTAAAATTATTGACTACGGAAAATACAAATATCAGGTTCAAAAGAAACAGGCTGAGGCTAAAAAAAAACAAAAAACTTTTGAAGTAAAAGAGATTAAGTTTAGACCTGGTATAGAAGATCATGACTATACTGTTAAACTTAAATCAATCCAACGATTCTTAAGTGACGGGGACAAAGTAAAAATTACTCTGAGATTTAAAGGAAGGGAAATGGCCTATCATCAAAGAGGCATGGATGTCCTTAAAAAACTAGAAACTGCAATCGAACCATTAGCGAAGATTGAGCAAGTCCCAACTATGGAAGGAAAATTAATGGTAATGGTTGTAGCGCCAAAATAAATTCTATAATAATTGAAGGTTGCTTTGTAAAAAAAAAAATATATAACTAAAAAAAACTATGCCAAAATTAAAAACAAAAAGTGGAACAAAAAAAAGATTTAAGGTAACTGGAACTGGAAAAATTGCCATGTTTTCAAGTTGCAAACGCCATAATCTTTCTAAAAGAACAAAAAAGATGAAGAGAAGTGCAAAAGGCCCAATTATTATGTCTAAACAAGACTCACGTATTGTAAAAAAATATATGAATTTAAATTAATAGGAAACGAAAATGTCAAGAGTTAAAAGTGGTTCTGTAACAAGAGCAAGACATAAAAAAATTATTTCTAGAGCAAAAGGGTATTACGGAAGAAGAAAAAATACCTTTCGTGTTGCAAATCAAGCTGTAGAAAAAGCAGGCCAGTATGCATATAGAGACAGAAAAGTAAGAAAAAGACAATTTAGGAGTCTTTGGATACAAAGAATTAATGCAGGTTGTAGGTTACATGGAATAAAATACTCTTCTTTTATAAATGGTTTAAAAAAAATTAATCTTAATTTAAATAGAAAAGTTTTAGCTGACCTTGCAGCTCAGGAACCTGATTCATTCAAAGAAATAGTATCTAAAATCAAAGCTGATTAAACTTATTAGGAATGCATGATTACATCAATCTTTTTCAAGCAGCCAAAGTTGATCTGGATCATGCAAATAACCTTGATTTAATTGAAAAAACTCGTATTAAATATTTCGGGAAAAACGGACTTATTAACTCCCAGCTAAAACTTTTGGGTAAATCTTCACCGGAAGAAAGAAAAGAAATAGGAAAAAAATTAAACCAGTTTAAATCAGAGTTTTTAGATAAATTAAGTAAGAAAAAAGCAATTATTGAAGA
>PARR01000003.1 GCA_002711625.1 Rickettsiales bacterium | reverse complement strand
CTATAATCAGAAACTACTTCTCAGCGCATGCATAAGAATTGATCTCAAGACCTACAGAGATTTCAGAAATCGTTGGTATAGTCCAAGCCATTATTTTATCCTTTAAAAAATTTAATACCTTATTTAGATGAAATTACAACAAACTGATTCTGAGCATTTCATTCATATTTTTGTTAATTTTTAAATTTTGTTTGAATATTTAATTTACTTTTATTACCTTCAACAGTGCTGTTAATCTTGAAACATTATATTAATTAAATTGAATAAATTAATGAAACAATTTTTGTTAATAACCCCAATCTTTATTTTTTACTTTTTTTCTTCATCTTTACCAAGTTATGCAAAATGGGAAAAATTTAGTGAGGGAAATATTTTTACTGAGTATTTTGAATTAGAATCAATAAAAAAAATTGATAATTTTATATTTGTTTGGAGTATGTATGATTATAAAAAGCCGCAAAAAAAAGGAAACCTAAGTACAAAGTTTTATTCCAGGTATGATTGTAAGGAAAAAAGATATCAGGTTATTTCTATAATAGATTATAAAGTCAATATGGGGAAGGGTAGGGATTTTATATATACAAAAAATATTAGCATTGAGTCTCAGAACAAAGAGTGGGTTTACCCTACACTAAATAGTTTAGATTATAATAAAATTCAGTTTATATGCGGTATTTAGGTTTTGCGTTAAAAAAAAGAGTTTTTTCTGGTATCTCTTACAAAAAATTTGTTTTTACTACATATTTTAGTGCCAAATTTATAAAGTTATTAGTCTTAACAACATTAATTATTCATACGACATCATGCTCAAGTACAAGGATTATCTATTCACTTGCTGAAAAATTTCTTGAGGATGAGGTTACGTTTTTTATAGATTTAGATAACGATGAAGAAATCAGATTGACTAAGCAAGTGAAAGAAATAGTCGACTGGCATCGTAATAACATGTTACCAAAATATGAAACCTATCTCAGAAATATAGCAGAAAAACTTACTAAAAATCAATATAGTTATACTGATATCACTAATATTTTGATGTACGGTCGTTCTCTAATTGAAGAAACCGTGATTGGTTTGACACCTTTTGCTTCAAAATTTCTAGTTGAGCATCAGACTGTTAGTGATATTGATTTCTTAGAAAAACAAATGGAGAAACGGCGCCGAGAACGTCAGGAAGAGTTATCTAAACCTGATAATGAATTATACGAAATACGTGAAAACCGTTTAATTAAAAATTTTGAAAGATTTTTCGGAAATCTTAATGATAGGCAAGTAATTTTGATTAAAAGATATGCTGGTGAGACTATAGATGACAAGAGAGTTCGATTGAATAATAGGACAATGCGTCAAAAAGCTTTTTTNGAGTTTTTAAGGACCAAGCCAAATCAAAAATCGCTAATGATATATACTAACAAACTTCTNTTGAGTGGCCATGAGATNACAAATCAAGGTTATCNTGCCTTTCAGGACAATTCNNTAGTTCTGTTCNGTAAATTAATGAGTNATNTGTTAGCAGTTTCTTCTAAGATGCAACNAGAAAAAGTTNTAACAAAANTAAGAAAATATGCAAACGATTTTAAGGTTTTCTCTGGATAAGAAAAAAAAATCNAAATCGAAGGCNNATAAACTTTTCATAATAATATCGAGTTTNTCAAGATANNTTTTGTATTNAAAGTTTTTTCAAATCATTGATTTCATTNTTTTACATTTTAAATTAATGTTATNAAAATATTAAAAATATTTTTAGTTTTAAAAATTATTTTTAGCCATAGTGAAAAAGGAGTAAGTTTATGTCTAATCAATCAAATTGTTGTTCCGGTCCCGGTTATCCTTCACCTCAAGAAGCCATAAAAGCACCTAAAGAAAATATTGTATACACTGTCTGCATATATACAGGTACAAATATTAANAAACCCGATTATCTTGCAACCATTGATGTTGACAAAAGTAGCTCAAACTATGGTAAAGTTATTTATAGAACAGAATTAGGTAGTTCAGGTGATGAACTGCATCATATGGGATGGAATGCTTGTTCTTCTTGCTATGAAGATGAGGATATGAAAAGAAAGTATTTGATAATTCCAGGTCTTCAAAGTTCAAATTTTTATATTGTAGATACTGCAACTGACCCTAGGAAGCCTGAATTGTTCAAAACAATTTCTGGAGAGGATATAAAGAAGAAAACANATTTATCTGCCCCACACACCGTACATTGTCTCGGAACCGAGATNATTGTATCAATGCTGGGCGATGCNAAAGGAAATGCGCCCGGTGGTTTTTTACATCTTAATAAAGATTTTGAGATNGTNGGAAGATGGGANAAAGATATTAAAGGTATGAATTTTGGTTATGATTTTTGGTATCAACCCAGACATAATGTTATGGTATCGACAGAGTGGGGAGCTCCAAAGACTTTTATTCCCGGATTTGATTTAGAAGACGTATCACAAAATAANTATGGCAGACATATTCATTTTTGGGATTTTAAAGAAAGAAAAATAATTAACTCAGTAGATCTTGGAAATGATGGATTGATTCCATTGGAAGTTAGGTTTCATCATAANCCTGATTCAACTCACGGGTTTGTCGGAGCTGCATTAAGCTCAAATATTTTTCACTGGCACAAAAATTCTCATGGGAAATATCAAGTAAAAAAAATTATCGATGTTGAATCAATAGACAACAAAATTCTGCCTGTACCAATGCCAGGTCTTATTACTGATATTTTAGTTTCCATGGATGACAAATATTTATATTTTTCTAATTGGTTGCATGGAGATTTAAGACAATATGATATTTCTGATCCTTTAAACCCCAAGCTGACTGGTCAAGTCTGGATAGGAGGATTGTTAGGAAAAGCTGATGTTGTTAATGGAAGAGTAGTCAATGGGGCNCCACAAATGATTCAACTGTCTTTNGATGGGAAAAGACTATTTGTTACTACTTCTTTATTTTCATCATGGGACAATCAATTTTATCCAAANATGAACGATTCAGGAGGTATGATGTTAATTATTGACTGCGACAATGTTAACGGAGGAATGAAAATTAGAGATGATTTTTTAATCGACTTTGGTAAAGAACCTAATGGTCCCTCAAGAGCTCATGAAACAAGATATCCAGGAGGAGATTGTTCATCCGATATTTGGATTTAATAAAAATCAGATTTCGAATTTTTTATTGTTTATAAACATTTACTTTTAATGGTATTATATTTCAAATAAAAATGAAAAAATGAATAGACGAAAATTTATTGAATACTCTATTAAAGGACTGATATTAGCGTCTTTAACTCCGATTAATTTTTTTCCAAAAGCAACTACATCTGAAGTTAAAGAAAAATTTCCTTGGAGAAATGAAACATTTAAGTTTCCATTAGCAAATTTTGAGCTACAAAGTGGAGAAACTCTTAATAATGCTTTTTTGTTAGTTGATATTCATGGTAAATTAAACTCATCCAAAAGTAATGCAATTATATTTGCGACCTGTTTTGCTGGAAGTCATAAATTTAATCAAATGGCATATGGAATTGATAGAGCTTTAGATCCGACAAAATATTGTATTATAACTCCAAACTTGATATGCAGTGGTCATTCATCTTCTCCAAGTAATACATCTCCCCCTCAAGATGGTCCAAGATTTCCCCCTGTTTCNTATTATGACAATATAAACGCTCAAAATAAACTAATATCAGAATATTTAAACATAAGTAATCCATTAATGTATATTGGGTTTTCTATGGGAGCACAGCAGGCTTTTCATTGGGGTGCATTATATGGAGACAAAACCGGAGGTATAATTCCCTTATGTGGAACTGCAAAAACTACAACACAGAATTGGATAACTTTAGAAGGTTGTAAATTAGCTTTGCAATCTGATGCAAGTTACAATAACGGTGATTATAAATCGCCGCCTAAGAAAGGTTTAAAAGCCTTTTCCAGAAATTACACATCTACGTTATTTGATAAAGAAGGATACGAAGAGGGCCTTCATCTTAATTTGTTTGAAGGATTTGAAGATACTGAATCATACTTAAATTTTATGGACGGTTTTTTTGGAAATATTGATGCTAATGATTTACTGGGTATGTTGAATACATGGCAGANGGGAGATATAGGAAAACATGAAAAATTCAACAACAACACTAAAAAAGCCTTAGCAAATATAAAATGTCCAGCTCTTGTAATGCCAAGTTCAACTGATTTATCTTTTCCGGCTCGTAACAATATTCCTGAGGTCAAAGAAATGCCAAGAGCAGAATTAAAAGTTATTAATACAAAACATGGGCATTTAGCCGGTGGGATGTCTACAACATTAACGTCTCAAGAAGACGTGACTTTTATTGACAAAAGCATAAAGGAATTTTTAAAAAAAATAAGCTAAGTATATTTTCGATTACTTAATTATTGTTCCTNTGTAAGCTCCAAGANAATTATAAAAGTTGCCATTCTTTTCAAGTTTGCCTTTGAATACTCCCCGAGAGCTATAAATGTTTCCATAACTGTCAATTCTTCCTATATTTTCCCCATGCCACTTATAACTGTGTTTATAATTCTGAATCCTACCTAAATATTTTCCTCGAGAGTTAAAAATACTTCCGTTATTTTCTACTTTTCCTTGATAGCTTTCACGTTGGTGAAATATTTTATTTTTGCTCTCAACTTTACTAATGTACTTTTCAAGTGAATCAGCTTTGATAATAGATATGAATAATAGGACTAAAAAAAAAACAGATTTCTTNAACATATCAATCAACATACCTCATGATTATTATTACAACTAAATAAAGCTAATATTTTTTCCCATTATAATAAAGATTGATGCAGGTGAAACTGTCAAGTTTTAAAGAAAAAAATAAGATGGTAGGTAAGGTTTAAACGTAATTACTTGATATTAAGAATTTTATCATTTTTTATGTTTTTTAATTTTCTGGTCTATATTTTTCTTAGTTTAAATATGATATGTAGTAGTTATATATTTAATTTTTGATTAACTAAATTATATATACACTATGTTTCAAGAAATTCTTTTTATTAAATAATTACATATGACTGAAAACAACATGAAAAAAGAGACTAGTTTAGATTATGATGAATCTTATACTGATATAAATAAGGCTTGGGAAAAGGATAACCAAGCATGGTGGGATTGGTATGTATCATTAGCTGATAATCCAACCACCAAGCAAGCTTTAATAAAGTTACCCAATCCACCTAAAATTAAACATTCAACAATTCATGAACTAAAAAAAGAACTTTCAAATCCTTACAAAATAACAAAAAACAATATCAAGGATTTTCAAAAAAATGGATTTATTAAATTAAAAAATGTTTTCAGTCCACAGGCAGTAAATGTGCTACGCTATGAAATCATTTCTCTTTTAAAAAAAAATTTTAAAAATTATTATGAAATTAAAAAAAATCGATTTCTTAGTCTTGATTTAATGTGGTTGACAAATACCTTAATAAAAGAATTCGTTCTAAGTTCTCGTATAGCAAAAATTTGTGCCGATTTACTTTCTTTAAAAAAAATTCGTCTTTATCATGATAATGCTTTGGTTAAAGAATCAGGTTGTGGTCGTACTCCTTGGCATTTTGATGATCATCATTTTCCTCTAGCAACAAATGATGTAGTAACTGCATGGATTCCTGCTCAAGCAATTCCAATTGAGATGGGACCTTTGATGTTTGCAAAACCTCTCGATGTTCATAAGCTCNTTAAGGATGTTAAACTTAATCAATTCGATAAAATGTATGATAAAACGATAAACAATATTTTTATGGAGAAAGAAGTTTTAGTAGTCGAAGAACCTTTTGAAATAGGTGAGGTGAGTTTTCATCATAATCTAAGCTTTCACGCAGCCTCTGAAAATAAAACAAACCAAAGTAGAATCGTTCTCGCTAATACATATTTTGGTGATGGTGCACGTGTTGTTAAAAACCCTACAATGATTTCTGGAGACTGGAAAAAATTTATACCTGAAACTAATCCAGGGGAAATAGTTTCCAGTAATTTGAATCCAATTTGTTGGCCCGCNAATTAGTAAATTTAATAAAANTTAAATGCTTTTTAAAAATAATTCTAAAAGTTTCAATACATCATGGATGAATAAAGTTGACTCTGGAGAAGACCCAAATAGTCAAGATTTATTAGACCATCTACATACTATCCACGATCGTTATGCAGGGTTTACTGAAAAGATAGCGACGAGTTGTTGTGATCTNAATGGAAAGAATAGCTACGAATTGCTCTTAGATACNATTGANCCTAGTTTACATTACAATATTCTTGATCTGGCATGCGGTAGTGGNGTTCTTTTAGAATATTGNTATAGAAAATTTTCCTCTAATAATCTTAAACTTTCTGGTGTGGATATGAATGAAAACGAACTTAAACTTGCACGAACCAGGCTTATTGATAAAGATGTTGATTTTTACAATGCACAAGCCCAAAAATTGAACTTTATTAAAGATTCTTCAAAAGATGTAATATTTTGTCATTGGGCTTTAACATTAATGGATCCAGTTGTTCCTGTATTAAAAACGATTAAAAGAATTCTAAAAAATCAGGGAATTTTCTCTGCAATTGTAGATGGAGATTCATATTCTGCTTCTGGATATTTAGAAATTCACAATATAATATATGAATTTGTCCAAAAAATATTTCCCAACTACGGATTATCAGAGTTAGGTGACTCAAGAGTTAGATCATTGAAATCTCTCAATATACTTATTAAAAAGATTTTTTATAATTGTGAAATAAAAATTACTCCTCATGTACTCACTTTAAAACAGAATCCAAATATTTTAGCAAAAGAAGTTTCAGGTTTTTTCTATGCTTCATTAGTTCTATCGTCTAAGCATTATGATATTCTAGTATCAGAACTTGAAGATTATTTTAATAATATTTCAGTAAATGGTTTAAGTGAGTTTAATCTTCCTGTAAATCGTTTAGTTGTAAGAAAGACTTCAAAGTTGTATTTTCTAAATAAATAATATCTTTATGATATTTTTGAGTTTTTGTTTATTTCTATTCTTATTTTCACTAGTAGGCTTTTTATCAGTAATTAAGAAAAAAAATACATCTCTAGACTATCTACTCGCAAATCAAGAAATAAAGCCTTGGTTGGCAGCTATATCAGCTATTGCAACTTCCAATAGTGGGTACATGTTTATTGGTCAGATTGGATTCACATATATTTATGGTTTGCAATCAGTGTGGCTAATGTTTGGATTAATTTTCGGTGATTTTGTTTCTTCTCTTTTTGTACACAAAAGTATAAGAAAAAAATCAGAAGAATTAAAAGTTTTCAGTTTTGCAAATCTTATTAGCAAATGGCATGGAGAAAACTATAGATATGTACAATTATTTGGTGGGTTAATCATTCTTATTTTTTTATCTACATATGCCGCAGCTCAATTAAATGCTGGAAGTAAGTCAATGCATATTTTATTTGGATTAGATTATAGATTAGGCGCAATTATCGGAGGAATAATTGTATTACTTTACTGTTTTTCAGGAGGTATAAGAGCGTCTATTTGGACAGATGCGGCTCAATCTTTAGTAATGATAGTTGCCATGTTTTTAATGGTTTTTTTTGGAATAAAGGATTTAGGTGGTTTTTTAAGTGTTATAGANAAATTGCACAGGGTATCTCCGGATTATATGAAATGGTTCCCATCAACAGATTTTTCGAATTTTTTTTTAGCCCCGTTTTTGTTTGTTGCTGGTTGGTTTTTTTCCGGTGTAGGAGTTATTGGTCAACCACATGTTATGGTTAGATTTATGACAATCAATAATACTGAAAATATCCCAAAAACAAGGATATATTACTATACCTGGTATATGTTGTTCTATTCATTGACTATTTTGGCAGCCTTTATAGCAAGATTATTAATTCCTGAGATTGATAATATAGACCCAGAATTGGCTTTACCAACATTAGCTCTTANTCTNCTACCTGAATTTTTTGTCGGAATAGTNCTGGCAGGAATTTTTGCTGCTACNATGTCAACAGCAGATTCTCAAATACTTGCTTGCACAGCTTCAGTTACAAATGATATTTTATCAAAAAAAAATAATTATTTAATCAACAAGCTCGTCACTTTAATTGTCACTGTTTTTGTTGTTATAATAGCGATTGAAGGTGATAAAAATGTTTTTAATCTTGTATTAATGTCATGGTCAACATTAGCTTGTTGTTTCTCGCCTTTGTTGATNATTAATGCGTTAAAGCAAAAAGTNTCAGAATTTTTATCAATAATAATGATGGTTATACCCTTAATAACTTTGTTATTATGGAGATATTTCGACCTCAATTATATAATTTATGAGGTGGCGCCAGGAATACTATCTGGAATTTTTACTTTTTTTATTTTTAGAGTATTAAGAAAATAATATTCATTTTTGTCTAGTTAGACTTCATTGAACATTAAAGTTTAGGTGGCCGAGTAATTAATAGATTAGGTGTTAAAATTGCCAAACTGATTGAACATAAAATTATGTAAATGGCCAAAGTTATAAATTGAACCTCCAAAGTTACACCTACGTCTAATAATAATCCAATTAGTGCTGGAGAGACTGAAGTTGATATTACAACTATAGCAAAACACATGGATCTGATTGAACCTATATGCTTGATTCCATAAAGCTCAGCCCATAAAGAACTTATAATAATTGTGGCTGCTCCAGTGGTTGCACCCATTAAGAGCATAAATATAGGTGCAGCATAAGTATTATCTGTATAAGCTATTANAAATAATGCAAATGCAAGAGGTAATAAGAAAAATGGCAAAATATGTATTGTACTAAATCGATCCACTATCCATCCAGTTCCAAAAGTAATTACGGTCACGCTTAATGCAAAAAGAGGATAACACGATGCAAACATTGAAATCGACCAAGATTTAGTTTCAATTAAGTGAATNTGGTGAAAAAAAACTCCTGTTACGATGAAGGGTGAGGANAGTAGNCCAGGCATAATTTGATANAATCGTATATCTTTAANAACTTGCGAACGATCCCAAGAAATTTTTTGNATANTTTTTGCTTCCACCGAATTATCAATTAATANCTGACGTNTTGGTTTTAAATGCCTACTTAGAAAATAAAGTAGTGGTAAAAAAATGATTATAATACATAAACCTATTCCCATCCAAATCTCACGCCAGGTTTGTTGTAATAAAAAAAAAGTAACGATAGAGGGTAACAAGGCCTCTCCGATAGGATGCCCTAATAAAGCAATGCTCAAAGCTTTGCCTCTTTTCTTAGAGAACCAGCGAGCAATGGAAGTTACTGCTATATGGCTAAGCATACTTTGACCAAATAATCGAAGACCTAATAAAGATAAAAAAAGAATGAGAAGTGATTCAGCACTTGATATAAGAAATGAACACCCACTTATTGCTACTAAAGTAATTAGACCAAGAGGTGTTAAATTGAACTTATCTGTAATTTTTCCTAACCAAAAAAAGACCATCGCACTTACCAGCGTTGCAGTGGAATAAAATATTCCAAACATTCCGTGAGATAAGTTAAATTCATTTCTAATTTCTCCAGAGAAAAGAGAAATAAAGAAAGTTTGCCCAATACTTGAGCTAAATACCAAGAAGATACCAAGACTAAGCTCTGGTATTGCAGTAAGTAAAATACTTTTCTTGAACATATAAAAAACGATTATTAAAATTATATATTTACTATAAAGTAAAGTTACTTAGGATAAAAAAATCAAACTTTCGATAGAAAAATCAACATAACCTGCTGTTTGAAATGCCATTGTCCATTTTTTATGCAACTATCTAAATACGGCGCAGTCTTAGAATTATTGAGCATGTCTTCTAGACCGATTGTGTCATCGAAAATACAACGTTGAAGATACCCCTCAACTTGTAAAGTTGAGTCTTTTGATACACTGTTCTTATAAGTAATTTTCTTTACTGTATGTGGAACACCAATCTCTTTAAGGATCTGAATTATTTGTTCTGCACTTGAATATGGTTCGCCAANCCCGTCCTTAAAGCCATTTAAATAATGCTTATAGAATTTGAGATAATGAGAATTATNACAAGCATGTGCAATAAATCCTGATTNAGCCATTCCAAAGATAAAACGCNTCAANGCTACTTTCAACTCATGTTTAGGAATTGCGTACAAAGCATGTGTTGCCCAGATAATATCAAAGGCACCTTGTTCACATTGAAATTCTTGCAAAGTAGTTTTGAATTCANAACTAGCTCGAAATGGAAATCTAAGNGCCTTACGGGCTTCTGCAATTGAAAATGAAGAGGGGTCTAGAAGTGAGTATTCAACCGGTAATATCTTTGTATCAGCTAACTTATTATATTTGACAAGAGCTACTGGAAATTTACCTGAACCACACGCTACATCNAANAGTTTAAGTCTTCGGTGGCCNATATTAGTCTGATGGAGTTCCAGCCATTTCTTCCAGTCAAATTTTTCAGCAAGAAATTTATAATCAATAGAAGCTAAAGNATAAAAATTCTCCATCTCATTCCGACTCGCCTCACTCCAATGTTCACAACTTCGTGTAAATGTATCCTTCATGTTTTTAACCATAAAATNTATTAAAGTTTTCGTGTTTAATAATAAATTGTTATTTGATTTCAAACAACTATTGGTTTGTCAAATTTTTGAATAGCAATCTTGCGNAATACTAATTAAATAAAAAATCTTATTTGATAGTAAAGAGGAATTGAGATTATGAAGTNGGGGCAGATAAAAATTTGCAAATTTATTTTATAAAAAAAGTTTTCAAGGTCTTTTTAGATCANTTTTTGTTTCATCTAAAAAACTTTGTTTACTTTTTACTACAAACTTTTCGAAGATTGGTATTAAAAAAAGAGGTATNATNCCACCTATAACTACTCCAAAAATCATCTTTCTTAAATCTGGGTCTAGATAGCATGCAATTATATCTGCAATTATATGTGACAAAACTATACCGAATATTCCTGCAACATATCCATTTGAAAGGATTTTTAAAAACTTATTTATNCTAAAACCGGTATAATAACCAACAATCATTATTGCAACATGAACAAACCCGAATATGAGTCCTTTAAAATTACCACCAGCTTGGCCTAAAAGGTTTTCAATAATTAAATCCATTTTTATTAAAACTACTTGAAAATAGGGTTATAATTGTTTTTAATAATGTCGTATTAATAACCGTTATACTATAACATTACAATAATTAAATTAAAATAATTAAAGTTAACGCATGAAACGTAATAAGAGTCCATGTATTGATGTATGTAAATTTGTAGGGAAAAACGCATGGTGCATCGGTTGTGGCAGAACACTTGATGAGTGTAAGAAATGGAAAAATATGAAGCCATATGAAATCACAATTCTTCGCAGAGCTCTAGAAAAAAGGATGACAATTATAAATGATTCTTTAAAAAATTCTTAGATTTATTAGTTGTCATTTATATATGAGTTAAAATAATTAGTTTAAAATGGAGAAGAAAATGGATGTACCATCAAATAAGGTTCCTGTAACCATTCTAACCGGATTTCTTGGTTCAGGTAAAACAACTTTACTAAATCGTATTTTAAGCGAACAACATGGAAAACGTATTGCTGTGATTGAAAATGAGTTTGGAGAGGTTGGCATTGACCAAGCTCTTGTAATAAATGCAGAGGAAGAGATTTTTGAGATGGCCAATGGTTGTATTTGTTGTACAGTTCGTGGTGATTTAATTAGAGTGCTCGGAAATCTAATGAAAAGACGTGATAAATTTGATTATGTAGTAGTAGAAACCACTGGTCTTGCAGATCCAGGTCCGGTTGCTCAAACTTTTTTTATGGATGATGAGATAAGTTCAGAGTTTTCTCTTGATGGAATAATAACCCTTGTTGATACATTTCATATAAATCAACAACTTGGTAGAAGTGATGAAAGTACAGAGCAGATTGCATTTGCAGATGTTATTGTTCTTAACAAGACTGATCTTGTCAAAGATACNGAACTTGATAAATTAGAATCTCGTCTTCGAGAAATGAATAAAATGGCAAAATTTATTAGGAGTGAAATGGCTAATGTACCTATTAATTCTGTTCTTGATAAAAGCGCGTTTAATTTAGACCAAGCTCTNGAACGTCGTCCTACTTTTCTAGAGCCAGAATATCCATTTGAATGGACCGGAATTTATAGAACTAAACCTGGAAAATATAAAATCGTTATGTCTGAGGGTCCTGATCCTTCTATGTCTCTAGTTATTAATCTTGATCAAAATAAAGATGATATAAGTTTAAGAAATAGTGCTGAGCAATGTGTTCGCCTTTTTGCAGAAGATGCCGAGACAATTCAACCAGAAGAAATAATCCCCAAGGAGAAGCATATTAATTTAAACCTTAAATCTTCAGGTCAAAAAGAATTTTATATTGAAATTGAGAAAGATACAAATATTGGTCTCTTTGCTCAGCATACCGCTGAGGAGTTCAATATGAAGTTAATTGAGGTAAATAGTAATTACGAAGTTCCAGTTGAAGTGGAAAGAACATGGGTAGCACAACATGAGCATGATGATGAGGTTGGTTCTTTTTCAATTGAAAAAGCCGGTGATTTGGATGAACAAAAACTACAGACTTGGATTTCTAAACTTCTTAGGGAAAAGGGAGTAGATATTTTTCGTATGAAAGGTTTCCTTAGTATCGCCGGAGAATCAAATAGATTCGTTTTTCAGGGTGTTCACATGATTTTTAGTGGCAAACCAGATCGTCCTTGGGGAAGTTTNCCCAGACGAAATCANCTTGTATTTATTGGNCGCAACCTTGATGAGNAAGAAATNNGTAANGGTTTTGAAGACTGTCTTGTATGAGTATAATGGAAATACAACCTCAAAAAATTCTAAGAAGTGGGTGGAACNACTANGTAAATGATTACGCGATTTCAGGGGGTTGGAGTTTTAATGGTAAAGCTCTTATAATTTGTGATGCGGTAGGCGGCGTATATGTCTTTGATGGTAAATCTGGTGAAGTGATTTGGTCACAAGAGCAAATTCATGAAAATGGTATTCTTTCAGCCGCAATCCACCCATCAATNGACATGTTTGCAACAGGAGGACAGGATGGAAAGATTATTATTTGGAATACTCATAAAAAAAAAAGTGATAAGGTCATCGATTTAGGTGATGGTTGGATAGAAAATTTGTCTTGGTCAAAAGATGGTGAAATGTTGGCAGTTTCATGCTCTCGAACCGTTTATGTATACACTAAAGAGGGCTCTGAAATATGGAAATCTGATGTTCATAATAGTACCGTCAGTAATCTTGCTTGGTCAATTAATAAGGAACTAGCTACTTCTTGCTATGGCAGAGTATCTTTTTTTGATGGTATTTCAGGAAAATTAAAACAGAAATTAGAGTGGAAAGGATCGTTAGTTTCGATGGTTTTAAGTCCAAACAGCGACATAGTAGTGTGTGGAAGTCAAGATAACACAATTCACTTTTGGCGTAGATCTACGGAGCAAGATTCAATGATGTCTGGCTATCCACTAAAACCTTCAGCTTTGTCTTTTGATGAAACTGGAAGTTATCTTGCAACAGGTGGAAGCGAGGAGGTTACGGTTTGGAGTTTTAAAGGTAATGGACCTGAAGGAACATCCCCTTTATCTTTAAAACTGCACAAAAGTCCCATCACAACAATTGCTTTTGCAAATCGTGGAATGAACTTAGCTTCAGGATCAAAAGATGGAACTGTTATACTTTGGGACTTAAAATCTGTAAATGAAGAAAGTGGATTAAGTGAAACTTGCGTAAGTGATTCTGTTTCAAATTTATATTGGTGTCCGCACGATAAATCACTTGCTGGACTAGATAGACAAGGTGGGGTTACAGTTTGGCGCGTTTAAATTAAAAAATTATTATTAAACCCAACAACAAAGTAATACCGAATATTTTCTCTCCTCCGGGTCAATTATAGTAGTAAAAGTTAGTTGTAAAACTATAAAATTTAAGGCTCTAAAAGTTCAGTAAACTCTAACTTTCAAACAGTGGTGTAGTTACAGGAATTAATAACAAGAAATGTGATTATTTAAACTTAATAATGAATGACTCTAAAAGGATTTTTTTGAACTTTCATATTCATATTATAAATTTTTTTTAAGATAGATGGTTTAAGCACATCTTTTGGTTTGCCATAATCCTTTATTTCTCCAGAATGAAGTAATGCTATCTTATTGGAAAATTTAGCAGCTAGGTTTAGATCATGGATTATCATCATAATTCCGACATTTTGATCACTTGAAACATTTCTTATTATTTTCAAAACTTCAAGTTCGTAGAAGAGGTCTAAATTAGCCAAAGGTTCGTCTAGTAATGCATATTTATTTTCTTTGTTATCACTGGCATGACTATGAAGTTGAACTAAAGTTTTAGCTAGCTGAACTCTTTTCAATTCACCACCAGACAAAGAATTAATATTTCTATTCAATAAACTTTCGACATTGCACAACCTTGAAATTTTTAAAATTACATTCTCAAAAATTTCGGAGAATATTTCTATCCCATTTTCTACCCAGCCAAATTGAATAACTTCCTTGACTTTAAAATCAAATGCAATTTTTGAAAATTGACCCATCACACCTCTCTTTCTAGATTTTTCCTCTAAAGTTAGAGTGGTTAAATCACTGCTATCATAAAATATTTTGCCTTTTGACGGTAAATAGTCGCCAGCGACCAAATTGATTAAAGATGATTTTCCAGCTCCATTTGGACCAATAATTGAAAGTACCTCTCCAGGTTTAACTTTTAGATTTATATTTTTAAGAATATGTTTGTTATTAACATATAAAGATATATTTTTTATTTCAATACTCATCTTTTGATTTTAATAATTAGCCATAGAAAAAATGGAGCCCCAATAGCACTAGTTAAAAGTCCAACTGGTAATTCAGCAGGTTGAATTAAAATTCTTGAAAACAAATCTGCAGTTGTCATTAATGCGGCCCCAAAAATAGCGGATCCAGCTAAAAGAAAACTATGATTTACNCCTCCAATTAATCTTACCAAGTGAGGAACAACCAATCCCACAAAACCTATCATCCCTGAAAGTGCAACACTCGCTCCAACACATGTTGCTGAGAATAATACAACTTTTAATTTAAGTTTTTGAACATCTACTCCTAGTCTTGATGCTTCAGATTCCCCTAGTTGTAAAACATCAATTTTTCTTGAAATAGGAAGCATAAAGAGTATTGAACCTAAAATTAAAATAATTGCTGGTGAAATCAATAACCAATTAGAAGCACCAAAACTGCCCATCATCCAAAATGTTAAACCTCTTAACTGAGAATCAGTACTCATATATGTTAAAATACCTATCATAACTGATGCAAGAGCATTAATTGCTATCCCAATAAGAAGCATATATGTTGTTCCTTTAGCTCCAAAACCGCTAGTAAATGTATATAAAAAAAAAATAACAATTGACGCGCCACTTATTGCAGAAATTGGCAAAATAAATACTCCAAAAAAAAATTCAGGTATAAATTTTGTTCCAAGGACAATTACAGATGAAGCACCTAGGGCTGCTCCTGCAGAAACTCCAATAAGTCCTGGGTCAGCAAGAGGATTTCTAAATAAACCTTGAAGTGACGCACCAGAAATACCTAAACTAGCACCAACTAGACAAGCAAGCACAACTCTGGGTGCTCTAATCTCAGAAATAACTTTATATTGTAAATCTGAAAGGTCAAAATTTATTAAATTTATTATAGGAATTCTAAAACTTCCAATTGCTAAACTTAAAATAAAAGAGAAAACAAACATAATCACAAAGGAAAATAAAATAAATTTTTGTTTTTTATTTATGAATTTAATAAAATTAAAACTGTCTATGTTATTTAAAATTTTCATAAATTTTATTTGATATTTCTAAACCTGAATTTATAGTTCTCGGTCCAAAACCCAAAAATGACATTCCGTCCAATGAATATACGTTTTTAGTTTGTGCTGCTTCAGTCATCTCAATACCAGTTTCTTTTAAAAACAAATTTAATGAACTGTAATTTTTTATTGCTCTTTTTGTAATTAATATAAAATTTGGATTAGATAATAAGATAGCTTCTTTTCCAGCAGGCTTCCAACCCTCAAAGCTACTCATTGCATTTTTACTTCCAACCATTTTTAAAAAATCTTCACCTGAGGTATTTCTTCCTGCAACTACTGGAGATGTTCCTTGCATCATCAAAATTACTAAGCCTCTAATATCTTTTTTTGAATTAACTTTTGAAACTTTTTTTAAAGTATGTGTTGAATTTTGAAAATTTATATTCTTCACCAAATTGTCATTTTTTTTTTTACCTAATATACTGGCAATACACGAGATTTTGTCTTCTATACCTAAAATACTATTTTTTTCATCTAAAACTCGTAGCTCAACCTTAGATTTTTTTAACTGTTCTAAAACATTTTGAGGACCCATATCATTTTCACCTAAAATTAGAGTAGGATTCAAAGACAATACACCTTCTGCAGACAATGATCTTACATACCCTATAGAGGGAAAGCTTTTAGTTTCTTCAGGAAAATTTGACGTGGTATCAACAGCCACTATATTTTGAGATTCATTCAGGAAAAAAAGTATTTCTGTTATTGAACCACCTGCAACTACAATTCTTGAAATATTTTTTGCTTTTGAACAGTCAGCAAAACTCAATTTAGAGAGGAATAAAAACGAAAAAAAAATTAAGTACTTTGTCATTTATAAAAAAATAATATGAGAACCTGATATTAATTATTAATATCAAAAATAAATCTGTTAATTCAATCTTTTTCTTAAATGTTACTATTATTTTAACCATATTCGTTAATAATTGAGAAATCAGGGTGAGGTAATTTTTTATAACTAGCTGCTAAGTTTTACAACTATTTATAAAACTAAAAATTTATTAAGAAAAGTAATGACNCTTCAATAATCTAAGAGAGCTAATAATAAAAAAAATTAATGCTTGAATTAATAATGATAATCATTACTATTGATACTAATAATCATTATTATTTATGAGTAACGATAACTTTATAGATTTTCAACAAGAACTAATAGAAGGTGTTTTGCAAAAAAAAATTCATTTACACCAAAAATATGAATATTTTTTAGAAAAATTATCTATCTCTAATAAATCAAAGGTTTATAAATTAATTTTAAGTAAAAGGCTGTTGTCAAGACTAATAAGAGAGTCAAATAAAATACTTATTGACGCTCAAAAGTGTTCAACAAAGTATTGTTCTTGTTTTGAAGATGAAGATTTGGATGTGAAACGACCCAATTCAAATTGGATTCACTAAATTAATATCAAAATGGAAGGAAACTAAAAATGAAAATTTTATGTATTTTGTATGATGATCCAACTAATGGTATGCCAACATCTTATCCTATAAAAGATTTACCGAAAATAAGCAATTATCCTGATGGACAATCTCTTCCATCACCTAAATCTGTTGATTTTAAACCTGGTGAATTATTAGGTTGCGTCTCAGGTGAATTAGGATTGAGAAAATTTTTAGAGGATAATGGACATCAATTAGTTGTTACATCAGATAAAGATGGAGAAGGGTGCAAGGCTGACCTTGAACTTAAAGATGCCGATGTTGTAATCTCTCAACCTTTTTGGCCATATTATTTAACTAGAAAAAAAATTGAATCTGCTCCAAATCTTAAAATGGCAATAACAGCCGGAATTGGCTCTGATCATGTTGATTTACAGGCTGCGATTGACCATAATATTGATGTAATGGAAGTTACTTTTTGTAATTCTAGATCAGTCGCTGAACATATTGTTATGATGATTGTATCCATGGTAAGAGATTATCATAATCAACATGCAATAGTAAAAAACGGAGGATGGAATATAGCGGATGCAGTAAAAAGATCTTACGACGTAGAAGGTATGCATATTGGTACAGTGGCGGCCGGTAGGATTGGACTCGATGCTTTAAGAAAAATGAAGCCATTTGGAACTCATCTTCATTATTTTGACAGACACAGACTAAGTAAGGAAATTGAAGATGAACTAGATTTAACTTTTCATGAATCAGTTGAATCTATGGTAAAAGTTTGTGATGTTGTCACCATTAACTGTCCATTACATCCTGAAACTGAACATATGTTTAATAAAGATTTAATAAGTAAAATGAAAATAGGTGCTTACATAGTAAACACAGCTAGAGGAAAAATTTGTGACAAAGATGCTATTGTTGATGCATTAAATTCAGGACATTTAGCTGGTTATGCTGGTGATGTTTGGTTTCCTCAACCTGCCCCTAACAATCATGCTTGGAGATCGATGCCCAACAATGGTATGACTCCCCACACTTCAGGTACATCACTCTCGGCTCAGGCTAGATACGCAGCAGGAGTCAGAGAGATTTTAGAATGTTTTTTTGATGGTCAACCTCAGCGAAATGAGTATACAATTGTATCAAATGGTGAATTGGCAGGTACAGGCAAACATTCTTACAGTAAAGGCAATGCGACTCAGGGTTCTGAGGAAGCTAAAGAATACGTCAAGTAAAGATATTTATTGTATAATTACTGGCATTTAAAAAGAAACTATAACAAATTTATTAAAGCGTTTAAAAATACACTCTACTGTCTTTTTTGTTGATAAAACGCTAGAATTAAGTCAGGCCAAAATATTATTTTCAACCACAGAAAAAACATATGGGTTAGAGATCTCTATTATGGTTATATAGTTGATTTTTAAAAACTTAATTGTGGCTTAACGACATAAAAATCAATAGACTATTTTTTTTGTATTTTGTTTCCATAATGATACCTCAGTCGCAGTCTGCATACAACAGGATGTTATTGGAAATAAATCTTTTTGATTTTGACTTAACCTACTATCCTGAAAACTTGGTTGAATAAACATTATACAATCAATTATGTGTATTACNCCATTATCTGCTATAATATCTTCTTTGACAATAACTATGTCTTTAATAAATAAACTATCACTTTTATATAACTTAATAGGTTTATTACTAACGGTTAGTTCAGTAGTTATTTGTTCTGTAATATCTGAAGCTAAAATTTCTTTTGCTAAAATATGATCAGTTAAAAGTCTCTTTGAATAATAATTATCTTTTAGAATTAGCTCTTCAAGTTCATTAGGGATNTTTTNAAAAGCATCATTAGATGGGGCATAAACTGTCCAATCATATGGAATTTTCTTTTGTAAAACATCATNAAGTCCTGTTTTTTTAAGATAATCGTTGAAAGTTGATAAATCAGGGTTTTTCGAAATAATATCATAAACGGTTGGTTCATTTGAAAACAAATCAGATGAANATAAAAAAACTAAAAAAAATATTAAGAACATATTTTAATCATGTAACATTTAATTCAAATTTGTAAAGAGGGGAGAGTCTAAAAATTCAATAACACCTTTATACACTAAAGTGTTCTGACATAAAATGTTTTGTTATTCTTCTTCAAAATATTTAAATTCATCAATCTATTACATAATTTCCTTAGAAAGTTCATTTGCACTTATAAATGCCCCCTCAACTCTACTATTAACAAACCAATCACCACAAACTGCAACTTTCTCTTTGTGATCAACAAAAAAATTATCTGTTGGANAATATTTAGCTTCAACATATCTCCATTGATGAATTTTTATTATAGTTGATTTAAATAAATCATAATTTATTATTCTGCTAGATATATTTATTAAATGTTTTAAAACTTCTTCTTTAGAAGTATTNATATTTCGANAAGCATATTCATAAGAAGAATTAATTAGCAAACAACAATTATTAACTCTACATGGTTTAGAATTATTTTTAGATAACCATGCAATATCTTCGTTTTCAATGAGCGCCGCGTCATAGTCTAAATACANGGATTTGTTCATTCCTATCATCAAAGAAAAACATCCATTCATTTTAATCTTTTTAACCAAAGGATAAAAAGAAATTTTTTCTGAAATTAACTCTAGCGATTGCTGAGCTGGAAGACTCAACACAACCCAATCATATAAACCATAAGATTTTTTATTTTGGTCATAAAGATTCCATTTATCATTTTCTTTTACTATTCTTTCAATTTTTGTATTCAAAACCACATTACAATTTTTAGNNAGGTACTTTATAANAGAATCCATATTTGGTACTCCAACAAAAAACTTATCTGCATCTTGGATACGTTTAATTTTGTTTAAATATTGCCTGTCAAAATAAGCAAGTCTAAAGTTCCATGGTTGAATTATTTGTTGAGAAAATA
>PARR01000002.1 GCA_002711625.1 Rickettsiales bacterium | reverse complement strand
CAGGTGTTTCTGATCATTTTCCAATAGTTGCCAGTGTAAAATTTGATATGGCGGAGAGACAGGGATTCGAACCCTGGAAGCCCTATTAAGGCTTGCTGGTTTTCAAGACCAGTGCATTCAACCGCTCTGCCATCTCTCCTAACGGCGTTATTATAAGTTATTTTAGTGTACGAAAAATAGAGACTATAATTATTCGAAATGAAAAGATTACAAATTTTCGGTTCAACACCATCTCCTTATACTCAAAAAATTCTTTCATTACTAAGATATCGCCGCATACCATACGACGTGCATTGGGGTCAAACTCAAAAAAGGCTTGAAGAACAAGGTATAGAGTTGCCTAAGCCTGTGTTGTTGCCTGTTATACTTTTTGAAAATGAAGATAATAAATTGATTGCCACAACAGATTCAACTCCTATCGTAAGAAGACTTGAGAGCGATTACAATGTAAGGCAAGTCGTTCCTAATGACCCTGTTCTATCATTTATTAATTATTTGCTTGAAGATTTTGCTGATGAGTGGCTTACAAAGTATATGTTTCACTATAGATGGCACTTTGATAAAGATATTTCTAAAGCAGGAGATATTCTACCTTTGGTAGAATTTGAGAAACGACTATCAACGGAAGAGCATCAGCAAATTAAAGACTTTATTATTGAACGACAAACGAAAAGATTATGGGTGGTTGGCTCGAACAACGAGACTGCTAATTTAATTGACAAGAGTTTTAAAAGATTTATAAAGCTATTCAATGAGCATCTACAAAATGTCCCCTTTTTATTAGGCAATAAACCATCTTCAGCTGATTTTGCCTTTTATGGCCAACTATCGCAACTAGTAAACTTTGACCCAACACCCAGAAAGATATGCCATCAATTAGCTCCAAGAGTAGTAGCATGGGTTGAAGTTATGACCGATTTATCAGGAATTAATTCCGATACTAGAGATTGGATAAATTTAGAGGAAAACCCATCAACATTAAAGGATATATTTTATGAATTTGGGAAAATGTACGCTCCACTTTTAGTAAAAAATGCCGAAGCTGTTGCAAGTGCAATGGATAATTGGGAAGTTGATATTGACGGCTCTTTATGGAAACAAAAAACTTTTAGCTATCAAGCAAAATGCTTAAATTGGATTCGGGATGAATTTAATACTCTCAACGATAAAGATCAGATTAGAATCAGAGAGTTTCTCAAAGGTACAAACAGTGAACAAATATTGTAGATATGGGTAAAATACTTATATGAGTAAAGTCTTATTAACAGGTATCTCTGGATATATTGCGATGCATTGTGCAAAAGAGCTTCTCGTCAGAGGGTATGAAATTAATGCAACTGTTCGCAATTTGGACAAAGTAGATGCAATTTCTGATGCTTTGGCGCAATATTCACTGGATCCCTCAAAAATTAATTTCTACAAGACTGATCTATTAAGCAATGAAAACTGGGATAAGGCAATTGAAGGTTGCGATAATGTTTTGCACGTAGCATCCCCCTACCCTTTTAAACAACCCAAGGATGAAAATGAACTTATTAAGCCAGCGGTGGAAGGTACTGAGCGAGTANTATCTTTAGCGCTAAAAAATAATATAAAAAAAATAGTTGTCACGTCTTCTGTTGCAGCAATTTCTTCAGGTCACACAAAAAGTGAGTATAGTGAACAAGATTGGAGCATGGTGGAAAAAGCAATTCCAGCATATCCNAAAAGCAAAGCACTAGCAGAAAGAAAAGCTTGGGAGCTCATCAAAAACTCTAAAACTAAAACAGAACTCACAGTACTCAATCCAGCTGGTGTTATTGGACCTTCTTTAACATCTGATATCAGTTCAACTCAGATACTAATTGCTGGATTAATTAATGGAAAAATACCAATTAACCTACCACTTCATTTGGGATANGTGGATGTAAGAGATGTAGCGCTNGCNCACATCATAGCGCTTGAGAATACCNAATCAAATGGAGAAAGAATNATATTGTCAAATACNGAATTATGGACAAAAGATGTGTCAAAAATNCTTCGANAATCAGGATACAATGCTCCAAAATTTACTGTGTCAATTTTGGGAGCNANATTAATGTCNTACNTTGTATCTGATNTAAAATCAATTCGAAGGTTTTTAGGTAAAAAAATGACAAAAAATAGCTCAAAGGCTGAAGATATATTAGGAATAAAGTACCGANATATAAANNAATCTATCTTAGATGAAGCAAAAAGCNTGCAAAAATTCGGNTTCGCGTAAACTTTTATTTNAANTCTTTNANGCTGGGACANGAACACACTAAATTTCTATCGCCATAAACATTATCAACNCTTCCTATTGGTGGCCAAAATTTATGATTTTTAGTTTGTTTATTTGGGTAATATGCAACATCTTTTGAATATGGATACTGCCATTCATTTACAAGATCATCNACACAATGAGGTGCNTTTTTTAGGAGATTGTTATCTTTATCACTTATACCGTTTTCGATATCTGTNATTTCATTTCTTATCCCAATCATTGCATCACAAAACCGATTTAACTCNTCTANAGATTCGCTTTCAGTAGGTTCAATCATTAAGGTTCCTGCGACTGGCCAAGACATTGTTGGAGCATGAAATCCATAATCAATAAGTCTCTTTGCAATATCTTCAGCTTCAATACCACAGCTTTCCTTAAAGGGCCTTACATCAATAATGCATTCATGTGCAACCAGTCCACCTCTTCCTGTGTATAGAATCTTAAAATGGTCTTTAAGTCTTTTTGCAAGATAATTCGTACTCAAAATAGCTACTTGAGTAGCTTTGCGTAAGGATTCTTCCCCCATCATAGCAATATACATCCAGCTTATGGGTAAAATACTTGCACTGCCAAAATGTGTTCCAGAAATAGAATATTCTTGATCAGATTGTTTTAAAGGGTCCGCTGGTAAATAAGGTACAAGTTTGTCAACTACCCCAATGGGTCCAATCCCAGGACCTCCACCACCATGAGGTATACAAAAGGTCTTGTGAAGGTTTAAATGTGAAACATCTCCGCCAAACTCTCCCGGGTAACAAGTACCAACCATGGCATTGAAATTCGCCCCATCAATGTATATGAAACCACCAAAGCTGTGAATTAATTCGCAGACATCACGAACTTTTTCTTCAAAAACACCATGCGTGGACGGGTAAGTAATCATCATTGCTGCGATGTTTTCTTTATGAACCCTCACTTTATTTTTTAGATCCTCAAAATCAATATCACCATTTTCATCACAATCAATAACTACAACCTCATAACCAACCATTTGTGCAGACGCAGGATTTGTACCATGCGCTGACTCAGGTATCAAACAGATGTTTCGGTTCAGCTCTCCCTTCGCTTTATGGTAGCCATCAATAGCTAGCAAACCTGCATATTCACCTTGTGAACCAGCATTGGGTTGTAAAGAAATTGCTTTATACCCCGTTAATTGTGAAAGCCAATCTTCGAGGTTATTAATTATTTCTGTATATCCCTGTATTTGATCANTCGGAGCATGTGGATGCATATTTGCAAAACCATTCCATCCCACAGGTATCATTTCAGAAGTTGCATTTAGTTTCATGGTACAAGAACCTAGAGGAATCATAGATCTATCTAAGGCTAAATCCTTATCACCTAATTTTCTAATGTATCTCATGAGTTGTGTTTCTGAATGATAGCTATTAAATACTTCATGTGTGAGAAAAGTTGAGGTTCTTTGAAGATTCTTTGGGATGCATTCTGTGACTTTTTCTAAAGAACTATTTTTATCTTTAAATAAATTTAGGAGTGCGTTAATATCTTCATCTTTGGTTAACTCATCAAAGCTAACACCTAAAAGATCAGTTGAAATTTGCCTTAGATTAATTTTATTTCTAACAGCTTGTTGATGAATTTTTTTGGCGTCATCAACTTTTATCACCAATGTATCAAAAAAAGAACTATTTATTACTTTATAACCTCTTTCAAGTAATTTATGAGCAAATTGCTTCGTTTTAGAGTTCACCCTAAGAGCAATTTCTTTAAGACCTTGTGGCCCATGATAAATTGCATAAAAACTTGACATTATTGCAAGTAAAGCCTGGGCTGTGCAGATGTTACTTGTAGCTTTTTCTCGTCTAATGTGTTGTTCTCTAGTTTGCAATGCCAACCGATAGCAAGGCCTACCTTTGGAGTCTTTTGTTAGACCAATTAATCTTCCTGGTAATGAACGCTTAAATTCATCTTTAATTGCCATAAATCCTGCATGGGGGCCACCAAACCCCATTGGAACACCAAATCTTTGAGCAGATCCAACGACAATGTCGGCACCAAATTCGCCAGGAGGTTTTAAAAGTGTCAAGGCTAGTAAATCTGATCCTACTATCAAAAGACCTTTATTATCATGCATTTGTTTTGAAATTAATGACAAATCCTCGATAGCGCCATTGGCGTTTGGGTATTGAAAATAACTTCCAAAATAATCTTTAGTTTTATCTGGAAGACTTCCAACTTCAACATTTACTCCTAGAGGTTTTGCTCTTGATTTGATTATTGATATTGTCTGTTGAAATGTTTTTTCATTTACAAAAAAATTATTGGATTTAGATTTAGCAACTCTTCTTGCAAGCATCATTGCTTCTGCTGCGGAAGTAGGCTCATCTANNAGAGAAGCATTTGATAAATCCATNCCCGTAAGATCTGAAATCATNGTTTGATAATTCATTAATGCTTCCAGTCTGCCTTGNGCTATTTCTGGTTGATATGGTGTNTAAGACGTATACCAACCAGGNTTNTCAAAAACNTTACGCTTTATTACNGCCGGNACATTGCAATTATAGAAACCNTGACCAATAAAGNTTTTAAAAACTTTATTCTTTTTTGAAATTTGTTTTAAGGCTTTNAGTGCTGATGGTTCNTCAAGNGGNTTTGGCAGTTTTAATTTTTTTTTATCGTATATAGAGTCNGGTATCAGGCTTGAAAGAAAATCTTCCATGCTTTCATAACCAANATCNTGAAGAATATGTTNGATTTCTGCATCTTTTAGACCNATATGTCTTTTTGCAAATTCTTTTGATTCNAGGCCCATTTTTTTTATGCTTATTCTTGGCTAAANTTTTNGTANGCNTCTAAATCAAGCATTTCATTTANNTCATTAATATTTTGTGGCTTAACTTTAAAAAACCAACCTTGATTGTAAGGCGATGAGTTAATAATTTCTGGATTTGAAACTAAANNCTCATTAACTTCCATNACTTCTCCAGATATTGGAGTATAGACGTCAGATGCNGCTTTTACAGANTCNACAACAGCAACACTTGCCTTNATTTCNATNTTGCNNCCTNCTTCTGGNAGTTCNACAAANACAATATCACCTAAAAGTTCTTGCGCGTGATTTGAAATACCAACTGTAACCGTACCATCATCTTCNATACGAGCCCANTCATGAGATTCTAAAAATTTNAGGTTTTTTTCATCAATTGACATTTAAGNAAGACTTTTTAAAAAATTNTTACTACAAAAGTTTAAATCAATTTCTTTATCTCTCAAGAACGATGTGCCAATATNNTNATGATTTTTTNCTATTCTACAGAANCCTATATTTTTTTTGAAGGTTGGNCTCCAGGTACCGCTNGTTACNATGCCNTNACTATATGNTGTTCTTACAACTGCNCCACTTCTTAAAACACCTCTTTCNTNNGTATANAATCCAGTTAANACCTTTGTTTTATCGACATTAATTAGGGCTTNTTTTCCNATGAAGTCTCTATTTTTGTCGTTTAAGTCAACTGTCCANGCAATATTTGAATCATAAGGCGANTTACTCTTTGTCATATCTACCCCATATAAATTCAATCCAGCTTCTAGACGTAATGTATCCCTTGCAGCAAGTCCAATTGGTTTTATTCCATCTGATATAAACTGATCCCAAATTCTAGTACCATTAATCGCATCACTCACAATNTCATATCCATTTTCTCCNGTATACCCAGTCCCTGAAATCATCATATCTTNATCGTGAGTTAACTGAAATTTTGCTATTTTATTGTTGGTTANTCTTTTTATATGTTTNTGAGCACTAGGNCCTTGTAAAGATATAATGGAATNCTCAGGCCNAAAGTTGATATCAACTGNAAATTGTTTCCCCCATTGTCTCAACCAATCATAATTTTGTTCACGTGTTGCACAATTTGAAATTATTCTAAAGTTGTTTTGACCNAGACTATAGACAATCANATCATCCAATATACCACCNTCTTCATNTAANAGAGGTGAGTATAATGCTTTTGTTTCACCANNTATTTTGGCNACATCATTNGGNAGTAGAAATCTTAAAAANTCTTGTTGTTNAGGNCCTGTTAAATCAAATACAGCCATGTGTGAAACATCAAAAATTCCTACATTAGACCTAACTTCTNGGTGTTCAGTTAATTGAGATCCATAGTGNAGCGGCATTTCCCAGCCAGAGAAATCAACCATNTAACCACNANGTTCTTTATGAAAATGATTTAGATANGTTTTNTTCATTTAGCAACAAGGAACTCTATCTCTACACAAGCTCCAAAAGCTAGGTCTGNAACTCCAAATGTACTCCTNACAGGATAGGGTTTAGAAAGATGCTCTAGATATACTGCATTAAAGTCTTGAAACTCACCCATGTTTTTCAGCATTACCAAAGCTTTTACAACATTTGAGTAATTNAGTTGGTAGAAGTCTAAATTCTGTTTNAGGTTTNTAAAAATTTGTCTTGTTTCAGCAATTACACCTCCCTTCACAAGACCATTATCATCCAACCCCATCATNCCAGAAAATTGAATTAAATTACCCATATCTAGTGCATCNGAATAAGGAGTATTTTTTACATCAGAGATAACAGTTTTAAATTTCATAATTNTTNNNAANGATTTTAACATCAAAAAAAAGGGANACTNAAAGCTTCCNTAAATAGTNTNTAGTCNTCGANATATGTGGGGGCATGACTAAGGCATATNAANNNAANTNATGNTAGANGGNTAANGTTAANNANANNTGACTNNTTATCAACNTAATNGTAAAACCANAATCTGCTTGTATGGCTCCAAAAAATATGTAAAATTTGANCATGGCAGCAAACAAGCAACANAAAGTTTATTTAATTCCTGAAGGNGAATCCAGAGATAGCCACACTTATCACTACACTGTTGTTAAAACTAAAAAATTTATACAGGAGAATGAAAAACTTAAGATTAAAAAGTTTAACCCCGTAAAGCGCAAACATGAATGGTTTGTGGAGGCAAAGTTACCACCACATAGCAAAAACTAGTTTTTATAAATTAATATCAAAATGGATCTATGAACAGAGCAAATAAAATTTTTGAATATTTAGAAGATTTTATATTATCGGTAATTGCTTTAATGACTATTGGGGCTGTTGGCTTTGAACTTTATGAGGTTTTTAATCGAGGAACTATTACTCTAGCAGATCTTTTATTAATGTTCATTTATGCTGAGGTCTTAGGTATGGTAGCTGTTTACTTTAGAAGCCATGTACTCCCTGTGATATACCCATTGTTTATTGGCATTACAGCACTTGCACGTTTAATTGTGCTCCAAGGGAAAGATTCTGTCCCAGAACAACTAATTTTCGAGGCTGGATCAATACTTCTTCTAAGTTTTGCAGCTCTATTGCTGAAAGACGTAAAAGTAAGTCTTTCCCAAAACACCAAAAAATAATTTAAGATATTTTTATATATGAAGTATTTTTTAGGTTTATTCTTCTTTTGTTCTTATCTTTTTACCGATGTGAGTCAGGCAATTGAGAATTCTAAAGATAAATACAATGAAATAGCCCTAAAAATCTGGTCTTTTGCAGAGTTAGGATATTTAGAGTATAAAAGCAGTGAATTACTACAATCAACTTTAGAAAGTGAGGGTTTTAAGGTGGAGAGCAGTATTGCAGAAATACCAACTGCCTTCATGGCTGAATTTAATAATGGTGGTCCTGTAATAGCAATTCTTGCAGAATTTGATGCATTACCTGGTCTGTCACAAAACAACACTCCTTTTAGGGAAAGCCTTGGACAAAATGCCGGTCACGCATGCGGGCATCATCTTTTTGGTGCAGGTTCTACTCATGCTGCAATAGCAGTAAAAGATTGGTTAATCAAAACTAATACGCCCGGAACGGTAAGACTTTATGGAACTCCTGCAGAAGAAGGTGGTAGTGGAAAAGTTTACATGACAAGAGAAGGAGCTTTTCAAGGTGTTGACATTGTTTTGCACTGGCATCCAGATGATGAAAATAGAGCCCATTTTAGTGCAAGCAACGGTAACAAATCTGCGAAATTTAAATTNAAAGGTATTTCTAGTCANGCTGCNGGTTCACCACAAAACGGCAGATCCGCTTTAGACGGTGTTGAGGCNATGAATATGATGGTAAATCTTATGAGAGAGCATATGGATGAGGANGCAAGGATNCACTATGTCATTACAAAAGGAGGACTAGCCCCCAATGTAGTTCCAGAAGAAGCTGANGTTTACTACTATGTNAGGCATCCAGAAGTTGAAGGTGTAAGAGAGTTATTTAACAGAGTTGTNCAAGCTGCAGAAGGAGCAGCTATCGGCACTGAAACAGCTATGACATTTGAAGTAATGCATGGAAATTATCCTTTGATGCCAAACAAAACACTTTCAGAAGTAGTCGATACAGAACTTAGAAANATTGGTGGCATAAAATACACCAAAGAAGAACTTGAATTTGCTGAAAATATTTATGAGACACTGGTTAATCCAAGTGGAAAAATTGGTGACCAGGAAAATATTGAGGAACTAAGATTTTCCCAGACAAAAGGCTCAACAGATGTTGGCGACATATCATGGCTTGTTCCAACTTCTGGTGTACGTACTGCNACCTGGGTTCCAGGAACNTCATCTCATTCTTGGCAGGCAGTTGCTGCNGGGGGNATGAGCATTGGNACNAAAGGAACCAATTTAGCAGCAAAAGTTTTGGCTAACTCTGCAATCAAAATTTTNGAAGATCCNAANATAGTTCAGATTGCAAAAAAAGAGCTTCTTATNAAAACAAATAATCATCAGTACAGTCCCTTNCTTGGAGATAGAGANCCACCTCTAGANTATAGGAAATAAAANACTTTNATGGTCTTTTACCCCTCTTNAATNTNTTACATNTNTTTAGTTCNAGGCTAATTTAAAATAACAATTGCTAAATTNAAAACTAGGGCAAATGAAATCCACAGTACATATGGCAAATAAAGANTAAAACTNAACCAATTTTTATATTTCAAAAGNATACCTAATAAATAAATATTTAAAATAATCAGGATCCCTATATCAATAAGGGACAATATAGGATTTTCNAAAACAAAGAAAAACCATCCCCACAGACTGTTTAGCACAAGCTGGATAATATAAGTTTTATAGATTATTTTTGCATTAAAAAAGCTTACAGTTGCCATAAGCAGATATAAAACTGGCCATACTATGCCAAAAATATATGCAGGAGGATTAAAAAATGGTTTTTCAAGTGCAATGTACCAATTTGAGTTACCAATATCACTTGCCAAAGCACCAATCCAAGCAGCAACGAAGGTAAAAACTGGGAGTAAAATTCTTAATTTCATATACTATATCTTAACATTTGCCTTCTTAGTTAAATGGATATAACAACTCCCTCCTAAGGAGTAGTTGCAGGTTCGATTCCTGCAGAGGGCACCAATCATAAAAAATTATTAAACTAACGTTGAAAAATTAGAATATATAAACATATTATATGTTATATTATAACAAACATTTATATATGAAAACATTAGAGGGCAGTAAAAATACAAATCTTTCAGATGTCTTTGCAAGATCGATGACATCCTTTTTTAAGTTTATTGCAGATACTTTTTTTGCTGATAGATATGGCCATAGAGCAGTAGTTCTTGAAACTATTGCTGGTGTTCCAGGAATGATAGCAGGCATGTGGATGCATTTTAAAAGCTTAAGATCGATGAAACCCGGTTATGGCAAACATATACGGAAAATGTTGGAAGAGGCAGAAAACGAAAGAATGCACCTTATGTTTTTTATTGAAATCTCCAAGCCAAATATTTTTGAAAGGCTTCTTGTTTTAGGTGCACAAGGAGTATTTGGCTTTTTTTACTTTTTTGTNTATGTTTTTTTTCCAAAAACAGCACACCGAATGATAGGTTATTTTGAGGACGAAGCAGTAAAGAGCTACACAGATTATCTAAATCAGATAGAATCAGGGGCCGCAAAGAATGTTAAAGCACCTAAGTTAGCAATAGATTACTACGGTCTTGATGAAAATGCTCGTTTATCGGATCTAGTAAAAAGGGTAAGAGAAGATGAGCAACACCACAGCGAGACGAATCATAGTTACGCTGATTCGAAGGATGAGATATGAAAAGCTTGTTCAATTTGTTACTAATTCTAAGCATGTTTTTTGTCGCAGAAGAACATGAAATAAAAATGTTAAATTTTAGTGAATCGGGACCAATGGTATTTGAACCAGGTTTTTTAAGGGTAGAACCAGGTGACACCGTTATTTTCAAACCAGTAGACTTAGCTCATAACACTGAAACTGTCTCAACTATGATACCTGTGGGTGGCCAAGAATGGCTTGGCAATATAAACGAAGAAGTAAGAGTTACATTAACAACTGAGGGCGTTTACGTNTATCAATGCACTCCTCACCTAATTCTAGGCATGGTTGGTGTTATTCAAGTGGGCAAACCATCGAATCTAAAAGAAGTAATCGAAGCCTCATCCAACATGACATTTGCGGTAAATCCTGAAAGGCTATCTAATTACCTTGCACAAATCACACCTTAGCAAGATTAAAGAGGCAGATAAACCACTGTGTTTGTCGAAAGTATCATAATAAATATTAAACAAGTAACTATAGGCCCCAAATATATCCTGCCAGTCATTTGAAAAAATATTCTATTAAAGATTGGCAAAGCAAACATTATTGGCACAATACCAAATAATAGATTTACACTNAGCCAGTTCGTGGTCCAATAAACTTCCCCAGTCATAAAGTAAGTTATGTACTGAATCATAATAATTAACATTAGACCAAAGGAATTTGCAAACCCTGCAACAAGTCTCGAATAGATTTCTGATTGACCCTCAAATCGCATGGCACCATTTACTCTTAAGGAATTAGACATAAAAAATATAAGAAAAAATGGGAAGTACATGAGTAAAACCAGCAACATTTCAGGTTGAAATATTCTGACACCAATGAACCAAAATCGATAATCAATATGAAAAAAGTAATAGATAGAATAAAGAATAGAAAAATAGATTAAAAAAATTATTATTCCAAGAGCAAATGTTTTTATGAACTCGTTAAATTTAATATCGATACCCCATGATGATATTTGCACATTATGTTTCTTGCCAAAAAGTTGGTATGAACCAAAAAAAATAATTAATCCAACAACACCGTTTAAAACAGCCCATAGCATTACTGAATTGTTCATTCTCTGTGGAAAAAACCATGTTAATTGTCGACTAGAAGCCTCTGGAAAAAGAATTTTAGCTGTATCAACCAATGGAATGAAGGTTACACAAGCAATAGTTGCGCTTAATAAAAAAGTAAACCAAAAAATTTTTTTGCCTTCCAAAGTTTGTTGGGGCAGTTTATGTGGGACAGCTTTTTTTAATCCAGAAAAGAAATTTAAATTAAGTAAGGCTTTAGAAATTGGTATTATGAGTAAGAACGAAATAATTAAATTTATTAATGTAAAAAATTCCTTCCATTGCCAAGTTTGATTGTTTGGATCCAAGGCAATTGGTGATCCCATCACGTTATCAAAATAACTTAATTGGTTTGCCATGGCTTCTCGGTTATAGGGCTGGAATGGGTGAAGCAATTTTTCGTTGAAGACAACTCTTATAGATCTATCCTCAGTCTCACCATAATATCTNCCCAATTCAACCCTNGATATTTCTTCATTTNGATCGTANATACTNTTTACNACCCTAAGTGATTCAGGAGCAATTTCCATATTCGCNGCATCCCAATTTGANAATTCATTTCTAAATGCACCTTCATCNTAGAAGGCATAACTNACNCCAATATTTGATCTGACATTTTTAAGAATTTCATCTCTTAGAGTTAAGACATAACCTGAGATAAAAATCGAATGTAATCGACTTTTTTCATTATTTTGTTGTGATCGTTGACCAAATAAATCACCACCCCTTACTGCTGCATTACCACCCATAGAATGTCCTGTAGCAGCTATTAGATTTTTATCTATGTAGTCCACAGTGTCGTTATCGTAATAGTAATCAACCAAGTGGAACATTCCATACCCTTGAGTTGTTGCNGCTAAAGTNCTCGAAGANGAACTGGAAAGNCCTTGTGCATAAGGATCAATCAAGGCTANAACATGACCTCTTCTTGAAAGTTCTATTGCAACATTNGANAGTGCTTCTTTAGACCTCTGAAANCCNGGTATAACAGCTATTAGTGGTGCCTTTGANGTGCTCGTTGCATTTGCTGGCTTATANAGATCGTAATAAAGATATTGATTATTTTCTGTATCTAANCGTTNAAGAGTAATAGAAGTTTGACCCCAATTAGTTTGTACAAGATGNGCAAAGAAACTGCATAGCAGGAGAATTGGCAGCAAGAATTTAATTTTCATAAAAAAACCCATGTCAGTAATCCCAACATGGGTTTAATTTTACACTAAAAAAATTTATTGCATTTAGCCTTCTTTCAGCCTTTCCCAATACCATACAGAGCTCTTTTGGCATTCTGCATGTTTACGTCTTTCNAGTTCAGCCTCTGAGCCTCTGGATTCAGACCAATATAAATCAATGCCTGCACCTCGTGCTTCAATATCTGGGCTTCCAACACTCACATAAAAGTCTGGAGAATTCACTCTATCTGAACCTGAACCAGGNAAAATNTATCTATACCCTCCTCTTGCTCCATTTGCATAATGNTCNAGAGCGAATTTTGCTTGCGCCTCAAACATAGNATCTGGATCAGCATCTTCAGTGTAGTTGCANGGATAATATTCGACCATACCAGANCTACCCAAGTCANCATCNGAGGATGGTCCAACAAGCTGGTAAGCCTCCGATGCNTTATCACATTCAAANGGAGCCTTAGGCATGTCATCATCTTCACTNACTAAGTTATACATTTGAAGCANAAATGCGCCTAAAGCTTGNCTAGANGGTGCATGCCTTACAAACATAAAATCTGCACCAGATCTCATATNGTCATTTGTATAAAACGGATAGACTGCTGATANTGCAACAGAATTATCAAANGAACTTGCATGTNCATTCCAAGCTTCTATANAGTCTTCAAATGCNTNATCCCTTCNTTCAGCTGAAAGATTATCATCGNNATTACAGTAGANATAATCAGCATAAACCTCTTCATACATATCGTNATGATCATCAGCCAGCAAACCTAGGCTCATGAACAAAATCANTAATAGTTTCATAGCTTCTCCTATTNANTTATTNTCGCCCTCTGTTGTTCTGNATCACTTAAAATCATATTTATCTGGCATATGCACACCACCGTANGATGCTGGTGAATAATGTTGTGTCTTAACAACCCAATTTCCATTTTCATTAACCCAATTCATAGTCACTCTAGTTCTATACGGCCCACTAGAATCTCTCGAACCATAAATGCCTTCAGCGTAAAACCTGACATGCACAACATCCTCAGATAGCTGTATAGCTTCCGGGTAATAAACATTAATTATGCCAGTTTGTGGATTATTTGATCTCTCTTCAAGAGTCTCAAAAAGGACAGGTTTATGAAAACTTCCATCAGAGTTGGTGTTAAAGGTACCTACACTGCTTTCAAAAGACATTGCCGCTTTATAATCCTGGTTATTTCTTGCTTCATAATAGCTTGCAAGACGATCTAAAACTTCTTTTTCAGCTGAAGTATGGTTATCAGCAAGAATGAAAAATGACGTAAATAAAAAAATAAGTACTCTCATATTTATACCTCAAATTATGGATAAACTCTTATAAGAAGTTCATCAGATTGATCTACAACACCAATGGAGTCAAATTGCGATGCTGCTTCACTCAATAAAGGCCCAACAGCCTCGTGTTTAACAGCAAAGTCTTCATATCCATCAAAGCCACATACTAGATAGTTAGCCATTTCAGGTCCCCATGCATGGACCCAGCCATCACAACCACCAAATGCTTGACTATGTGCATTTGCATAAGCATCCATACGTAGACCCCATTCTTCCCAAGATATAGCTGGAGATGGCCTCCATTTTCCATACATAATATAGTTTGGTGCTCCATCTAATTCATTGCTGGTCATCTCTACCATATGACTTGTATGGGACGAAAATAATTGTCTTTGACGTGCATAATCCGGCTTTGGTTGCTCCATGATTTGAGCATATTGGTCTAGATTCTGAAAGAAACAAGCCATATAAAATGAGCGTTCTGAACCTAATTCGTGTCGATACAACACGCAATTATCATATCCATCATTGACGCCTCTTTTTGCTTCTTCAACCAAATACCTTTGTAAATCTCCATATCTTGCACCATATGCAATCTCAAAAGTGGAAAATATCGCATAACCAAGGCTTTCACTGTTTTCAGCTTGTTCTACTTCCTCCACCTGTCCTTCTTCTTGAGAAAAAGCAAAGGAAGAAAAAATTGTTAGTAATAAAATTAAAATATTTTTCATTGATCTCCTGATTAAAATACCATGTAAATTTTTGACCTTCTATTTAAACGAAAGGGCAGCTTAATTTATAGCATACAAATAAGTCTTCGTGCAGTTATTTCATTATTCTTATTGTATTTTTGTACAAAATTATCATAATCAATTTGATCATTATCAATAGTTTGTTGGTCTCTGTTATCTAAATATTCTCCCCAACTAGCCCATGATTTTTGTGAACCCACAACCATTGTGCTTACACGATGTAGTTCTTCAATTGCATCTCCATTTTCATCTCGTCTATATTGACCCATAGGCATCACCAATATGTCCATACCTCGAGCTTTATAGTACTGTTGGTGCAGATCAGCTGCTTCAAGCCATCCACTAATAGAACCATCCTTTGTTATTTTACCAACATAATAATTTGCAATTTTCCCTTTGCAGTCTGAATATTTTGAAGATATCTCTTCGTAATCACCAAAAGTAAAAAAAGAAAGAAATAATAAAATTAATAGTTTCATAGAACCTCCACATTAAGGTTAAAGAATTTTTCTAACATTTTCATGTATTTAAAGAAAATTATTATAAGCTTCAGATTAAATGTCCACTCATTAATTTTATTAGTAAATAAAAGGTGGGATTAAATGAAGTTTCTAATTTGTATTGCATCCGCATAGATATCAGAAAAGACACCTGAGATTACAACGAATTTTTTCTTTCCTTTTATTTTGTACTTATTCCTAAGCAAATCAAAGGCTTGACTTATTGTAGCTTCATGATTTTTTGAAAATCGTAAGAAGATATTTTCCACAGTTGAAGTGATAGATAATTTTGATTGAGACGCTCTGTTGTTTGTAAATGCATAAATTGGCATTTTTGGCTTATATCTGGAAATAATGTTTGCTGTAAAGCCACTTCTAGTCAAAACAACTATGGCATCAGCATCAATCTTAGTTGCTAGTTTGACAGAAGTTGCTGCCAGTGTATGCCAATCAGTCTTTTGTCTAAAATTACTTTCAAAGTGAAGAGTCTCTGACTTTTCAGCATTTAAGACAATATCCGAAAGATATTTAACACATTCAATAGGATATTTTCCGATACTTGTTTCTCCTGAAAGCATGAGAGCATCCGCCCCTTCATAAACAGCATTTGCAATATCTGATACTTCGGCTCGAGATGGATGTGGACTTTCAATCATAGTCTCCAGCAATTGAGTTGCTACAACTGTTTTCTTACCAAACTGAGCTCCAGTTTTAATAAGATTTCTTTGTATATATGGTAAATTTGTAATATCAGTCTCAATACCTAAATCTCCTCGAGCTACCATGATGCCATCTGATGCATTGGCAATTAATTCTGCATTTTTCAATCCTTGTTGATCTTCAATTTTGGCAAAGACTTCAACTTTATTAACCCTTTTTCCTAAAAACCTTTTCAGCTCATCTAAATCTTTTTTTGTTCGACAAAATGACAAGGCAATAAAATCTATTCCTTTTTCGATGCCAAACTTAATATCTTTTTTATCTTTTCTTGTAAGCGAAGGAAGACTTATCCTGGCTCCGGGAAAATTAACATGCTTTCTGTTAGCAACTAATCCCTCATCTTTGGATTCACACTCAATACAATCTTTTGATATATTTTTAATTTTTAATTCAATAGCACCGTTATCTAGAGAAACTTTTCCTCCTACTTTGATGCCTTTTAAATATTCAATATTATCTATGCAGAAAGTTTTAGAACTTTCAATTTTTTTCCTTTGTTTTACGAGGACTATTTTATCTTTTGGGCTTATTGGAATTGGGTTTGATACCCCTTTCGTGCGAATTTCAGGGCCTTGGGTATCAACCATAATCCCAACAGAATTTAAATTTG
>PARR01000001.1 GCA_002711625.1 Rickettsiales bacterium | reverse complement strand
GTTCGAGTCGGACTAGGGGTACCACTAATTATTAATTACAAATGATGGGTTTTTTTGATCTACAGAGTTAATTTTTGTTAAATTATCCTCCTGAATTTTTTTTTCTTTTGGATATGCTAATACATAAGATTTTGACCATGTATTAAAATAATTTTTTGAATTTAAAAAATAATTGTTTTCTTGAAATAATCTGTAATTAATCCAATACAGATCATAATTTTGCGAAAATAAAAACTTGTTAAGTTCTGATGGTTCCAGTGGGTGGTTTTCTATAATCATTGTAGGCCTAAATTTTTCTAAGAACTTAAGTCCACCTTGAAGAATTTTTTTTTCAAATGACTCTGCTTCTAATTTAATTAAATTACATTTTTTTAAATTTAAGAATTGATCTAAATTTTTAACTACCACTTTCATTAGTTTATTTTTATTTGTTTTAATAAACTTAGAATAATCATAACCTTTTTTAATCCCAAAACCTCCAAAGTTTCCTACCTCTGAATAATCTATATCATCAACAAAAAGTTCTCCATCTGACTTTCCCATTGCGGCATTAAAAATTTCTACATTTCTTATATTGTTTAAAGCAAGGTTGCCACATTGAAGAAAATACAGCATTTTTTGTGGTTCGAATGAATAAACCATTCCTTTAGATCCAATCTTATTTGCTATTGGTATTGTCATTAAACCAACATGCGAACCTATATCAATTACATAGTCAGACTCATTAATTAATAATAAGATTTTTTTTAATAGTTTTTCTGACCATTCACCATACTCTCTTATGCTTAATCCAACATATTCGTCGTAGTTGTAAAACATAAAATTGCCGTGTTTGGCATTAACTAATCCGATAGCATTGTCATTCATGGTTATTCAGTAGCAATAATTATTCCATAAATGAATAATTAAAAGAAAGTTTGATCATGTGTGTATTAGTAAATTTGTAAACCACACTCACATTAACTTACACAGCGACGATATGGATTCAAAATCCGTTGTACTTCGGTTCATGTCCGTTCCAGTCTAACTAGGGGTACCATCTAAAATCAATGCGAGTAGGACTTAAAGAATTTATTAAAAATATTAATAAGTTAATTCTAATTACGGAGATCTCTTATACATAAGAATAATGTCAAACTAATTTAATTTTTTCAGAAATAAATATTTTTTGTCATAATTATTTAGTATCATCCTAAGATGAGAATTTTATTTAATTTTCTAATATTAATACCAATGTTTTTTGTGTTATCCTGCAGTATGACATTACCAGTTAAAGGTATGGTTCAAAATACAGATGAGACTTTTCAAGGTTCGGCAACGGGTTATTTGGGAGGAAGTGGAGATCTTCAAATAACGTCCAACACTGGTGTTACTTGCAAAGGCAACTTTGTTTACGTGACACGAAGAAAAGGTGAGGGAGTTTTTAATTGTGACGATGGTCGCTCAGGTCCTTTTCAATTTGTATCTACAGGCTCTAGTGGTACTGGCCACGGGGATTTAGGAGGTCAAAAATTTACATTTACATTTGGTTATTTTTAGATTTTAAAAATCTTTCATATGAGAATCATTCTTTTATTAATATTATATACTAGTAAGGCATTTTCATATTGTTCGGATCCATCTCCTCCTTTTAGCAAACCTTCAAAACCAACAACACCATATTGTATTAACGAATTTTCGCGAACTCATAATTGCGATGATTGGACAATTAATAATTATCAAAACGAAATAGAATCTTATAATTACGATGTCGAAAGATATGTGAGAGAACTACAAAATTATGTAGATGATGCGAGTGATTATGCTAATTGCGAAATAAGAAGGTTAAATAATTAATAAAGTTGAACAAACACAATTGATAAGATTTAATTGAGTTCACTAAAAGGTTATTAAACAAAATCATAATTTAGTGAAATTAAAGTGACTCAATTTATGACATAGTGACAGTAGCTCCTCTGAATGCGATAGTGAGTAGGACTTATTTTATTCTAAGGATTAAAAATCCGTTGAATCTCGTTCATGTCGGTTCGACTCGGACTATGGGAACTACTTAAAATAAATGTAAGTATTAATCTGATTATTTTTATTTAATGTACATCTCATTAAAAAAACTTAATTGGATTCAGTTCTAGCGGTCTAAGATATTATTAATTTTAGAATTACAATCTTTTAGACGTTTTACTAAAAGTAAATCTAAATTTTTTAAAAGTATTTCTATAATTTTTTTTCTAGAAAGATGAATATAATCTAAAATTTTTAGTGGTAAATAAAAGCAAGAACACTCAGTTAAAGTTGTAACATTTGCAAATATTTTTGATTTTGGTTCAATCAATGAAAATTCTCCAAAACAAGTTCCAGCATTAAGCGTTATAATAGATTGCTGTTTATTAATTGAAATATCGACTTTTCCTGACAGCAAAAAATATATTCCACCAGCTTCTCCACCCTTTGAAATGATTTTTACGTTTTTTAAATTTTTTTTCAATCATTCTTTCTTTTAAAAATTTAAATCACTGTTACTTAGACCCTTAAAAGAAATTGTTCTTTCAAATTTTCCTTTTTATTTACATTTTCATTAGTGCTATTTTTTTGTATCAAAAAATCTTCTACCCATCTAATTGCTTCATTATTATTTTNAAACAATAAAGCTTTTGCTCTATTTTACGCGTATGAAATTTGATCAATAAATTTTCTTATACATAGAGATGTCAGTAAAGATTGACTAATAATTGAGAAAATGAGAAAAGTTGAAAGTTATATTTAAAAAAGAATATAAATTTTTATATTCTAATAATATAAAGTAAAAAAATAGATGATTTTATATAATAAATTTTGCTTAAGAATGAGATTTTTAAATTTATTTTTTATAAATTATGGATAATATTAATAAAGCTCTAGAGAAAGAAAGAAGAAATTATAAATTAAAAACTTATTACCTAGGTGGAGGTTCATTATGTATTTTACTTTTTGTATATTTATTCCTTTTATTTTCAAATGGTACCAAAATTATAATTTTTCCTGAAGAAGCCAGTAAAAATGCAAAGATTAAATCTACAAACTTTTTTGACATAAGTTTTAATNAATTTATTTATTCTTTTTCCTCAAGACCTAAATTTTCAGTTTCATCGAGGGGATATAAAAATATTAATGAAAGAATCCCTGCTGAAAATAGAGGAAATTTTCATAAAGTTTTAATGTCAGAACTTCCTGGAACTTTAAATGTGAGTGTTGATAATATAAATAAAAATACTCAATGGTTTTTGAATAATAAATTTATTTTTCAGGGTGAAAAGTTAGAAACAGAGTTGCTCTCGGGAGAATATAATTTANGAGTAAATAACCCTTTTTTTGAGAAAAAAAATTTAAATGTGACCATTAAAAAAGGAGAATCTACAAATTTAAATGTAAAACTTGANAGTATAAAAGGTTTTTTAAAATTAGAATCAAAACCNAANAACGCTAAGGTATTTATTAACAATCAGCAAATTGGNATAACTCCAACTATTTTTAAAGATNAAGGTGGTGAGTATAATATTGAAATAAAAAAGGAAAACTATGAAACAATNAATGATAAAATAGTTATTACCAACCAAAATAAAGTGAATCAAAGAGATTATATTTTGGAGCTAATTGAAGCGAAAATTAAAATATCGGGTAAACCAAAAGACGGAAATTTATACATTAATGGTATTAACTATCAAACAGATAAATTTATCACTTTAAAATCAAATAAGGATTATAGTCTTTCATTCGAAAAACCTGGTTTTAAAACTCAGACAATTAACTTTAAATTAATTCCTAATGAGAAAAGGATTGAAAACATAAATCTACTGGAAGAATATGGTACTGTTGAAATTATTTCTCAACCTGAGGGGGATATTTGGATTAATGGGAAATTCTCTGGTAAAACACCTAAAATCGTTAAATTAAGGACTAATGAACAAAATATTGAGATAAAAAAGAAAAATTTTAGATCTGTTGTCAGTAAAATTTTGCCTAAAGCCAATAAAAAAAAAATTTTAAACATAAATCTTATTGATGAGGAAGTAGCAAAATTGCAAGAGGCAGAACTTTCTTATAATAATACAATTGACATTGAAATGAAATTATTTAATCCCAACGGAGATATTTTGCAGTTAGGTGCTAAACGTTACGAAAAAGGACAAAGAGCTAATGAAATTTTAAGGAAGGTAAGTCTTACAAAGCCTTTTTATGTTTCTTTGCATGAAATATCAAATCAGAAATATTCAATTTTTAAANATAGGTCCCCATCTAAAAATGATAAATTTCCTGTAAATAATATTTCTTGGATAGAAGCTGCAGCTTTCTGNAATTGGTTAAGTAAAAAGGAAGGGCTTGAGGAATTTTATAGTATTAAACGAGGTAGACTTAATAATTTTAATCCTAATTCAAATGGATATAGATTGCTGTCTGAGGCTGAATGGGAATGGTTATCAAGAAAGGCTAATAAAAAAAAAGCCACCAAATTTAGTTGGGGTGACAGCTTTATTATTCCAGATAACTATCTTAATATTGCAGATGAAAGTGCTCAAGTCAGTCAAAGAAATTTTATAAAAGATTATGATGATAGTTTTGAAAATATTGCAGAAGTTGGAAGCTTACAGAGAGAAATATCAGGATTGTATGATTTATCAGGAAATCTAAGTGAATGGATACATGACTACTACACAATAACATTTTCTGAAAAAATAGAGCAAGATCCACTAGGAAGTAAAAAAGGGTCAAGTCATGTTATTAAGGGTGCTAATTGGGCCTCCGGCACCCTTACAAAAATTAGGCCTGCTTACAGAGAAAATGGTATAAATGGAAATGAAAAAATCGGTTTTCGAATAGCAAGATACTTATGAATTTAAAAAAAAAAATATTCATTTTCTTAACTATTAGTTTATTATATTTTACTTATTATAATATTATTGAGGCTGNTGGTTTGAGTATTAAATTAAACACTCCAATTTCTTTTCCTGTTGATATTTGATGAATGATACATTAAAAAGTGCATTATTTTTAATTTCTACAGTTATTCTTGTACATTTTATTTTTTCAGGTTTCATAAGACCAGAAGCTAACCTGATAATTGAAGCAGCTAAGAATGCTCAAACATCAGTACCTAGAAATTTTTTNGTAATTGTTAAAGATCTTGAACAAGAAATTTGCTTTATATTGTTAATTTGGGGNATTTTTTTAATACTTCAAAAATGTTCTAAAATAGTAAATTCTAATTATTTATTTAATATTGATTTAATTGAAAAAAAAATTGAAACTAAAAATATGGCAGAGGANGTTATAAATAAGTTAAACAAACAACTTGATAGGAGTATCAAAAATACTCCACTTATTGAATCAATAAACCTTGCTTTGCTAAGATACTCACAAACTAAAAATGTTCAAAATGTTTCAGACTCAATAAAAAGTAGCATTGAAATGCTTTCAACTAAACAAGATAGTGATAATGCAATGATTAGATATCTAATTTGGGCTATACCATCTGTGGGTTTTATCGGAACGGTAAGAGGAATTGGTTTAGCACTATCAAATGCAGATAAGGCGATTGAAGGTAATATATCNNTAATGACTGAAAATTTAGGCATAGCTTTCAATTCAACTTTTGTTGCGCTGATGATAAGCTTGGTCTTAATGCTTTTTTTCCATCAATTACAAAAGTTACAAGATGAAAATTTAGTAAATATTCAAGAATATTGTGAGAAATATTTATACTCTAAATTTTTGTAGTTTATGAAAAAAAAAGACCGGAAAAATGATTTTAGTTTATCTTTTTTGGATATAATGGCTTGTGGTCTAGGAGGAATAATTATAATTTTCTTATTGTTAGAGAATAATTCAGACCAAAAAAAAAGTGAATCAGATACAAGCCCTGAAATATTGATTGAAAAAATTGACAACCTTATAAATTCTAATATGGAAATTAGTTTAGCAAATCAAAAATTAGAGGGAAATATAAAAAATGAAAGAGAAAATTTAATTGAAGTTGAAAAACAAAATAAAGTTCTTGAAAAAAAAATTACTATTGCTGAANAATTAAACGAAGTTGTAGACACAAAAGTGTCTCAGATGAAAGAAAAAATATCAAAGATACCAGAAAGAAAACAAGAAGATCCAATAACTAATTACGAGGTTTTTGAAGAAGATTATATTGAGGGTTTAAGGATANTGGGACAAAGAATTTGTATATTGCTTGATTCAAGTTCTTCAATGACTGACGAGAAATTATTAGAAATAATAAAAAGAAAAACTTTATCAAATAAAGAAAAAAAAAATGGACCAAAATGGAAACGAACTATAAGGATAGTAAAATGGATTCTTGCAAGAGCTCCTAAAGATAGTGATATTGCAATAATTAGATTTGACGAGAAAGCAAAATATCTCGCAAAACGATCATTTAAAACAAAAAATCCTAATGACTTAAAAATAATTTTATTAGGCCTAGATAATATTACTCCTAATGGACCGACAAATTTATTATCTGCTTTGATTCAAGCTGAAAAATTTAAGCCTACCAATATTTATTTGATTACTGACGGATTACCAACTTATGGAGGAAAGAAGTTTAAAAGTCTAAACCCTTTTAGTAAATGCGACTCAATTATCGGATCATCCAACAAAATATCCAGTGATTGTCGAGTAAAATTATTTTATCAAAGTATTCGCTTTATTGGAAACAATCGTGCAAAAGTAGATATAATCCTTTTACCGATAGAAGGTGATCCCCAAGCCTCGCCTGAAATGTGGGAATGGGCATCTAGTACTGGTGGAATACTAATCAGCCCAGCAAGAAATTGGCCTTAATGAAAAGAAGAAAAGGAATCGAAAACACACTTTTTTCCTTCTTAGATGTAATATCATGTGGATTTGGAGCAATAGTGATGTTGGTATTAATCTATAAATTTAATCCAAGTAATAGAGTTGAAAATTTTGTAGATGAAACTGCTTATTTAATCAAGCTTGATGAGTTACAATCTATTAATAAAGAATTGAAAAAAATTAACGAACAACTAACAACTGATTTTTTAGAAATTAATCAAGAGTTCTTGGAGACTAAAAGTTCAATAAAGAATAAAGAGGTCATCCTAGATTCTATAGAGATAAAAAAGAAGGACCTTGAGGATTCCGTTGAAGCTTTAAAGATTGTTGAGGAAAATCTTACAACATTTTCTCTAAAAAAAAAAAAAATCATTAGGGATATAGAAGTTGGGGGCATTCCAGTAGATAGTGAATATATTATTTTCATTGTCGATACCTCAGGTAGTATGTTGAGAATATGGGATAAGGTTTCAAAAAAAATTGAAAATATATTAAAAATTCATCCAAGTGTTAAAGGTTTTCAAATCTTGAATGATATGGGAGTACCATTAATTTCAGCTTATGAAAATAAATGGATTCCAGATACGTCGACATGGCGTAAAAATTCAATCAAATTATTTAAATTATGGAGTATTGCTTCTAATAGTAGTCCTCTGGAAGGTATTGAACGGGCTCTCATTAAATATTCTGATCCAAGGAAATCTACAGCAATTTATGTGATGGGAGATGATTATACGGGGGGGAATTACGACATAGCAATTAACAAAATAACAAAATTGAATAAAAAAAAAAAATTTAAAACACGAATTCATGCTATAGGTTTTTTAGCACAGGACACTACAGATAGATTTTCAATTATAATGCGAGAAATAACCAAACAAAACAAAGGGACATTTATAGCTTTACCAAAATGATATCTATATTTTTTCTAAGCAAATAATTTCTAGCTCGGTATTTCCTGTTTTTGAAAGATCGACATCTAAAAAAAGGTCTCTAAATCCATTTCTTTTTCCAAGAAAATAATACTTTCCTGGGGAAAGTTGAATAATTTTTTCTTTTACCTTGCCAACTTTCCCAATACCACGGATTTCTATTAAGGTTTCGTTATCTGAAATAATCTTCACTAAGACTTTTTTTTCCGACTCTTTTAAAACTTCCGAAACTTTTTCATAATTTTTCAAGAGTGATGGACTAATATCCAGGTATTTTTTTGCATTTTTTAGGTCTGCTACAACAAGATTTTTAAAATTTTGATTCGTAAATCTGTGTAAGTTTTTTGAATAACTAATTAATTTTTTCTTAAGAGATAATATATCCTCAACCATTTCAATTTTTTTTTTTAAATTTGCATCATTTCTTTCAATTGTTTCAATTTTTTTAAGATTCAGTAATGAAATTTCCCAATCATCATTTTTTGAGGCAGCATTAAAATTAGAAAATAATTTTTTTTTTTGATTATCTTCTTTAATTTTATTTAATTTTTCTTGAAGTATTGATATTTCAGGCTCATTTGGAAGAATCTTTCTTGCTTCAGCTAAAAGATTTTCTGCTTGATTAATATTATTTTCTTTTAAAAATTTCTCCGTATTTGAAATCTTTTCTTGATAGTCCAGCCTAACAATCGAATTGTTAAGGTTATTAATTTGTCTATTTAATTCTGGATCCTTTTGTAATTTTCTAAGATCTTGTAAGAATTCTAACTCCTTTTTTTTATTATTTTCAATTCTTGCCGTTTCTATGTTTTTAAGAATTTTAATTTTTTTAGGAAGAATTTTTATTTTAGATTTTAGTTGTTTTGCATCCAAATCGTTTGGTTTTAACCTTAGTGCATTTTTAATACTTTCGTCTGCACTAAAATATGATAAATTTTCATAATTTTTTTTTGCACTTTCATAAAATTCAATAAAGTTTTTATCTAGTTTTTGATTGATACGTACAATTTCAATATCAATTTCATCAATTTTTTTTATAGCATCAATAAAATTTCCTTTGTTTGTATTTAACTCTATTTCTTTTCTAATTTTTTCAATTTTCTTAATGTCATCTTGAAAAAAAACAACATCCCAGTCTAACAGCGAAGTATTAATGTTTTTTTCTAGTTCGATTTTCTTTCTTAAAAAAATTTCCTTTGCATTTTCTAAATTTACATTTTGTTCTTCAATTTTTGAATTTTTAAAATTGAAGCCTGCCTTATTTTTTTTAACATTATATTGTTTTAAATTTTTACANTTGAATTCCATTAAGTCATTTTCAATTGTAAATGTTACTTTTTTGTTTTTGAAATCAATTATTTGAATTTGATTTTTTGATTCAGTAACGTAGGTGAGATTCGATTCATCAGAGGAGGAAAGTTCATTACAAACTTCTTGGTTGGTAGAATCTATAATACAAATATTGTTTTCAGTTTTAGCATATTTGTTCAATTTATTTTCTATATTATAACAATCCATTGAGACTTCATATTTGGTTGTATTTGACAATGTCTTTTTAGTTAATAAGACCAAAGTTACTAAAAAAATTATTTTTATATATTTCATTGATTTGACAACAAAATAAATTGATTTAAGGCTCAGGTACTTTCTGNTATGTCTACATTTGGAGTTTTTTCTTTTTCATACATTCTTTGCAGAAATAATCTCCATTTAGAAAATTGCTCTTTTGCTGTACCAGTCAGTTCAACTGTATCATCATTTAATTCGATTACCTTGNCTGACATTTCTACATCTAAGGATCTTCCAAGTTCTTCAATTGCATCTCTATGGACTTTGGCCTCTGCGCTTTTCCTAAAACTGTCTTTTAAAAGTGAAGCTCCAGCGACACCCCCTCCTATGGCACCCAAGGTTCCGAGAGTCTGAGTATTANCGTTATTAGATTGTGCACCGGCTAAAGCAGCTACAACAGCTGCACCAAGCAACAAAACACCTCCTATAGCTTTTCCTACTGCTTCTCCTTTAGCTTTACTTTCTGCTTGTTTCTCTTGAAAAGTTTCTCTTTGCCATGTTAAATAACTTGAATCTATATTTTCGTCAAAATTCATGTAAAAAATTTGCAACTCATCTATAAAAAGTTGATCTCGTATTCTTAAGTTTTTAAGCCTGGTAAATTTTGGATCTNTTTTGTCAAGTCTTGCCCTTATTATATATTTACCTACTTCATCCTGAAAAATATTTTCAGAAAATGATTCCTCAGAGAGATTTAGGCCAAACCTTAAATCGCTGATATATTTCAAATCATCGAGATTTTTTGTGGAGACGAACTCAAGTTTATCAACAATTTTTTTTACAATTTTTTGAAATACAGGGTCATAAGAGTCCTCATTATAACCACTTCTGTCATAGAAATCGTCTGGGACTGTGTGTTTAAATTCATTATCAATCCATAAGTTTCCAGAAATATCTGCTACTTTAACATCAAGCTCAATTTNCTCACTATTTGATTTCAAAATCTTTCCTGAAATATATAGATCACTCGTTGCACTTAAATCAGGTACGACCCGAATGGCCCCAAATTTTTCAGTTTCCTCCATAAAGGTTTTAAGTTTATAAGCAAATCTTACTGATTCAGCATTTCTTAATTCTTCCCAAATGTCATCATTTTTTTGGGCAGAGAAGTTTGTTTCGAAAACGGGTATGGCAACATCTAATCTTGGTCTTAATTCGCTCTCAAAATCTTGAACCCTTTTTTCTTCCAGAATTTCATTAGAAGTCTTTGGACCAAACTGCATAACCGATTGGGTTGTTTTACAGCTAGATAGAAAAAAAGCTANTAAAATTATTAAAGATGTAAATCTCATTTTTGTTTAATTTCCCATTTATAACTAATCATAATTTTAAATATAACTCAATCCTCTAAAGGTAAATTTTTATATTTTCTGTATTGATTCCATATCTTCTTTTGCCTTTCAGGATCTTTTTCTTTGAGTGCTGCATTTTTTATCTGCCGAGCAAATACGTCATCATTATTTTCTATTGGAATATCCTCAGGAATTTTTCCATTGGTTCCAACATTATCTTCATTAATAGAGCTTGCAATATCACTCTCAGAATTGTTTTGATTTATCTCATAATCACTATTACCTTTTTCTNGGACATCGATAAACTTATTGCCTCTTAACGTTTCTGAACCATTTAAAGAATTTGTAATACTATTATTAGAAATATTTTTTCTTGCAGTTGATTTTTTTCTNATACATTCTTCAAATTTATGTAGAGATTCAAGTAAAGCATTGTCCATTTCCTGGACTTGTTCTCTTTTTGTTAAAAAATCATTTTCCTTATAATTTACATCAAAATTTTCACATTCTAGATCTAAAGATTTAGAAAAGACCGAACTTATAGCTAGTATAAAAAATGCTGAAATAAAAGAAGGCNAAAAAATTTTGTAAAACATATCATTNTTAATTTATGATAAAATTATTACAATTAAAACAATTAATTTTTGTTCTAATATTTTAATCCATAACTTTATTATCTTATTAATGATTTTTCTATATTAATTAAAGTAACTCCAAATCTATAACAAATTAACTATAGTTTAAGAAATCTATAATTCTTGTTATGTCTTGAGTTATTACATAAACATTCATGGTATATTCTTAGAGATTTTTAAAAAAAATTGATACATACAATCAGNGTAAATGAAACGAAAAATTAAAAACCTTCGCAATTAATTCAAAATCCCTTAAAATTCGGCTAGTATCGGTTCAAGTCCGTTATCCGCTACCAATTTATTATACTTTTTAAGAATAAAAGTGTGTTAATGTATGTATTGGTTAATTTAAAACATATACTGGCAAACAATTATAGAGAAGCGAAATTAATTCTAAGCCATTTTTACTCAACTCATATAGATTCTTATTTTACAACAGAAACACATCAATAGGATAAAAAAATATAATGTGTGTGTTTGCCATAATACATTTTTTTTTAAAATTCATAAATCTTTTGGCTTTATGAAATAGTTTATTTTTGATATTGATTTTTTAATCTCGAACCATTCTTTACAATTAAAACTTATATTAAAAAAAGCTGAAGTTGTATATTCCTCAATGGCATTTAAATAATATTTATTTTTGCTACCATAAAAAAAATTCTCTAATGATGATGAAAGTAAAGGTTCATGAGAAACCACTAAAACTCTTTTTTTTTTTGCATTCAACATTACAGTGTCAAATATATCTTTTCCTGATGAATAGTATAAATCGTCTAAATAAAAAATCTTTGGTACATTAGATATTTTTTTTAGAAAAATTTGTAGTGTTTCCTTAGTTCTTCTTGATGGAGAGCAAAAAGCTTCTTCAAACAGCAATGCCTTTTCCTTATTTTCTAAGAAGTTTAAGATTTTTTGTGTTCTTGTCCTACCCTCGGATGATATTGGTCTTGACATATCGTCTCCGATGAAATTATTCCAATCTGATTTAGCATGTCTAACTAATGAGAGATTTAGCATATAATATAATTCTACAATATGGATTTGAATTGAAAATGTAAATTATGATAGTGATAATTATTAAATTTTTTAATTTTTAAAAAAATTTAAAACATATTTTCCTATTTGAATAGATGAAGTTAAACCAGGTGACTCAATGCCAAATAAATTAATTATAAAACAGTCATTTCCCATTTTTTTTGTAAGAAATGAAAAATCATTATGTGGGTTTTTCGGTCGTATTCCACAATAGTCATAATTTAAATCTCTATTTTTTATTTGTGGCCAGTATTTAGATATAGAATTTATAAATTTTTTATTTATATTTTTGGTTACTTTAAAGTCAATCTTATCGACTTCTACTGTGTCGGGACCAAAAATTGTTACACCATCAAGATTTAAAGTCGAATGTATACCTAGTCCATCTTTTTCAGGAAGCGGATAGATTAGTTTTTTGAAAGGTGACTTCCCTGACAAAGACATATAATTCCCTTTTACGTATCTAATCCTTGGTATATCGTCAAAATGTATACCATCGATTTTTTTAGCTACAAGATGACTATATAATCCTGTGCAGTTAATTATACATTTTGTTTTTATCTCATCTTTAATATCTTTTTTTAAAAAAAAAGAAATATAGTTAGTTTTGTTAATACTATGAGAAAACTCGGAGTTGAACCTTACTAATCCATTATTATTTTCAATATCAGTGATAAAATTTAGCATTAAATCATGAATATCAATGATACCTGTTGTTTTTGATAGTAAACCTGTTTCGCCAACTAATTCAGGTTCATACTCTTTAAGTTGTGTTTTTGTGAGTTTTTTTAAAAATAAACCATTTCTTTCAGCATTCAAAACAATTTGATTAAGTTTTTTCTCTTCTTCCTTTCTTGTTGCAACAATTATCTTGCCGCAATTTAAAAATCTGATACCTCTTTCTTTAGCGTATGAATACAAGGTTTTATTTCCAGTAGAACAAAATTTATTTTTGAAACTACCTTGAGGATAATAAATACCTGCATGAATTACACCACTGTTTCTTGAGCTATTTTCTTGACCAAAAGAACTATTCTTATCAATTACAAGAACTTTTCTACCTGATGAAGAAAGTTCTCGTGCAATGGATAAACCAACTACACCTCCACCAATTACTGTAACTTCAAAATCAACCACACATAAAAGCTTTATAAATAATATTAAAATTTAAAAGATATTACATAGATATACAATATTAATAAATTCTCTTTCTCCTACGCTTCTGATTACAGACAATTATATAAAATTAATTTCTATTATATCCATTCCAAATTAGAATTTATTTTTTCTCTGTCTAATAGTGAATTTAAAACTTCAAGTCTGGAAAACCTAGAAAAATCTCTTGTGTGAGATTTTTTATGAAAATTCGATAATTTTTTAAAAGTCTCTTTGATTGAATCCTCAATTTTTTCTTTTGGTTGATAACTAGGTGCTAAATTTTTGAATAATGAAAAATCTACGCTATATGACCGGGGATCTAAAGTAGCATTATTACCAAAGTTTACAGGAACATTTCCAAGCGTTTTACTAACCAACTTTGCTAAATCTATAATTTTAAAATTCCATTCATTACAACCAACATTTAAAGCTAAAAAATTTCCGCCTATATCTCTTTTTCTTTCACAAGCCCACTCTATGGCTCTTACCATATCATTAACATGAATCAAGGGTCTAAAAGATTCACCATTAGAGTTTAGAATAATTTTTTTTTGATAGATTGCTAACGATATAAAATTATTTAAAACGATATCTACCCTCATTCTATTACTAAAACCGCATGCAGTTGCAAATCTCAGACAAGTAATTGTAAAACTTGGCGATGATAATTCTTTTAGTTTATTCTCAGCATTGATTTTTGATTTTGCATAATCTGTTAGAGGATTCAATTTGTCTGATTCACTAATTATTTTATCACCAGATTTCCCGTAGATAGAACAACTAGACGCAAATATGAATTTTTTTACTCCACTAGATTTTGCTAATTTTGCGATATTTAAACAGGATTCAAAATTGACTTGTTTCGTTGCTTTTGAAAATGTTGACCCAAGAGGATCATTTGACAATGCTGCTAAATAAATTACAACATCGAAATTTGTCAAATCTAGTTCATTAATTTTCCTAACGTCACCAATAATTTGTTTATTTATTTTTTCCTGTTTTAAATAGCAGTGCTTAAAGTAGCCAATATCAAATCCAACGTAATGTGGAAATTTTTTTTTAAATGCTTTGTTAAGAACTGTTCCAACATATCCCAAATTACCAAAACATATTAAATTCATACTCTATTGTAATTTAATTAAATAATTTTTAAAACCTGTCGTTAACAATTTACGTAATTAATGGAAAAAATGCAGAGTAANTTTANTATTTCTATTGTACATCCTACTTGNAGACCAAAAATCGCAAGAGAAACNAGNANTAAATGGCTTGATNTGTCAGGTGAACCAGATTCNATAGAATATTTATTATGTATGGATACAGATTGGATTCAATCTCCAGAAAACAAAGTTATAAAAAAAAATTCAATAGAATTTTTCTACCCTCTTGTTGATGGTAAATCAGTAGGACCGACTGAAAAGGTAAACTTTGCATCACGTAATGCAACATCAGATTGTATTTTATACGTAGCAGATGATTTAAGTCCTTATAAAAACTGGGACTATGACATCAAAAATTGTACAAATTGGAAAAATGATGTTGTGTTAAGGATTCCCGACAATACTGAGGAAACTCAACAAAAATTACACCCTTTCTTAATCATCAATCCAGCTATATCAAAAAAAAGGTATGAAAAGTTTGGTTATTTATATCATCCAAATTTTTATGCAAGTTTTTCAGATAATTTCTTTTCATTTCTTGCACATAAGGATGGTGTTGTAATTGATGCAAAAAAAATTGTATTTTATCATGATCAAAGTAAATACATTAAACAAGAGAATGATAATCCTCTAGAGAGACGTCTTGATCAATTTCAATTGGAAATGCATAAATCAGAAAGTTATATGAAGGGTCTTAATACCTTTAAAGAATTAGCTTTGCACCATATAACAAAAAGTGAAATAGATAGACTTTATGAAGAATATTTATTTGCAAACGAAAAGAGAAGAAAGAANATTTCGTTTGTTCTAAATAGTGTTAATCTAAAAGTAATATAAATTAAGATAAATACTTTTTAGAAAAAGTTTCAAAAAAAAATAAAATGTTTATTGTATCGAAAAATAAACTTATAAATCAAAAAAAACTTTGAAGAAAAAAGAATAGAAAGTTTTTTCGGAAGAAATGTATAATTATGTCAATTCTCAAATTCAGGAAAAAGGTGATCTTCATAAGAGATATGATTATACAATNTGGGCATNTATAAATATAAGATTGCTTGAAGAAAAGGGAGTTTTTGAAATATGAAAAAATTGACAATTTTGGGAGCTGCCAATCCAAATGTAATNCGAACGATAGACAGTATGAATTTAAAAAAACAAGCAGATATAATTGTTGAGTGCTTTGTAGATAATGATNAAAAAAAAATTGGCAAAGACTTCATGAATACANACGTTTTAGATACTCAAACTTTTTTAGAAAAGTATAGGAAAAATGATTGTTTTCTATTTAATTCAATTGCATCATCTATGAAAGAACGNAAAGAGATTACAGAGTTTTATAAAAATAAAGGATTTCAGTTTATAAGTATTATTCATCCAGACATAGATACGAATTACACCAAAATCGGATTAGGAGTTTTNCTTCAAGAAAATTCNATCNTTCAGTCGAACTGTGAAGTTTCTGANTTTGTCATATTATCATCAAATTCTTGTATCGCTCATGATTCATTCATTGGGAAATTTACATTTATTGGACCCGCTGTATACATATGTGGCAAAGTAGAAGTGGGAGAAAATTGTTACATAAGTGTTGGAGCGAAAATATTGCCAAATGTAAAAATCGGAAAAAATTCTTTCATTGGTGCTGGCTCAATTGTCAATAAAAATGTAAAAGCGAACTCAAGGGTTATAGGTACACAAGTTAGAGTATTTTGATGTGTGGTTTTTTTTTCTCTAGAAATGATATGAATATTGATCTTGATGGTCTATTACAAAGAATGATTCACCGAGGACCTGATTCAACAAAAAAGATAAGTTTAAAAAATGTATTATGCGGATTTAATAGATTATCTATTATCGATCAAAATTCTGATTCAGACCAGCCAATGTGTGACATTTCTGGTAGATACATAATTATGTTCAATGGAGAAATTTACAATTATGAAGAATTAAGAAAAAAGCTTTTAAATAAATATAACATAATTTTCAGAACAAATTCCGATACAGAAGTGGTTCTAAATCTTTTAATCTTTGAGGGTTTAAATTATATTAAAAATTTGGATGGCATATTTTCTATAGTTTTTTACGATAGTAAGGTAGATTCAATTACTTTGATTCGAGACCCAGTAGGCGTGAAACCAATCTACTACTACCGTAAAAATAGAAAAATCTATATTTCAAGTGAAATTNGACCAATCAACTCCATTGTTAAATCTAAAATAAGCAATGAAGGCTGCACAGAATACCTTACATTAGGAGTTTCAATGGAAAACAAAACGATTTTAGAAAATATNAAAAAAGTTTGTCCTGGTGAAATAATAAAAATCAAAAAAGATAATTCATTTTTAAGTCGGAGATATTCTAATTTTAAGTTTAATAAAACCAAAAGCTATAAAATAAATGACATAGAAAAATTATTGTCAAAATCTGTAATTAGCCAAATACCAAAAATTAATTTTGGAGTTATGTTTAGTGGTGGAATTGATTCCTCACTATTATTGGCCAAAACATACAAAATGAAAAATTTTAAGTCATGTTTTTCGATCAATATTAGTGATAAAAATTTTAATGAGTTTCAATACCAAAAGTTGTTAATCGAAAAATATAAACTACTAAAAAAAAGTTTTTTTCTAGATCAAAAAAAAAATGATTTTTCCATAAAAAACTTAAAACAAGTTGCCAGTAAATANGACCTTCCTGTGATCCATCCCAATTTCGTTGGAGCTTTAAAATTAACAAAAAAAGCCTCGCGAACTGGTTTAAAAGTACTTTTATCAGGAGAGGGTGCTGATGAAATTTTTATGGGCTATAAGTGGTTTTTACAAGAATATGAAAATGAAAACTTTTTAGAGTATATAAAGTGTTCTGATTTAAAAAAAATCATACCTTCTTTTTCAAAGTTTAAAATTAAAAATTACAAAATGTGTATTGAGAGAAAGTTTCAGGAAATTTATCTTCAAAAATGGTTGACTAGACAGGACTTATCTGGAATGGCAAATGGAATTGAAATAAGAGTACCGTTTCTCTCATTACAGCTTATAAAATATTTAAATAAAATAGTTTTAAAAGAAAAAATTAAAAATAAAACCACAAAATTTATTTTAAAAAAGATTTCTGAAAATTATTTTGATGAAGGTTTTATTTATAGAAAAAAAATGGGTTTTGATTATCCCTTAAATAAATGGATAAATATCGAGCATGTAAACTTTTTAAAGAAACATNAAAATATAATTAATGTAAAAGAATTAAATAATTTTTGGTTAAACAACAAATCATACTTTATTCCNAGACTTATTTTTGTTGCTGTAATGTTTGTCTTGTGGATAAAAGAAAATAAGGTAATTTTTAAAATATGAAAAAAGTTATTTCTATAGCAGGGCCGTCAATAACAAAAAAAGAAATAGATTATGTTAATAAAGCAGTAAAAAATGGCTGGTACGAAAATGCATTCGAATATGTACAAAAATTTGAAAAAAAATTTAAAAAAATAGTTAATAGAAAGTATGCAATATCATTGCCCTCATGCACCTCGGCATTACATTTGAGTTTATCGTCATTAAATATTGGTCCTGGAGATGAAGTAATTGTTCCTGACGCAACGTGGATAGCATCGGCTTCTCCAATCATTTATTTAGGGGCAACCCCAATTTTTGCAGATATCGATCCAAAAACTTGGTGCCTTTCATACAATACCGTTAAACCACTTCTAAATANAAAAACAAAAGCTATAATTGCAGTTAATTTATATGGAAATATGCCCGAATACAATGATCTAAAAAAAATAGGTCTTCCGATAATTGAGGACGGAGCTGAGTCTTTAGGTTCAAAATATAATAATGTGATGTCTGGAAAGTTTGGAATTGCAAGTTGCTTTAGTTTTCACGGAACAAAAACTGTTACAACTGGTGAAGGAGGAATGTTGGTGACAGACAGTAAAAGGATTTATGAAAGATGTATGGCTCTTCGTGATCATGGCAGAAAACAAAACGATATATACTATAATAAATTAACGGGAGGTTTTAAATATAAGATGTCAAATATTCAAGCAGCTATTGGTCTTGCGCAAATCGAAAGGATCAAAGAACTGATTTCAAAAAAACGTATGATATTTAAATGGTATAGTGAGGTTTTTAAAAACAGCGAAGATATTAAATTAAATCCATTACAAAAAAATGTTTATAACTGTTATTGGCTGACAACCTGTTTGATCGATAAAAAATTTAACAAAATTAATTTAATAGAGAAGCTAAAAAATCTCGGCATACATACCAGACCTTTTTTTAATCCATTGAGTTCTCAGCCAGCGTTTAAAAAAACTAATGATTCAAAAAGAGCTTCCGGTGCCAATACGATTTCCTATAAATTTTCACGAATTGGTATAAATCTCCCATCAAGTCTTCGGATGAAAAAGTCAGATATAAAAGTCGTATATAAAGCCTTACACAAAATATTAAAATTTAAATAATTTTTTATACTCAAGTTTTTTGAACTCATAGAATTTTACTAAATTGTAAGCTTTAACAGAGTGTTCTGAACTATTAGCTTTGCACTTTAAAATAACGATTAAATTTTTTTTTAACCTTTGTAGTGTTATAATTAATTATGTCAATGTCCTCAATAGTTTTATGTGGTGGTTTAAGCTCTAGAATGGGAGAATTAACTGCTGAAATGCCAAAATCTTTGCTCAAAGTCAATAAAAAACCAATCATATGGTACACAATTGGATTTTTATACAAAAATGGAGTAAGAAAGTTTATTTTTCCTTTAGGTTATAAGGGTAAACAAATTAAAGAATATTTGATGAAAGAATTTCAACAAACAGACATTAATTTTATTTTTTGTAACACTGGAAAAAATACTCCAATTCACTTAAGAATAAAAAAGGTATTCCGGTATCTTAAAGATGATTCAGAAATTGTTTTAATTAATAGCGATACACTCTTTCAATTTAATTTGAAAACTATGTATAAAACACACTTAAAAAATAATAATGAGTTAACACTATCTTCTGTGCCTGTTACAAGTCCCTGGGGAATAATTACGACAAAAAATAACAATGTTGTGGGTTTTGAAAGAGACTTAAAAGTAAATGATCTTGGAATAATAAGTGATAAAAAGATAAGGGGAGAAGTTTATGCTGGACTTTGTATTTTAAAAAAAGAATGTCTTGANAAATTTGATTGGGATAATTGTTTTGATTTTGAAACTGATTTATTTAATAAATATATTCAACTTGGAAAAGTCGGTCAAATCCAGATAAATGGAACCTGGTATCCGATAGACACTCCAAAGCATCTCAAAGCCATNAATAAAAATATTTTCAACATTTTGGGCATCAAAGGTNACGAATATTTTCAAACAAATTAATTTTTTTTTTTGGTATCAAGGTTGCAGTCATTAATTAATGACTAGTTTATTTCAAAAATTGGAGTGGAGTGGATTTGTATTACTTGAATACCTTCTTTCTAATAGAAACTTTCATGAGAATTTCAAAGTACTTGATATTGGTGGAGGGNGGGGATCTCACACAGCCATAATGAGATCTTTTGGTTTATCTGTAGATATAATTGACAAATATCATGGATCTTCTGAATTTTCGTGTGATTTCATGGATTACAATTTTAAGTCAAAATATGACATGATTCTGTGTTCGCACGTTTTAGAGCACCAAAGAAATCCNGGTATTTTTCTTGACAAAATATATGACCTGTTAACTGACGACGGTCATTTAATAATTTCAGGACCAAAGCATCCGGCTGAAAGGTTTGTTGAAGGACATATATCAACAACAATATTGCCAGTTTTCTTACAAATGCTAATATACGCTGGCTTTAATTGTAAGAAGGGAAAAATGATGTCATTAAAAGGGATTGAAAACTCATTTATTGTTCAGAAATGCCCTTACTTTTCAGCTGATGAAAGGAAAGCAGCTGGCTTTAGATGGACTCAGAAACACCGTGAGCGTTCGCCAATAGAATTAGTGGCGGGTTATCAGATTCCTGCTCGATCTTTAAATCTTTATAATTGTGAAATTTTTAAAGTTCATATTGAAGAAATAGATGAAAAATTAAATGCAAAAGAAGGATTAATCTTTGAAATTCCTTATAAATATAAAGTTAAGAATTTAAAATTTTATATTAATTTATATAAACAATTTTGTCTTTTTGATACCCAAAAAAATCTATTAGCCGATGCCTCAAGTGAATGGGTACTTATCGAGATTTAATCAATTAAAATATCAAACAACCTTAATAAGCCAAAATGGTACCAAGATTGCATTGAAATTTGAATGCAAGAGAACACGGAAAATAAAAGATTAGAAAAGTCTTATTCATACTCGAATACAATTATTGACGATTTTGAAAACTTTAAAAATGATATAATTTCAAAGAGGATAGTTCCTTATCAAGTTGAATTTCAGCCCCCACCATCAAGTTTAAAAAAAATTTGTTGGTTAGAATGTTCATATTGTTATGGTGGTTCTGCTGANGATACTAAATCTCCTAGAATGGAAAAAAANCTAGCCCTGAAAATACTTAAAGAAATAGCTTCTGGGGGAGTAAAAAAAGTAATCTTTGCTGGGTATGCTACTGATCCTTTAAATTCTCCTTACATAGAAGAACTTTTAAAAGAATCTATTGATTTGAATATGATATTTGGATTCAATACCAAGGCATTAAGAGTGAGTGATAAATTAATTGAACAATTATCTAGAAAAACTATTCAGAACAGTAGTTACTTAAGTCTAAGTGTCGATGCAGGCTCTGATGAGACTTATAATTTNATGCATAACGTTAAGTCTAAAGCTAGNATCTACAATCGCGTAGTTGAGAATGCAAAAAAAATAAGAAATGCTAATGAAGCTCTTGATTTAAGTGCTGCCTACTTAATTAACAAAACCAATGAGGATTTAACAAATATAAAGAAATTTATAAAAGATTTTAGAGAGGCTGGCTTTAATTTTTTACGTTTTTCGTTTTTACAGCAACCAAAAGATATAAAGTTAAGCCCCATTATTCTACCAAATTATAAAGAGCAAGAAAAAATTAAGGATAGAATTTTGGATTATATTAATTCACAAGATTCCTCGGAATGTAAAGTGAAATTGATAGATGTTGATAGTGAGCAAAATATTTTTAGAAAAGAAAGAACCACGCCTTGTTTTGCACGCTTTATTTTTCCTACAGTTGGATACGATGGTTGGTTATATAATTGCTCACAATCAAGTGCTCCAAATTTTCACTCTATAGCAATGGGAAACTTAGCAGAAAAAAATTTTTGGGATATATTCTATGATTATGATATGTCAGATCAGAAAAATTTCTTCTCTCATTGTTCAAAAAAAATTAAAGAAAGTGGATGCAGATGCGACAGAAAGATGCATTTAGCNAATCGGGCGATAATAAAATCAAATGTTTTTGATNTTCAATAAAAATGGATAAAAGTACTGCTATTATTGGTTTTGGTTCAGTTGCTAAAATACATTCAAGGATTATGTACGAAAATAAAAATCCAATAAATTATGTATTAACNAAATCTGAATCCAGTATCCCAAAAATTAAGGATTATTTTTTTAAAGAATTTTCTTATTTACCTGAGATTATGAGTGATTGTGATATTTTTTTTTCAAAAAAAATACATTCTTTAGTAATTTCTTCTCCGCCATCTACTCACTTTGATTACCTTTTAAAGGCATTTGACAAAAAAATTTCAGTTTTTTGTGAGAAACCTCTATTCTGGGAAAATACTAATTTCAAAGAATTAGAAAAAAAAATTAATATAATAGAGTCTTATAAAAATAAAAAATTTTTGGTTAATACAAGTAATTCATATTTTTTAAAGCCATTAATAAGCAATATTAGAACCAACAAAATAGCAAAGTTAAGATTTGTTTTTCATACCAATGGATCTTCAATTTTTGAAGAAATTTCAGAAGATTTGTTACCTCATGGCATATCAGTTCTAATTGAAACTCTTGGATTTTCAAAAATTAAAAATATAAAAAAGAAAATTACTAGGTACTCCGTAGGCTATGAATTTGATTATTCTAACGCGAATATTAAATTTGAGTTTAAAGAGAAAAAGTCCTTGGATAGAAGAATGATAATTGAAATTAATAATCATAAATTTACAAGAATTCAAAATGGTAAAAAATCTTCTTATTCTGTGTGTTTTAGAAAAGAGGATGGAACTATCATAAAAAATTTTGACGACCCGTTTGTTGTCTACAACAAAAAGTTTTTAGAAGGTTCTACGCAGCATAAGAAAGATATTTTTAATTTAAGATTGATGAATGAATTAATTAATGGTTNCCACTAGAAGGATTTGTGATGAAAATAAAAGAACTTAAATTAAAAGGAGCTGCAGAGCTTGATATNAAAAAAAAAGTGGATGGTAGAGGATGGTTCACTCGTCTTTTCTGCCAAGAAAAACTTTTTTCAATTAATAAAAAAAGAAATATCCTTCAAATAAATTCATCATATTCTACAAAAAAAGGAACGATCAGGGGGATGCACTATCAGAAGAAACCTTATCAAGAGGATAAAGTGGTTTTCTGTATTACAGGAGAAATTTTTGACGTTATTGTCGATATAAGACCTAATTCTATGACATTTGGTGAATGGTCAAGCACAATTCTTTCGTCAAAAAAAATGAACGCTATTTACGTACCAAAAGGTTTTGCACATGGTTATCAGACTTTAACTGACAAATGTCAAATTTTATATTTTCATACCGAAGTTTATAAACAAAAGAGTGAAGGTGGATTTAGCTTCAAAAGTCCTTATCTCTCAATACCGTGGCCACTAAACCCAAAAAATATTTCAAAAAAAGATTTGAGATTAGATAATTTTTCTGAAAAAAAATATGATTTGTAGATCCTGCAAAAGTAATAAATTAAAATTAANAATAGATTTAGGTTATACCCCCCCTTCAAATGCATTTTTATTTGAGAAAGATTTTAGTGATAAAGAATTATATTATCCTTTAAAAGTTTATGTATGTTCAAATTGCTGGTTGGTTCAAACACATGATGTTGTAGATAGTAAAAAGTTATTTAACCCGAAATACCCATATCTAAGCTCTTTCTCTGATACCTTTTTATCTCACAATAAAAAATATGCTAAAAATATTATAAGAAGATTTAATATAAAAAAGTCACATAATTGTCTCGAGATTGCTTCTAATGATGGATATTTACAGGATATTTTTGCTAAGTCTAAAATTGAATTATTGGGTATAGAACCAACGAATTTAGCTTCAAATATTGCTAAGTCAAAAGGTCACAAAGTTATAAAGNAATTTTTTAATCATAAATTTTCAAAGGATCTAATTAAACAAAAAGGTGAATTTGATTTAATTATTGCTAACAATGTTTTTGCACATGTTCCTGATATAAATGATTTTTTATCTGGAATAAAAACATGCCTTTCAAAAAGTGGAATCGTAACAATTGAGAATCCATCGGTTATTAATCTAATTGAAATGAATCAGTTTGATACAATTTACCATGAACATTTTTCGTATTTATCTCTAACCTCTGTTAATTACATTGCTNAAAAAAACAAATTAGAGGTTTTTGATGTCGAGGAGTCGGAAGTCCACGGCGGNAGTACTAGATATTATCTTCAGCATAATGAGATCAAGAAATATAGAAAATCAAATAATGTGAAAAAATTGGAGGAATTAGAAATTTCAAAAGGAGCGAAAAATATTGATACTTACAATAAATTCAATGAAAATTGTAAAAAAATAAAAGTAGATTTTTTAAAATTCATGTATGGTGAGTTATCTAAAGGNAAAAAATTTGCTGCATATGGCGCTGCAGCTAAAGGTAATACTTTTATTAATTACTGCGGCTTAAAAAATGATGCTATTAATTTTATAGTTGATAGAAATCCAAATAAAATTGGGCTTTATGCACCTGGAAGTTATATCCCAATTGTCAATGAAGATTCTTTAGTCCAAAAAAAACCCGATTATGTAATCATTTTGCCATGGAATTTAAAGAAAGAAATTAAAAACCAATTAAATTATGTTCGAGAGTGGAAAGCTAAATTTATATGTGCTGTTCCACAACTAGAAATATTTTAATTATTCTTAAGTAAATAATACGTATTAAAATTTAAAAACTTTCTATTAGAAATTAATAAAGTAACAATTAAAACAAATAAAAATGTTATTGATATGACAATGGGTACAATCAAGTCAAAGTACCACGTTAAGTTGAAAATGTTGTTTATAAAAATATAAGAAGATAAAGTCGCCAATATTAAAGAAAAAAAAATTATCGGAAAAAATAGTGTCAACGTTTCAAATATTATTGATTTAATTATACTTGAAGTTCCCAAACCTAAAATTTTTAAAACTAGATTCTGATAAAGCTTTAAATTTCCAATTACTTTTACAGAATTTGACAAAACGATTAAACCAATTACAATCACAATGCTAGAAATAAACATACTTGTAAAAAACATTTTATTGAGAAATTCTTTGCTTTTTTTTATATATTCCGAAACCTTAATATAGGTAATATTAGGTAATTTCTTGAGAAGATTGTTAAAAATAACGGTTCCCTCATCTTTAAATTTTACAGTTGACATTAATTCATGCGGAATGTCTGATGCAAATCTGGGATTAAACAAAATTGCAAAGTTAATTTTTAAATCCTTGTAGTCAACATTTCTAAAATTTGAAATTATTCCTGTTACGTTGTTTCCATATATATTAAAGGTAATAGAATCACCAATTCTTAAACCTAGATTTTTTGCAACTGTAGAATCCAATGAAAGCTTAAGTTTATCCTCCTCATCTAAATTCCACCATTTTCCCTTTACAATTAAATTGTTAGTTGGGACAAATTTAGACCATGATATTCTTCTTTCACCATTAATAAACCAAAAGCTAGCGTTATCTTCATTTGCTATTTCCTTAGGGTCTTTATTGTTAATGCGTTCTATTCTGGCTGATATTATTGGTACAATTTTTTTTTCTGCTTTATCATCAATTTCATAAATTTGATTGGAAAAAATATCTACTTCGTTTTTTTTAATCCCAAGGAAAAAATAATTTGGGGCATTCTCTGGGATTGAGCTACTGAGTTCATTATTTATATTTGATGATAAAATCCCTAGAAATAATAAAATTGTAATTCCCAATCCCATAGTCATTATTACAATTGAATTAAGACTCTTATAGGTATTAAAATTTTTAATTCCCATTTTAATTGATAGGCTATTGATATTTTTAATTTTGTTTAGAAATAAAATATAAAGTTTTGATAAGTAATAAAAAAAAGTAACAATGATAAAAAAAACAATGAAAAAAATTACCGTTTCTTTTGGTTTAACACTCAACAAGGAAAATGATAAAATAAAAATTAATAAGCAACAAAAAAATTCTAATACAGATTCTTTATTATAATTAAGATTTAAGTTAGTAAAACTATTCCTAAATAAATCTGCTACTCGCACTTGATCTATACTTCTAAAAACTGGCCTAGCAAAGGCGAAGAAAATTATTAAACTGAAAAATTGTATTGTTAGGCATTCATAGATGTTAAATTTGATATTAAGATCAATGTCAATGAAAGATAAAAAAAAATTATTAAAAGAAAAAATTATTAATACACCCAGGAGATAAGAAATTAGAGAACAAATTGTAAGAATAACTAAACTCTGAGAATAATATAATCTCTTTATATTTCCTGAACTTAGTCCTAATGATTTGTAAATTGCAATGTTTAGTTGATTGCTACTAAGAAATGAAAATAATGAATTTGTGAGTCCAATGCCTGAAATTAGAATCGCAGATGCTGAGATTATAGAAAGAAAAAAAATGAAGTTTTCTATTGTTTTTTTTAAGCTTTGGTTTGCATCTTCAGGAAATTTTATTGTTAGATTTGTATCCATAAATATATTTTTCTTTAATTCAAAATTATTATCTTTTGGAATCATTTTGTATTTAAAACTAATAAAGTTTCCAAGATTATTAATTTCTAATTTTCTAAAGGTTTTTTCATTTATTAGTCCTTGATTCCCAAATAGAAAAAATCCACTTAAATCTGGTAGGCTTTCTATAAAACCAATAATTTTAAGTGACGTTTCTTGTATGCTTATTTCATCCCCAATATCCAAATTAAGATCGTTTCTTATTGTTTTGTCGACTAGAATCGTGTTTGGCTCAGTTTGGAGAATGCTTAGTGCATTATTAGGTTCTACATTTACCTCTCCAATTAATGGATAAAAATTATCAACAACTCTAATTCTGGTTGTTCTGTTCTCTTCATTCGAGTTTCTAACAATAACTGTAAATTCAATAATCTTAGTTATAAAAAAATCTTGGCTTAGTTTCTTCAAAAGATCTGGATCTAAATCCTTGTTTTTTGTTGATATTTCTAAATCTCCTCCAAGTAAAGATCTTGAATTTTTAGAAATTTCACCTTCAATACTATTTTTTAATATTATGACCGAGGAAAAAATCAATAGGCTTACAAAGATAGTAAAAAAAACTTTCACTATCTTTGATATGTTTTTATTAAACTCGGAGGTATAAAGCTGAAATTTTTTTGTAAAATTCATTTTAATTTTTTATATGACCGTCATTTAATTCAATTATTCTGTCACATTTTTTTGCCAAATTGATATTATGCGTTACCAGAACTAAACTAGTCTTTTTTTTTTTTGAATAATCCAAAAGTAATTTTGATACTCGTTCTGTATTTCTTTTATCTAAATTACCGGTCGGTTCATCTGCTAAAATTATTTCAGGATTAAAAGAAATTGCTCTTGCAATTGCTACTCTTTGTTGTTCTCCTCCAGATAATTCTGAGGGCAAATTATTTTTTCGGTGTTCCAAACCAATATCTACGAGAATTGATAAAGCTTTTTTTTCTTCATTAGCGATGTTATTAAGTTGCATTGGAAACATTATATTTTCAATAGCACTGTAATTTGGGAGAAGATAAAATTGTTGAAATACCAATCCAATTTTTTTTTTTCTAATTTCAGTTTTTTTTTTCTCACTAATTTCTGAAAAATTTTGATTATCAAAAACTATTGAGCCAGATGTTGGTTGTTCTAAGCCTGACATAAGCATTAAAAGACTTGTTTTTCCTGAACCGCTTTCGCCGATAATGGCGACTCGTTCGTTTTTTTTTATTTCAAAATTTATATTTTCTAAAACTTTGATATTATCGCCATTCAAATTGTAGTTAAGATTGATGTTATTTAGCTTGTATAAACTTATCATTTTTCGATTTCTTATTTTATTGATTTTTTCGATAAACATTATACCAACAAACGTTTTTTGTAATCAAAAAATTGCATTGTTTGGTGATAGTTTGATGTCAGGATACGGTTTAGATAAGAGTTTTCATTTATCAACGATATTAGAAAAAAGCTTAAAAGAAAAAGGATTCGATGTCACCGTAATTAATGCTAGCGTATCAGGAGACACTTCTTCTGGGGGATTAAACCGTATAAATTGGTTGTTAAAAAACGTAAAAATAGATATTGTTGTGCTTTGCCTTGGTGCCAACGATATGTTGCGAGGACTGAATCCAACAATCGTAAGAGAAAATTTGAATAAAATTCTTGAGATATTAAAAAAAAAAAATAAAAGCATACTCTTTGCCGGGATGTTGTCTCAAGATACATTAGGAAAAGAATACAAGAATAATTTTGACAGAATATACCCTGATCTCGCCGAAAAATTTAAAGTTCCATTTTTGCCTTTTCTTTTGCATGGGGTAGCACTAAAACCAGAATACAATTTAGATGATGGAAAACACCCTAACGCAGACGGCGTGTTTGTAATTAGCAAAAATATAGAAATGGAATTGATTAGAATTTTAAATAACAAATAATTAGTTTGAAAATTATTTCGCGTAACTTATTTTTTTCCACTTTTTACCTGTTAACAGATCGTGAGTGTATTTATTCCCCTTTTCATCAACTTTTAGTTGAAACCTAATATTATCAAAATTGTTAATTATAATATTGAGAAAAAAAGTTGTTATAGCTAACTTTATAAGCATTATTCTCTTAATAAAAATAAAAGAGCAAAGAAGTTTGTAAAAATTAAAGATTCTTTTTTTTAGTTTCATTAAATTAATGATAATTTTTAATGTTTTTAACTGGAAATTTTATTTTTAGATATATGTTATTTATTTAATTGATAAGGATTCGTAGAAATGTACAATCTCTTTCCATTAATAATCTATCCTACTTGTATAGCAGACGTTGAATTATATTTTAAATCTTTTTACATCAAGCATTAAAATACTTGAAATAATCAAACAAATGACTGCTAAAATGATTGAGCTATGGTAATTTTTTTCTAAATCTATTAACATCCCGGAAATGTAAGGCCCTAATATTTGACCAATACTGAATGCCGCTGTCAAAATCGCAACAGAAATGTTTATATTTCCAGAGAATCTTTTCTTTCCTTCAACAAGAACTAAGGCAACTGAACCGGGAACGCCTAGGCCATAAAGTAGGCATGATAGGGCTAAAATGTATAAATTCATTTCAAATAAAAAAAATGAGATTCCCAATGCCACTGTTAAACATGAAGTAAAAAGCAAATAGTCTTGGCTAACTTTTTTTGATACCCAACTCCAAAATAATACCGAAGGTATAGCAAAAAACCCAACTATAATCCATGCTACATATTGATACGATAAAATATCAGATGTAAATTTTACCATGGCGCTGATGAANGTCCCAAAAATTATATAACCTATTCCAAAAAAAAAATATCCAAGTGAGATAGTAATAAAGTTTATTTCAAGTTTACTTTTAGATTTATAGTTTAAATTATCAGAAAGATCTGATTGAAAAGGGGTATAAATAATTATTGGAATACAGAATAAAATTCCGAGGAATCCTATTATCATCCACTGAAAATCCCAATCGAAGCCTGAATTTGACAGAATCCAAACAGAAAAAGTTCCAATAGCAATTCCTATCCCAATACCGCAAAAATGTAAAAGTTGTAATGACTTATTGTCTGAATTTTGAAAATGTTCAAACATCAATGAAATTGTGTAAACAAACCCAAAAGCGCTTGAAATACCGCATATAAATCTGAGTGCCATAAAAATTTTTATATCAGAGGAAAAACCCATTAAACATATCGTAATTGCAGATACTAAAGAAGAAATTACAACTAAAATCCTGATNTTTTTAAATTTAATCAAAACTGAAATCATTGAACCTACTAGATAGCCAAAATAATTATAGGAGGATATTACTCCCATTACAGTTGAACTTAAATTCAGACCGCCCTGCATACTTGGTAATATAGGAGTGTAAATAAANCTCCCAAAACCAATTGCAATTAGAGTTGAACAAATCCCAGCTAATACAACCTTAAAAGTTTGCTTTTGAAAAACCACGTTATCAGTTTAATTTCATATGTAGAGGATTGAAAGTTTTAAGTTTGATAAATTTTTGTAAAAAAAAGGTTTAGGTGTTCTAAAAATTGGGAGATTCCCGTTTAGGTGGGAAACTTAATTTTAGAACACCCATTTTCAATTTAGTATTTTAAAAAGTGGGTTTTTAATTCTTTTTAGTTATATAAATAATTCACTATGATTATACTAATGTATNTTTAATTTTNTTTGTTAAATCATGAAAAAGCCAAGTACAGAAAAATTCAATTTAAATGATGGTACATATATAAGGTATTTCAAGATAGGGAGTGGTAAACCGATTTTGCTACTTCATACATTTAGAAATAGACTAGAATATTCATCAGAACTCTATAAATTGCTAAAAAAAAAATTTACTGTCCACGTTATTGATCTGCCTGGTTTTGGCGACTCACCAATTAATTCCAAAACTGACTATAGTATAGATTTTTTTACTAAATCGATTGTTGATTTTATAAATGAGAAAAAACTTCGTAATCTAACAATTGCTGGTGAGTCTATTGGAGCAATACTTGCAGCATCTGTNGCGAATAAAATGCCTAAATGTGTGAAAAAAATTTTTATGTTTAATCCTTATGATTTAGATACGTACTTTGGTGAGGGGATTTCTAGAGGAAATTTTTTCTCTCGATTTATTTTTTTTCACATTTCTTTACCAGTTATTGGAAGTTTTTTTTCAGCTCTTGAAAATAAATTAATTTTAAAGAAAATTATGCGTGGAGGATTTTATAATTCTAGTAAACTTTCCGATGAATATTTAGATTTACTTTGTGAATCATTAAAAAAAAAAGGATATTCATATCATTTTAGGAATGTATTGTTTAATTTTTGTAAAAACAGTCGGATTAAAGAAATTTACAAAAGTTTAAAAGTACCAAGAGCTCTTATTTATGGAGAATATGATTGGGCCAATCCATCTGAGAGATTAGAAACAAAAAATTATTTAAGCATAAGTAAATTAATCACAATTAAAAATTCTATCCATTTCTCTTTTTTAGAAAATCCATTAGAGGTTTCAAAGATTATAATGTAAATTTAAACATAAATTCAGGAAAGGATTTAATATGAAAATAGCATTTATAAGTGGTGCCAATAGAGGCATAGGATTAGTGACTTCAAAGAAACTAGCGGAAAAGGGCATCAAAGTAATACTTGGTTCACGAGATTTGGACAAAGGTGCGAAAGCAGTCTCAGAACTTACTCAGTCAGGATTTCAACCTGATTTAGTTCAGTACGATGCAGCAGATTTGGACGCCCCCAAAAAAGTTTACGACTATATTTCAGAAAAATATGAAAAACTTGATATCTTAATTAACAATGCAGGTGTTCTTCTAACTGGAAATTTATTTGTTGAGAATAGTAGTACTGTCAGCGACAACGATATTAAGAAAACATTCCAAACAAACCTTTTTGCAGTGATATCACTTACCCAAAAATTACTACCCTTAATAAAAAAATCTGAGTCTGGGAGAATTGTAAACGTATCGACAATATTAAGTTCATTAACTCTTCATTCAGCCAAAGACTCTCCGATAACCCCAGCAAAAGAATTTGCATATAATGCATCAAAAACAGCCCTTAACGCTTATACTGTTCATTTGGCCAACGAACTGAAGGATACAAAAATAAAAGTTAATTCAGGACACCCNGGGTGGGTGAAAACTGAGTTGGGCGGACCAAATGCACCAATCGATGTTGAAGATAGTTATAAAACAAGTGTTCAACTTGCAACTTTAGATGACGATGGACCTACTGGAGGTTTATTTCACGAAAATGACACCATTCCATGGTAAACTAATATAAAATTTGGANTATTAACAAGATGTATTTACTAAAATTCTATGTTTTTCTGATATTTATCATTTTTTTTTTTACTACAAATTCAAAAGACTTTGATACTTATTCGTTTACCTGTGCAGATGAAATCGGTCCACTAATAAAATTTAAGATACCAGATTTTCAAAAAAATAATGAGGAAGAAATCTTCTTTAACATGTTTCAAAAAGAAGACAGAACATCTAATTTGAAAATAGGTGGGAGTATTAAAAAATTATCTCATCCTATTGATGATACGTACAGTTTTTATGTAATTGATTATATTAAGGATAAAATTAAAATAAAAAGATATATAGAGTTTTACCCTCCATCACATCTCTTAATAAAAAAGCAAGAAAAACAATATGAAAGTCTGGTTTGTTGGATTCCAGAGTGAGAATTATTTGCTGAGAATAGTTATATGTGTTATTTACGAAAATTTATATATGATTTAAGTAATGAATAAACCAAGGAGGTTGATATGAAAAAACTATATGGCAAATCTCATAGGCAGCTACAGGATGAATTTGATTCAAGGAAGATGGCCGATCGTTTGAATGAAATGACAGTTAAAAAAGAGTTGGATACTGATGCCATAAAATTTATAGAATCGAGAGATATGTTTTTTTTATCAACAATTGATCACAACAATATTCCTACTGTTTCATATAAAGGTGGATTAAAAGGATTTGTGAAAGTAATAGATAGTACCACAATTGCTTTTCCGAGTTATGACGGTAATGGAATGTTTATGTCAATGGGAAATATAAAGGAAAATAATAAAGTTGGAATTTTATTTATTTGCTTTGAAAAACCCCACAGACTTCGAGTCCATGGCGAAGCGTCTATTTCTAGAAAGGATCCTTTAATAAATGATTACAAAGAGGCTGATTTGGTAGTTCGTGTAAAATTGATTGATTATTGGCAAAATTGTCCAAGATACATACATAAATATAAAAAATTGGATGATTCTAGGTACGTTCCTAAGAAAAATGTTAAAACCCCTGTGGCTGGATGGAAACAAACTGACGTAGTTCAAGATGTTCTTCCTTCTCGAGATAAAAATAAAATTAAAAAAGAGGAGATTATCCCGATTAATAATTGGATGAAGAAGGTAAAATCAGGAGACCCTTCAGCGTAAATTTAAAAAACTGTGAAAGAAACTGCAAACAAGTATTTAAGCTCAAATAAAACCAAAATAATCTTTAAAAAATTGTTTACTTAAATAACGGTAATAAGTTTTTTTTTAAATATAAAAACATTTTTTATAAAATTATGAAAATTAATGAATGAATATCAAAAAATTAATTTTATCTCAAACTGGCAAGCTAAGAATTACCAAATAAATTATAAACCTTGCCAGATTTTTAGTAAAATAAAATCAATAGAGTTAGCTTATCTTTCATTTTCCTTTTATTTGACCATTATGAGTTGTGAGATTTTATTAAATCAACCTTTTAAAAGAAAAATTAATCTTTTTCATAACTTTTTTTTTGATAAATTATTGGGGGTTAATATTACGAAAATTAATCGAATTGAAATCAACACTTTTGCCCTCAGTCTTTTTTTAGTTCTTCATAAATTGTTTGAAACAGAAGAAGTATGCAAATTTTCGATATCTAAATTAATTTTGTATTCCACAAGTCATTGGTCATCTATCAAAAATTTTTCAGAAAGAAAAAATCAATTTGCAATCAAAGAAATTTTCAAAATTTGGCAAAAAAAAAGTAAACTTATTCGTTTATATTCTAAGGAATCAAAAATTGATCTGATAATTGATCTTTACAGGTCATTTGAATTAGGAATTTCTGACAAAGAAATAATAAAGGATAATTTGGCGAATTTAAGTTTCTCAGTTAGTAAATCTAGCAAAGAGTTTAGATTTGACGCATTAAAGCACTTTAAAACAACAATTTCTAATTTGGAATAGTTCTAATTAATTTCAATATTAACTTGTAAATTCTCTAAATAAATACTAATATTATAATTGGAGGTTGCTATGAATGACACAAATAGTTGTGGATGCGGTCGTTCACCTACGGGAAAGTGCGTTGGCTGGCACAATCTCAGTGAAGATGATTACAAGCAGAAACTAAAAGAGTACGAAGAAAAGAAAAATTTTAAGTAATAAAAGTTCTTATTTTTTTTGAGAGTAACAATGTCTTAGAGTCATTGACAAATATTATTTTAATATTAAATTATAAATNTTAATTAACAAAGGATAGTAATGATGAAAAAATATATATTAAGTTTGGCTATAGTATTCCTTATGTCTAATGCTTTCGGAAGTGATTTAAGTATTGATATGCTTAATAAACGTGATGATGGTAAAAGAATGGTTTACAGTGTGGAGGTAGCAAAGATTGAAAAAGGCCAAACTATCACATGGGTTGCTAAAGATAAAGGTCATAATGTTGAAATGATAACAGGACCTGANGGATATGAACTTCCCAAAAAAAGCAAATTAAGTAAAGATGTATCATTAACGTTTGATACTCCGGGAATTTATTTATACAAATGCACCCCTCATGTAGGAATGGGTATGATAGGTTTAGTAGTTGTTGGAGGCGATACCTCCAATAANGATGCTATATTAAAAGTTAAACTATCAGGTAAATCNAAGAAAAAAAGAAACCAGTTAGTATCCGAAATATAATTACGTGTGTCGTCTTTAACTAGACGGCACTTTCCTTTACACTTTTTGGTAGTTTATAATCTGAGCTCAGGTATAATCACTTTTTTANACGAAAATAAATGATTATAAATGTTTGAGATATCCAAATGTCGTGTATGTGGTAACAAAAATCTTGTTACAGTCTTAAATCTAGGTAAACAATATCTAACAAGTATTTTTCCAAACATNGACGATAAAGACTCGTTAGAATTATATCCGCTTGAATTAGTAAAATGTCATGGCGGTAGTCAGCACTGCAACCTTGTTCAATTAAAACACTCTGTTAAAAAAAATCTAATGTATTCTCAAAATTACGGATATAGATCTGGCCTAAATAGTAGCATGGTAAAACATCTAAATAATAAAGTTCGTGATATAGAGAAAATCATTGATTTTGTTANAGGCGATGTAGTGCTGGATATTGGTTCTAATGATGGAACTACTCTNTCTTTTTATGATCAAAAACTTGAAAGAATTGGAATCGACCCAACCGCAAAAAAATTTAGAAAATATTATAAAAGTAATATTAAAATNATTGAAGATTACTTCTCATCAAATTTAGTGAAACAAATCATTGGAAATAAAAAAGTAAAAGTAATTACGTCTTTGTCCATGTTCTATGATTTAGATAATCCTCTTAGTTTTTCAAAAGAAATATCACATATACTTGACCCTGATTCAGGGATTTGGGTTTTGGAACAAAGTTATCTTCCTACAATGTTGAAAAAACTTTCTTTTGACACAATTTGTCATGAACACCTTGAGTATTATTCTCTCGGTCAAATCCATTGGATAGCCGAAAACTCAGGAATGAAGATTGTAAATGTTGACTTCAATGAAATTAACGGAGGTAGTTTTTCAGTGACTATTTGTAACAAAAAAAGCGGTAAATATAATACATCTGATATAGTTTACCAAATTCTTAAAAACGAAGAACAAATAGGGTTAAACGAATTAGCAATCTTCCAGAAATTTTCTCAACGAGTAGAGAAGTTTAAAAATGAGTTCAACAAATTTCTAAATAAAATAACGCAATCTGACAAAAAGATTCTAGGGATTGGAGCCTCTACAAAAGGTAACGTCATACTCCAATATTGCGATATAAATTCTAATATAATTCCTGCAATAGGGGAAATNAATCCTGAAAAGTATGGCAAATATACACCAGGTAGTTGGATTAAAATCATAAATGAAAAAGAAATATTTGATCAAAAGCCAGATTATCTCNTGATTTTACCATGGCATTTTAAAAACTTTTTTAAAAATGAAGAAAAATATCGTAAATTTGATTTACTATTTCCCATACCAAAGATAAATGTCATTAAAAAAAAATAAGAGTATAGCATTAGTTATTGGGAGCAGTGGTCAAGACGGAACTTTGCTGACCAAATTCCTAATTTCAAAAGAATATAAAGTTGTTGGAATAACAAAAAGTAATTATAATATTACNTCTATTGACGAGGTTATCAGGTTGTTAAAGAAAGTTCAACCTCATGAAATTTATCATTTAGCTGCGTATCATCATTCTTCTGAAAAAAGAGAGAATATAGACTTAAAAAAAAATTACGAAATCAACTATTTTTCAACCATTGTGTTTCTTGAGGCAATTCTGAAAGTAAATAAAAAAATAAAATTTTTTTATGCATCTTCGTCATTTATATTTAAACCATCAACGAAGATACAAACAGAAAAAACGGAATATGAACCCAAATGTCATTATAGTATCGCTAAAGTTGCATCAATGGGGGCATGTAAATTTTATCGTGAAAATTTTGGATTGTTTTCCTCTTGCGGGATACTTTATAATCACGAATCAATACTACGAAAAAATCATTTTCTAAGTAAAAAAATAGTTTCTAATGCAATTAAGCATTNGAGAAATTANAAACCCAAATTAATAATCAATAATATGAACCATTTAACTGATTGGGGTCATGCTGAAGATTATGTTAAAGCCATGTATCTAATATTAAAAAATTCTGTTTCTAAAACCTATATAGTCGCCTCAGGAAGGGTCTTCTCAGTCAGAGATTTTGTAAAAACAACTTATAACTATTTGAACCTAGATTATAGGGATTTCGTGATAGAAAAATGTAATAATAAAATACTAACTTACAGAAAAGGTGACTCAAGTAATTTAAAAAAAGATTGTGGCTGGGCACCACATTATAAATTTAAGTCAATGATTAAGAAGTTAGTTGACGATGAGTTAGACTCTTTATAACAAGGGGTTGACTATTATACCCTCTCCATATGGGAAGGTTTTTCTTGCCACAAATATTGAATAAGAAAAGAAGAAAACAATNATTGAAAAAAGTAAAAACTTACTTTTCCTATATGAGGACATTGTCAGTATATGGTTTAAGAAAGGAAGAAAACCAAGAATTATGCATAATGTGTGTTTTGACNTTATTTCTCCATATGCAGAAAAAAATAAAAGCGTCATTAAAGAGTAAATTATAGGTATTAAAAAAAGTTCTGATTTAAATATACCTAAGCCTTTACTTCTTATAACAATTATAGAAAAAAGTATAATCAGAGTTGATAAGGGAATCAAAGACAGAAAAGCAATCCAAAGAGAATTCAATGATTTAATTGTGACAATTTTGATCAACGTTAAAANGTCGTTGTTTAGAATCGAAAAACCTNGAAATTCATCGAGCCCAAAATGAAAGAAACCCCCATAAAACTTTTCCGCTATCAAAATCCAAACTAGATATGGGGTAATAAANAAAACAATACTTATTAAAAAATACTTAATACTAGAAACAATCTCTTCAAATATTTTTTGNTTGTTATCAAGTATTTCTATTTTTAAGTATATTATGTNTAATGTNCCTAAAGGAATTAAAAAAACTTCATAAAACAAATTACCNAAACCAAAAATTAATGAAAATGCAAGCAATTTAAGTTTATTTGTTGAATNTTTTTTTAATTCAGAACAAGCATAAAGAGTCAAGCATATAGCAACAAGATTAAAAATACTGGGGCTTGGTGAAATTAAATATTTTTTTGTTATATCATTTATAATCAAAAATAACCCTATCCACAANCCAAAAGAAGAATAAGACGAAATACTCAAAGTAGAAAGGCCAATACTCTTACAATAGAGGGAGAAAGAGAAAAAAATTAAGACGGTATTAAAGAGAAAAAATGAAATATATGTTGAGTAAAAATCTCTAATCATTGGGACAGAATCTTCAATTTCTTGTTCAACTCCGCTAATTTTATACCCATAATCAAGAGAAGTTTTTACGTCAGAGTGAAGTTTCTCAATTACAAAATCGAATTTATTTACTAAAAAATCTATAGGTTTTGAGATTATAAATATCACAAAAAACATTGCCGGCCTGCTTAAACCTACATTACCAGAAACAAGTTCCCTTTCTTTGACTACTCTTTTTTTCTCAAAAAGTAGTTGGGGATTGTTGGCTAGACGCATATAATTCCCCGCATCTGAGCCAACCGAAAACCCAAGACCGTAGGGTAAATGAATATTCCTAGTATTATATTCTATTTGCTTATCATCACTAACAACTGGTCCACTGAATAACGAAAAGATGTAAACCAAATACAAAAATATAAACAACAAAAAAAACTTTTTTTTTTCCCAAAAATATTTCATACTCAGTCTATCAATTTTTATTTCAAAAATAANCGTAGTTAGTTATCCTTAATATTATAGCAAATTAAATGAAAAAAAATAAAACTCTTATAATGATTCCAACCTATAATGAAATCAACAACATCAAAGTTATAATTTCCAAATTTAAAAAATTNAAGACAAAAACTACTTTATTATTTATTGACGATAATTCGCCTGACGGAACAGGAAAAGCCNTGGAAACNTACAAAAAAGAAAATCATATTCATGTAATTCATAGACAAAAGAAGCTTGGAATTGGAAGCGCTCATCTTGAAGGAATTAAATGGGCATACAAAAATGGATTCTCAAGTTTGACAACCCTAGACGGCGATTTGACACACTCATTGGAAGATGTTGATTTATTTTTAACAAAAATTCATGATTTCGACATCATTGTTGGTTCAAGGTTTTTAATAAAAGATAGTTTGCTGGGGTGGTCGATATACAGAAAATTTTTAACTTATTTTGGAGATTTTATAACTACTTTTTTATTACGTTTACCNTTTGATAGTACATGCGGTTTTCGTTCCTATAATTTAAGTCAAATTGATAGAAATTTGTTTAATCTTATAAATTCGAATAGTTATTCTTTTTTTATAGAAAGTTTGTTTATTCTTAAAGAAAATAAAGCAAGGATAACAGAAATCCCTATTATTCTGCCAGTTCGCACTTATGGAAACTCTAAGATGAGAATTAGCGATATTTTCTATACAGTTTTCGTTATATTAAAGCTATTTTATCAAAAATGTTTTCTCCAAAAAAACTTTAATTTACCAAAAAAAATTTTGCTAAATGAAAAATTGTTAAAAAGAGAAAGGTACGAGTGGGACGAGTACTGGAANGAAAAGACAAGCTTTGTAAAGCACATATATAATTTTATTGCTTTTTTTTATAGANTAGTAATCATCAAACCGGCATTAANGTATTTTTTTTTGAAATATAATAAAAGTTTNAATTCTTCAAANTCACTTCANGCTGGTTGCGGAAGTGGNCAAGTCGATANTTCTATTTCTAATCTNACACAGCTAACTGCNATAGATATTTCACCNAATGCNNTATCTAAATATGAAGAATGTCACAANACNGANGTTGAAATCATACATGGCGACATTTTTAAAATGCCNTTTCAAAAAAAAAACTTTAACATTATTTTTAATCTTGGAGTTATGGAGCATTTTANAGAAATAGANATACAAAAAATTCTNAAAGAGTTCAAAAGAGTTTTGAAAGATGACGGAANAATAATTCTTTTCTGGCCNCCAGANTANGGNTTAAGTGTNAATTTTNTAAAGTTTNTAAAAAAGNNGCTTTTTATANTATTCAGGAAAGATTTCAAGTTTCATCCAGACGAATTGACAAGAATTAAATCAGAAACACATTCAAAAGAAATATTAGAAAAAAGCGGGTTTAAAATAATTCGATCATATTTCGGCATTAGAGACTTTTTTACTCACCAAATTATAGTAGCAGAAAAAATTTAGTTATTATCTAGTCAAAAGGTTCTGATATTAATAAACATCACGAAGATATCTTTTATCCCTTTTGAAGTTATCTAGATAACCCTTAGTTTGGTCATCGTTAAAACTACCCTCTTTCTTAACAATTTGATACAAAGTATTATCTACATCTTTCGCCATATACTTTGCATCCCCACATACATAAATATATGCACCCTGTTCAAGCCACTTGAAAATTTCTGTTGAGGCGTCCATCATTTTATGTTGTACGTAAACTTTATCCTTTTGGTCTCTAGAAAAGGCTAAGTCTAATCTATTTAGAAGACCTGACTTTTTAAAGTATGTTATTTCTTTTTCATAAATAAAATCATCTTTTCTAGTTTGATCTCCAAAGAATAACCAGTTCTTTCCATTTGCTCCTCTAGCTTTTCTCTCCTCTAGGAAAGCTTTAAATGGTGCTAAACCTGTTCCAGGGCCAATCATTATTATTGAAGAAGTGTCATCGTCGGGTAGCCGAAAGGAATTATTGGAAGTGAGAAAAACCCCAACTTTATAAGAAGATGGTGATAATCTTGCTAAATAATTTGAGCATATACCTTCGTGAGTTCTTTCTGGACCACTCCATCTAACCGTGGAAATAGTTAGATGAACTTGACTTCCATGGACCTTGGGGCTGGAGGAAATAGAATACGCTCTCGGCTGGAGTGGTTTTAGCAATGATAAAAACTTTTCTGAGCTAATTTCAGCTTTTTTGTTTAAGTTGAGTAAGTCTAATATATCCTTACCCCATAAAAAATTTTCTAAACTATATTTATCTTTGGCCTTTAGAAGAGATTCTAGCTGTTTATTTTTTAAAATAACGTTAATCTCTTCAATAAAACTTTGATGCGGTGTTAAAATCTCGTAGTTATTCAGCAAAAGAAAATTAATAGAATTATTAAATCCAACCGGTTTATAATTTTTCTCTACACCAATTCTATCAAGAATTAGATTTACTAATTTAGGACAATTCTGCGGAATTACATTTAAGGTATCTCCAACTTTATACTCAATTCCGCTATCTGCAAGCTCAATCTCATAATGTCTAATTTCTTTATTTGAATTTTTCCCTGACAATAGCTTATTTTCTGAAACTTCTGCTAAATATGGGTTTATCTTATTCCAAGTAACCGTATCATCATCTGATATTGGTTCATCGATTACTAATTCTTCATTGTCATTATTAAAAAGTGGTAAGAGGGACCTAACCCACTTTTTAGAAGGGATCTCGAAATCTACATCGCAATCAACTCTATCAATTAACCTTGTTGCTCCTAGTTGTTCCAACCTAAAATCCAATAATTTTCCAGCATTACAAAACTTTTCGTAACTAGTATCGCCAAGAGCTAGAACTCCAAATTTCATATTATTAAGCTTGGGCGCAGCTTCCGAAGCCAACGAATCCCAAAAAAGTTGGGCATTATCGGGCATTTCACCTTCTCCGTAAGTCGAGACAATAAAAACTGCATTTTTCATGCCTTGCAACTTTTCCATTGTAACATCATCCAATGACAGAAATTCTGTTTCAAAACTATTTTTTGCTGCCAATCTAGCAGTATCTTGTGCTAGATTCTCGGCATTTCCAGTTTGGGTTCCAAACAAAAAACTTATTAATGTTTTTTGTTGATTACTGTCTTTGACTTCTTTGATTTCTGAATTTTGCTTTAAACCCTCTAAAAATCCTGAAATCCAAAGTTTCTGATTTTTTGAGAAAGGAGACTCTAAGGGGAAAAAAGGCGAATCAATTTTAGATTTATTTATGCAGTCAACTTTATTTTCTGGTAAATTAAGTTCTGTATTTGAGTCGAATTGATTAACNTTCTTTTTNTTNGTATTTACCATANCATTANCTTNAATTATATAATATCANNATTAATTATTTACAACNAAATCNGGCAGTATTTGATTGTAAAAGAGTTCTTCATANCTTGGAACCCTGTTNACNGCCGCACTATTTCTTGNAGTTAAATAGATAATCCAACCGTAAGTACTNAGACTATCCATTGAGANAACACTCCTCATNCTTAGTGCCNTTTTAAAATCGTTNAGTCTATGATTGGCAACCATAACAGCTAGTTCTTTNTCTGAATAATGAGAAACAGCTTCTNTNGAATGCTTCAAAAGATTGTTAATTAAATTAAAATCCTCCGTTAATATNAAATCTCTCACAATTTTATTTATTTCTTCACTATTNAATTTTGGTTTATTTTTTATAATNTTNTGTGCCAGTTTTTGTGCTGCATTTAAAACTGTCCAACTGTTCANGAGTGNATACTTTTTNGAATNGTCCTTTANATCATTTTTTGGAGTATCTCCCATTAAAATTTCATCTCCGTCACGCCANGCTTTTTTAAACTTTTCTACTTGAAACATCGTCATACCATTAGATAATTCAGAAAGAAGTTCATTTCTTGATTTAGTATTTAAAATTTCATTATAGTCTTGATACTGAAGGAGTGACCTCGGAGTTACGTACGCGATATTTTTTTTTTCTACACCCCAGTTTTGCAAAATATAATTAGCCTTGCTTGATTTAGTTGCAATTAAATGTCTATGTAACATATCAAGTATAGTGATTTCATGCATTTTNGATAAGATAGAGCTTCCATCTAAATAATCAATATTAACAGATTCTTTACTTATGTTATCNATCAATTTTTTCTCATTATCGTATTGATACGCAAAGCCGCCTGACATACCATTCCCAAAACCGCGTGAGAAAGAACCTAAATTTAGAATTGTACCATTAGTCATATATTCAGCACAGTACTCTCCAACTCCCTCAACAACTGCTAAAGCACCTGAATTTCTGACTGCAAATCTATCTCCAGCCTCTCCATTAACNAATAACCTTCCTCCTGTAGCGCCGAACAAAGCAAAGTTNCCTATCAAAACATTCCTTTTTTTNGAATTATATTTATTTGAAGGGCTTNTTATAATGATCTCTCCTCCACTAGATGATTTTCCGACTCCATCGTTACAAGTTCCTTTGTGTGAAAATTGCAAACCATTATTACAAAAAGCAGCAAAAGACTGACCAGCTGACCCTTTAGTTTNAATAGATATTGTTCTTTCAGATAAAAAATTTCTTCCTGTTGTGGTTTGATGAATGGCAGGGGATTTAAAATTTNTGTGTTCATGATTAAGGATTCTTTCTACGTCTATGGACAGTTGCCCACCAAAAGTTTTGTTTCTATTAGAAAGCATCAATCCCTTTCCAAGTTCTAATTTAGTCCTATTTTTTGAGAAAATTTGTTCTTTTATGTGTTTAATAAATTCATCGTCATATCTAAAATCTTTTTCAAGATATATTGGTTTTTTAACATCCTTACATTTCGAAACAACTAACATATCTTGAAGGAAAATCTGACCTACTGCCGATTTGGTATTAACAAGATTAAGTAAATCAGAACGACCTCTTGCCTCTTGAAGTGATTTCAAACCTAATTCTGCTAATATTTCTCTAACCTCATGAGCAACATTTAAATAAAACTGAGCAAGAATTCTAGGGTCTCCATTAAATACCTCTGCATTTGTTGTTAATCCTGCTGGACACTTAATATTNCAGTTCTTGGCCATNACACATTTCATCATCATCATTGCAGTTGTACCAAATTCGAANCTATCCGCACCNAGTAANGCGGANTTTACAACATCGCTTCCTGTCTGATGAGCNCCAGAACACCTCAGTAATACCTTTTGTCTTATATTGTTTGCAGATAGTGCCTGGTGGACTTCTGCTAATCCTATTTCAGCAGATCTTCCCGCATATTTTAATGAAGTAACATTCGCAGCTCCTGTTCCTCCNGTACCCCCTGCAATATTAATAACATCTGCACCCGCTTTCGCNACTCCAACTGCGATTGTTCCAATTCCTACAGAAGAAACTAGCTTTACAATTACTTTAACTCTAGCAGCTTTTGCATCATGTATTAATTGGGCAAGATCTTCGATTGAATAAGTGTCGTGGTGAGGTGGTGGAGAAACCAGTTCTACCCCTGGAGTTCCATTCCGTGCAGAAGCAATTTCTACTGATACTTTGGCGGCAGGTAGTTGCCCACCTTCACCTGGCTTAGCACCTTGTGCGATCTTAATTTCTATCTCTTCAAGCATTGGGTCAGCTAAGTAACCAGTCCAAACTCCAAAACGACCCGAAGCCAACTGCTTAATTCTAGAAGCTCTTATCGTTCCATATCTAGACATGTGCTCTCCTCCCTCACCACTATTTGAGAGGGCACCGACCATATTAGTGCCGTGGGCTATGGCTTCATGAGCAGATGCAACTAATGCCCCATGACTCATTGCCCCTGAGGCGAATGTTCTTGTAATTTCATTTGCATTTTGAATATTATTCAATCTTAAGGACTTNGGAGCCGTTCTTACACTTGAGAAAAATTTATGAGCCTCATCTTTGGCATCAAATTTAATTTTTTTNGATAAAACCTCTAAAATTTTTATATTCTTACCAAAAAACTTTTTGAAACTTAAAGCTATTAAACTCATTCTATTTTTATCNAGATTCTTACTCTGTGGAAGGCTTAAAATGAAATGATTAGGTTTTTTNTCTATATTCAAATTTCTAAAAGTGTAATTATTGTTTCCTCTGTTACAGAAAAAACTTAGTATACTAATAAGNTCTTGCTCAGTTCTAGCCGCATTAAAGTCTACAGGGAAACTCAACACATCCCTCAANGCTGCTGGTCTTTTTTCTCTTTCATGTTTTAAGGAACTTGAAAAAACTCTATACCCNGGCGTAATTGTAAAATTGTTTATTTGTTTAGTAGAAAGCTTTTCAAAATCTGTTCTATTAAAATCTTCTTCATTAATGCCAAAGGAGTCATGCATTTTGTTTAATGTAAGCAATCTCATATTATCCCTGTGATCATTAAAACCTCTCTCAAAGGAAATATTCTCCTCGGTAAGCTCTAAAAAGTTTTTAACTGCNGTCAGGCCGTAGGAGTGTCCGGCCCCTTCAGCTCTTTCTTTAAATAAACCAATTATCGGTATATCTTTTTCGCTTAAAATTGTAGTCGATTTCTTGTGCCAATCAGAGATGCTCTGAGCTATTTCAGANAATCCTACTCCTCCAACTGGAGAAATAAGATTTGGAAAGTACTTCTTTAAAATTGAATCTTTTGTNTTNAAATAATTNGGTTCGAANAACTCNCCCCCCGAATAACTNTCTACGGTACAAAGTCCGACTTTTCCCATTATTTTCATTAANGATTTTTCACATGCTTTTCGGAAGTTTTTCTCAGATTCCTGATTTCGGTCTNAAAATTTATCAANACTTCTTATTTCTGAGCAAATTGAATATATAGCTGANCCACCAAATCCTAGAGCACAAGCNACATGGTGAGGNGATGAGATCTGACCGCTTTCAACAATAATCGAGGTTTTAAATCTTAANCCCGCTGNAATTAGNCTCTGNTTAATTGCTGATACAGTTAAAATCATGGGTAATGCAGCTCTGTTAGAGCTTATCATTCTGTCAGTCAAGACAATAATGCCGCCACCTTTTGAATAAACAAATTCATTTATTTCAACCGAGAGTGCTTTCAATCTGTTAGTAATTGCTACCTGATTCCTTTTTGGGTCGTCATGATTGGGCTCAAATGTGAAATCAAATGAACAAACTGGGGTTTTAGTTTGTAGTTTTATTTTATTTAAATCATCGAGAGATAAAACTGGCGATTCAATAATGATTTGAGGCATTTTTTTTGTCTTCATGTTAACTTTTGGCCCAAGAGCTACTCTAAGGGTCATCCCATCCGATTCCCTGATTGGGTCCAACGGAGGGTTAGTCACTTGAGAAAATCTATGAGAAAAGTATTTAGCCATGCCCCCTTCAGAAGGTGATAATGCATTAATGGCATTTCCGTATCCCATAGCAGAAACTTTCTCTACACCCTTTTCTAGAATCGGATCAATTAAAAATTTTAAACTTTCTTGGTTATGGTAATATGCTGCATATCGAGCGGAATTATTCAAGTCACCATTGTATTCATTTGAATTGGGCTCATCTTGTGTTCTTAACTCAGAAATCTTTATACTGTGCTTCTTAAGAAGTTTAATATAGTCTCTTTTTTGTGATAAAAGTTCGTATGTTTGTTTTGTATCAAATTTCTTCTTTAGGTTGTGATCATAGAAAAGTATACCCCCAGCTTCTATTCTTGACCTTTCAATAACGCTGGATTCAGGAAATTTTATCTGACCTGCCTCTGACATAACTGTTATGTATTTGTCGGTTTCAACAGTTCGTAATGGTCGTAAACCAAGTCGGTCAAGACATGAGCCTATGATTTGACCGTTTCCAAAAACAACTGCCGCCGGTCCATCATTTTTTTCTTCATATAATGAGAAAAACTCAAACATAGCTCTTGCTTGAGTAGAGAGATTTTTATTATTCTCCCATGCTGGAGGCATCATACCAACAATTGCAGACACTATATCAAGATCGTCTTCAGAAATCCGGTTTTTTAATGTCTGGTCAAATCTGCAGCTATCAGATTGACCTTTCGGTCTGATGATTTTCTTTTGCTTTGATTTGTAGATGGCATCCTCGGATAGTCTATTTTTATTGTCAGTATTTAATTCTCCATTGTGCGCCATGAGCCTAAACGGTTGAGCCATTGATGGATGAGGGTCAGTATTTGTTGAAAATCTCGTATGAAAAAATAAAGAATGAATTTTATGTTTTGGATCAGACAAATCTTTAAAGTAAGGAATCAATTCGTTTGAGTTCAATCTACCTTTTAAAACCTGGACTCTTGTTGATAAGGAAAGAGGATACAAACCCTCAAGGTTTTTCGAAGTAAATGCCTTAGACTCAATGTTTAGTAATGCTTTATGGCTTATCTGTTCTAAATCGGAAAAATTTGAATTTGGTGGAGTTTTAAATATAAACTGTTTAATCAGTAGTTGTAATTTTCTTGCCGGTGGCCTTAATATTTTTTCGTTAACCGGAATAAGTCTTGATTTTATAAGCTTCATTCCAACTTGGCTAAGAGATTTGGTGATTAATTTTTCTGCGCAATTGTAGTATGAAGTATTATTTGGTAAAAAAAAGTTTCCTACACAAAATTCACCTAAAACAAGCTTTTTAGAGGTAATCTTGCTAAAAAAATCTTCAGACAAGTCGATTGAAATCCCTGCTCCATCCCCAACACCTTCAGATGACATTCCACCTCTATGGGGAACAGAACAAAGTGCCTCGTGGCTTTTTTTTAAGAGTTGGTGGGTTTGGGTCCCGTCCTTTCTAGTAATAAATCCAACTCCACAACTATCCTTATCAAACTGTTTATTATATAAACCTAATTTATCTGCCATATTGTTATATTAATTTTTTTTTCAAAATAGGTAAATAATATTTAATAATTAGCGAAAAAGTATCAACACAAAAAAATATAAGGTTAGTAGTTTTCATGAAGTTAATATTAATGAAAAATAGGTTTTTATGTACAATTATATTACCGAAATTGTTATCTCAACTAACCAAAAATCATGTACCTTAATAAAATTGAATTTATATAGGTTATAATTACTTTCTTTTTATTGAAATCGATAATTATTGACTCACTATCTACGACAGAGTTAATTTTTGATTTTCCATTGTTGTAATTTTTTATTGAAAAACGATTATTAGGGAAATAAAAAAATCCATCATTTTTCAAAATATATTCTGTAGAAAAATTTTTATTTTTGCCACCAATTATCCTTACTTTCTCACCATTAATCTAATACATAACCTGAGGAAAGCTTGAATAAATTTCTTCCCAGCCAATGAAGGAAAAAATTGATTTTAAACTATGGATAAGAGCTAAAGAAGATACGAACGAAAGATCACTCTAAGTCAGGATAAAGTTTTTCAAGTGAATCTGAAATACCTTTGTAATTAATTAGTTTTGA
>PARR01000046.1 GCA_002711625.1 Rickettsiales bacterium | reverse complement strand
AAGAATATAATTTAAGTAAAAAATATCCATCACCAAATGGGACAATACGAAAAGTTTTAAATGGAACAATTTTCAGGGAACCAATCATTATAAAAAATGTTCCAAAGATTGTTAATCATTGGAATAAATCTGTTATAATTGCAAGGCATGCATATGGTGATATATATCAAGCCAAAGAAGTTGACCTAAATTCAGGTGAAAAATTAGTGTTGGAAATTAGGAAAAAAAACGAATCAATTGTACAGGAAGTACATTCGTTTGATTCGCCTGGGGTTGGATTAGCTTATTTTAACTTAGATAAGTCTATAGAAGATTTTGCTTATGCCTGTTTTAACTTTGCATTAAAAAAAAAAATTCCTGTTTTTTTGTCTACTAAAAATACGATCTTACAAAAATACGATGAAAGATTTAAACAGATCTTTGATGATATTTATAAAAAGAAATTTCAAGAAAATTTCCAAAAGATCGGGCTTGAATATCAACATAGATTGATTGATGATATGGTCGCTTGTTTTCTCAAATGGAGCGGCGGTTACCTTTGGGCATGTAAAAATTATGATGGTGATGTGATATCTGATTTGGTAGCTCAAGGATATGGTTCACTGGGTCTAATGACCTCTATTCTGCAATCTCCAGATGGTAAAATAGTTGAAACTGAGGCAGCACACGGCACGGTAACGAGTCATTTTAGACAACATCAAAATGGTTTACAAACCTCAACTAATCCAGTTGCATCTATCTTTGCTTGGACACGCGCATTGTGGTTTCGTGGTGATATTGATAATCAAGATGACCTCAAGAAATTTGCTAAGAATCTCGAACATCTTTGTATTCAGACGCTAGAAGATGGAATTATGACTAAGGATCTCGCATTAATGGTTGGTCCGAATCAAAAATGGAAGACCACAAATGAGCTTTTAGATATACTCGAAAATAAATTGAGAAATTTAAAAAACTAAATTTTTCTGTATGAACTTTTTTAAACTATGAAATTTTTTTGTGAAATTTGCACCTCCCTGTGCAAGATCTTCTCTACCACCACCACCTTTTCCATCTAAAAAATTAATAATTATTTGTAGTATTTTTATTGCATTATAACTTTTAGAAATGTCTTTAGTTATAGAAACTACTACTGATATTTTTTTATTATTAATTGCAGAAAGAATTATGATTCCAGACTTAAATTCTTTTTTTAATTCATCACAACATTTTTTTAATTCACCAGATTCACACTCAACTTCTTGATAATAAAAACATATTTTGGGATGTTTAATAATATTTTCTTTAGAAAAATTTATTTGGGACTTATTAAATATTTTTTTCATAGAATTTAATTCGTTTTTTAGGGTTAAAATCTTTTCAATTAAATTTTCATCAGTGGCTTTGAGAACACCTTGTGCATCAGATAAAATTTGCAATTTTATATCTAAAAATTTACTGCTATATTCTCCAGTTACTGCTTCGATTCTTCTTATTCCAGAAGCGACTGAGGATTCACTAATAATTTTAAAAAAACCAATTTCGCCGGTATTTTTGACATGCGTTCCTCCGCACAGTTCAATTGATGAAAGTATTTCTGTATCAACTGATGTAATGTAGACTACTCGTGCGAACTCAGGGTATTTTTCCCCAAACAATGCAATTGCTCCTTGGGAAATTGCCTCTTTAGTTGATTGTTTTTTTATATGTGTTGTTAAATTCATCCTTATAGATTCGTTAACCAGTTTTTCAATTTTTGAAATTTCTGTATTGTTGACAGGTCTACTAGAAGAAAAATCGAATCTTAATTTTTTATCATTAACTAAAGAACCTTTTTGTGCAACCTGCTTACCTACTATTCGCCTAAGGGATTCGTGTAAAAGATGTGTTGCAGAGTGATTATTAGAAATATTCTTTCTTCTAATTTTATCTATACTAAGTAAATATTTATTTCCTGTGGTTAATGGAAAAAAATTCTTTGAAACTAAATGTAAGAAGATATTGCCATCAACTTTTGTTGTATTAATTACATTCGCCACCAAATTCCTTTTGGTATCAAAAATCGTTCCTGTATCACCGACTTGTCCACCAGATTCAGCATAAAAAGGAGTAGACTCAAAAATTAGAATCAAATTTTCATTATTTTTACTTATTTTTTTTAATTTTCTTTTATTTGAAATTATAGATAAAAGCTTAGTTGAAACTTCAGATTTTTCGTATCCAACAAAAATGCTGGAAGGGATTAAATCTTTAAGACCTATGAATGTTTTATTCTCTTTAATTTCTCCACTTCCTGCCCAAGTCTCTCTTTGTAATAATTTATTTTTTGCAGAAATTTTATTATACTCTTCAAAATTGAGTAAAATTTTTTTTTCTTTTAAAATATGACTTGTCATATCTATTGGGAAGCCATAGGTATCATGCAGTTTATATGCTATTTCAGCAGGAAATATTTTATTTTTTAATTTTAAAATTTCAGCATTTAGTAAATTTATTCCTGTTGTCAAAGTTGTAGAGAATTTTTCTTCTTCATTCTCCAGGTTTTCTTTAATGAAGAGTTCACTTTTAGTAAGCTCTGGATAAAATTCAGAAAAGTTTTTAATTACGGATTCCGCTAACCTATTGAGAATTAAAAGATTCGGTCTTATTTTGCTTAAGTGCAATAATGCTCTTCTAATAATTCTTCTTAAAACATAGCCCCTTCCTTCATTTGAAGGAAGGATTCCTTCAGACATTAGAAACACTATTGACCTGATATGATCAGCAACTATTCTAAAAGAATTCTCCAACGTTGTTGAATAATCCACCTCGGTTAATTGAGATATTTTGTTAAAAGTTTCTAAAAATAAGTCTGTTTGAAAGTTATTATTTGTTTTTGATAGTACTGAGGTAATTCTTTCTAATCCCATGCCAGTATCTACACATTTCATAGGTAATTTTCTTAATTTCCCATTATTTTTTTCAAACTCCATGAAAACAAGGTTCCAAATTTCAACAAACCTTGGTCCATCCTGTTCTCTTGTCCCAGGAAGTCCTCCTGGAATTTTTTCTCCGTTATCAAAAAATATTTCACTACACGGTCCGCATGGTCCATTCTCACCCATTGACCAAAAGTTGTCATTAGACGAAATTTTTAAAATTCTATTATCAGATAATCCGCTAACTTTTTTCCAAATTTTAAAACAATTTACATCCTCATGAAAAACTGTCACAATAAGTTTTTCCTTTTTAATTTTTAGGATTTTGGTTAAAAAATTCCAGGCAAAAACTACAGCCTCTTCTTTGAAATAATCACCAAATGAAAAGTTCCCCAACATTTCAAAAAAAGTGTGATGTCTTGGTGTAAATCCAACATTTTCAAGATCATTATGCTTCCCACCAGCTCTAATACATTTTTGTATGGTAACAATATTTTTGTGAGATGGTTTAACTCCGCCAGTAAAACAATCTTTAAATTGAACCATCCCTGAGTTGGTAAAAAGTAGTGTAGGGTCATTTTTTGGAATCAAAGAAGATGAGGGAATTAAAGTATGCCCTTGTTTTTTGAAGAAATCTAAAAAATTTTGCCTTATCTCAATTGATATCTTTTGGCCTTTTCTCATTCAGGATAGATTATAAGAAAAGAATCATAAATTAGTCAACAAACGTTTTATTCAGTTTCATCAGTTTCTTGATTTAAATCACTCTCTGGTACAGAAATACTCTTTCTCAGAGAATTTTCAATTTCTTCAGAGATATTAGAATTTTCTTTTAAAAAAATTTTTGCATTTTCTCTACCTTGGCCAATCCTGTCATTTTTATATGAATACCAAGCACCTGATTTTTCAATTATTCCTTTTTTTGAAGCCATATCTAAAATTTCACCTGTTTTTGAAATTCCTTCTCCATACATTATATCAAATTCCACTGTTTTAAATGGAGGCGCTAACTTATTTTTAACTATCTTAACTCTTGTTTGATTTCCAATAACTTCATCCCTATCCTTTATTGCCCCTATTCTTCTTATATCCATTCTAACTGATGCATAGAACTTAAGAGCATTCCCACCAGTAGTTGTTTCAGGGTTTCCAAACATGACGCCAATTTTTTGTCTAATCTGATTGATAAAAATAACTAAAGAGTTAGATTTGGAAATTGAACCAGTTAATTTTCTTAGAGCTTGACTCATCAGCCGGGCATGCAAGCCCATATGAGAATCACCCATTTCTCCCTCAATTTCAGCTCTTGGTACTAGTGCTGCAACAGAATCTATTACTAAGACATCAATGGCACTGGAATTTACCAGGGTGTCAGCAATTTCTAATGCTTGTTCGCCAAAATCTGGCTGTGATATCAACATATCATCAGTATTTACTCCAAGTTTTTTTGCATACACAGGGTCAAGAGCATGTTCAGCGTCAACGAATGCACAGGTGCCTCCATTTTTTTGGGCCTCAGCTATGACGTGTAAAGCTAGTGTGGTTTTTCCTGAACTTTCTGGACCATAAATTTCAACAATTCTACCTTTAGGTAATCCTCCAATTCCCAATGCAATGTCAAGACTAAGAGAGCCGGATGAGATTGTTTCGATGTCAATTACACCTTTTTCTCCTAATCTCATCACTGAACCTTTGCCGAAGTTTCTTTCAATTTGATTTATTGTTGATTCTAATGTTTTTATTTTGTCCATATTAATATGTTCTATTTATGTTCTTAAAAATAGCATTTATGAGTTATAACGCAAGTTTTAAATTAATATTCTTTTTCTTTGTAAACTTTCTCAAATTTTTCATGCATTTCTTGCGCTTCCAGAGATAAAGTTGCGATAGGTCTAGCTTTTAATCTTTCAATAGATATTGGTTCCATTGTTTCCTCGCAATATCCATATGTCCCGTCATCAATTTTTCTTAATGCCTTATTAATCTTATTTAAAAGCTTTCTTGCTCTATCACGTGTTCTCAACTCAATACTTCGCTCTGATTCAACTGTTGCCCGATCTGTATTATCAGGTTTATTGGTAGAATCAACTTTAAGATTTTCAAGTGTTATAGAAGAATCTTTCAAAAGCTCATCCTTCCAATTTAAAAGTAACTCTTTAAAATAATTTAATTGTTTAGGATTCATAAACTTTTCAGTGTTTGATGGCTCGTATTTATTATTTTTTTTTGTTTGTCTGACTTTCTTCATGTACAATAAGTTAGGAAAATAATATTAATGTCATATATTTATTATCTGAAAAAAAATGAATCAAGAAAAAATTAAAAAAATTGAAAAAGCNGTTTTTTTGGACAGAGATGGAGTCATAAATAAAGACATAGGATATTTATATAAAATTCAGGATTTTGAATGGATCCCTGGTGCAATCGACGCAATTAAATTATTAAAATCTAAAAATTTTTTAATTATAATTATATCTAATCAATCTGGAGTTGAAAGAGGGTTTTTTGAAAAAAAAGATGTTGAAAATTTACATTCATGGATAAGTAACGAATTAAACAAACAAAATACCTCCATTGATGATTTTTTTTTTTCAACTGAACTTCCGTCAAAGAAACTNACTAGAAGAAAACCATCTCCCCAAATGGTAGAAGAGGCAGTAATTAAATATAATTTGAACAAAAACTATTGTTTTATGGTGGGTGACAAGCCTTCAGATGTTGAGTGTGCAAAAAACGCAGATATTAAGGGATATTTATTNAATGAAGAAAATCTATTGTTAAAAATCAAAGAAATATTAAAAGATTTAAATTTTTGTTAAAATATAAAAAAAAATAATAATATAATATATAAATGTTAGATAAAGTAAAAAAAAAGAAGAATTTTGTTCCTTACCCAAAAGGTAGAGATGTCGACCTAAATGATNTTGATTCTATAAAGGAATTAATAAAAGATCTACCTCTTAAAAGAGATTTACTGATTGAATACCTACATTTGATCCAAGATAAATATAGATGTATTAAAAAAAAACATCTTGCAGCTTTGTCTGAAATAATGAAAATTCCTTTCGCAGAAGCTTATGAGGTTGCAACCTTTTATGCTCATTTTGATGTTATTAACGATGATACACCAATTCCTCCAGAAATAACAATTAGAGTATGCGATAGTTTGACTTGCGAACTTAAAGGTTCNGATAAACTATTAAAGACCCTAAAAAAAAAATATCATCATAACGATGTTAGAATCCTAAGAGCGCCGTGCATGGGATTGTGTGATCATGCTCCAGCCTGTGAAGTAGGGCACCATCATCTTAGAGAATGCACAATTTCTACCATTGAGAATGCAATTCAAAAGAAAAACATTCATCCTGAAGTTGTCAATGGAGTCTCACTTGAAGAGTACCGAAAAAAAGGTGGGTATACAATTTTAAAGAAATGCTACAACGGTGAGCTTGATGTTGAGGGAGTTATCAGTGAGCTTCAAAACTCAGGATTAAAGGGCATGGGAGGNGCAGGTTTTCCAGCGGGTCAAAAATGGAAGTTTGTCAGAATGGAAAAAGGTCCAAGACTTATGACAATCAACGGGGATGAGGGAGAACCGGGAACTTTTAAAGACAAATTGTATTTAGGGAATGATATTCATCGTTTTTTTGAGGGAATGCTAATAGCAGCATGGGCTGTTGAAGCGAAGGANATATATATATACATGAGAGATGAATATCCAGGAATCCGTTTAAAAATGGAAGAGGAGTTAAGAAAATTAAAAAAAAGTTCGATTATCGATAGCCAAACATCAGTTTATTTAAGGAGAGGTGCAGGAGCATATATTTGTGGTGAAGAATCAGCTATGATTGAATCGATTGAAGGTAAAAGAGGNCTACCAAGACATAAACCACCATTTGTATCTAAAGTTGGATTGTTTGGAAAACCAACCTTAAACCATAACATCGAAACTGTTTTTTGGATAAGAGATATAATTGAAAAGGGTGCTNATTGGTTTTCCTCCCAGGGTAAAAATGGACACAAAGGTCCACACAGTTTCTCTGTTTCAGGAAGAGTAAAGAACCCTGGAGTTAAAATTGCTCCAGCAGGAATAACAATGAATGAATTAATAAACGATTACTGCGGTGGAATGGAAGACGGTCACAAATTTTATGGATATTTGCCTGGAGGCGCATCTGGTGGATTACTGCCAAGCTCTATGGCAGATATTCCTCTTGATTTTGGGACATTAGAACAATACGGCTGCTTCATAGGTTCTGGGGCCATCGTTGTTTTTTCTCATAAAGATGATATAACCAAAGTAGTATTAAATTTATTGAGGTTTTTCGAGGATGAAAGTTGTGGTCAATGTACACCTTGTAGGGTAGGAACCGAAAAAGCTGTGAAATTATTAGAAAAAAGAAATTGGGATAAAAATCTTCTTGATGAGCTTGTTAAGTTGATGGGAGATGCTTCTATCTGCGGACTTGGTCAAGCAGCTGGAAANCCAATAAAATGTGCACTTAAATATTTTAGTAAGGATATCGGGTGACTGAAAAAATAAAGTTTTATATTGATAATAAGGAAGTTTTGGCGGACCCAGAGGAATCGATTTGGTCTGTAGCAAAAAAATCTGGCAAAGTTTTGCCTCATCTATGTTATTCGGATAAACCTGGCTACAGAGCTGATGGTAACTGTAGAGCGTGTATGGTGAGTATCGACGGTGAGAGAGTCCTTGCAGCTTCATGTATAAGAAAACCNACTGAAGGAATGAAAGTTTACACAGAGGATGANAGATCAGTTATGTCTAGAAAAATGGTTCTAGAACTCCTGGTAACAGACCAACCGAAGAAATCTTTATCGCATGACCCTAACTCGCATTTTTGGAAAATGGCAGACAAGGCTAATGTCGAACATAGTAGATTTGACAAAAGAAAAACTGATCTGATACCTGAGGGTGATACATCAAATAAAGCTATGTCAGTTAACTTGGACAGTTGTATCCATTGCAATCTTTGTGTGAGAGCTTGTCGAGAAGTGCAAGTAAATGACGTTATAGGTATGGGAATGCGNGGTCATTCATCTAAAGTGATATTTGATTTTGATGATCCAATGGGAGACTCAACATGTGTTAGTTGNGGAGAATGTGTTCAGGCTTGTCCAACGGGCGCTCTCATGGAATCAAGCCTTCTTGACAAAAATGGACTTAATAAGGGNGCTCCAGACAGAGAGGTAAATTCGGTTTGTCCATATTGCGGAGTTGGATGCCAACTAACCTTTAAGGTAAAAGATGAAAAAATTGTTGCTGCTGTTGGAAGAGACGGTCCAGCAAATAAAAATAGATTATGTGTCAAAGGAAGATTTGGATTTGATTATATTCATAATCCTGAGAGACTTACCAAACCTTTGATAAGGATTGATGGGAAAAGAAAAGATCCTTATGAAAAATTAGATCCTCAAAATCCTCTTACTCACTTTAGAGANGTTTCATGGGATGAAGCTTTAGAGNATGCAGGAAAAAAATTAAAAAACATTNTGGATAATAACCCAAGCAATGCCCTTGCAGGATTTGGTTGTGCCAAGGGGTCTAATGAAGAAGCTTATTTATTNCAAAAGTTNATTAGAACTGGTTTTAAAAATAATAATGTTGATCACTGTACTAGAATGTGTCATGCATCCTCAGTTGCTGCCCTAATGGAAGCTATAGGAACTGGGGCAGTTACAGCACCAGTGTCTGAAATAAAAAATTCTGATGTTGCNATAGTAATTGGGGCTAGACCAACACAAAATCATCCAGTGGCGGCAACCTTCATGAAAAATGCTATAAAAAAAAATGGATTGAAGTTGATAATAATGGATCCAAGAGAGCANGATCTTTCAAAAATTGCTGAAAAACATCTTAAATTTAAGCCTGGAAAAGATGTTGCTCTTTTAAATGCAATCCTCAACGTAATTATTTATGAAGGACTTGTTGATAGGCAATATATTGAAAAGAATACCGAGGGTTATTTAAACTTAAAAAAACATGTTGAAGATTTTACTCCCGAGGAAATGTCGCCAATTTGCGGGATCTCGGTAGACGAAATTAAGGATACAGCTAGACTTTTTGGGAATGCCAAATCCGCCATGATTTTTTGGGGTATGGGAATTTCACAACATATACATGGCACCGATAATTCTAGATGTTTAATATCACTCGCACTTACTACTGGTAATGTTGGCCGACCTGGAACAGGTCTTCACCCTTTAAGAGGACAAAATAATGTTCAGGGAGCGTCAGATGTTGGTCTTATTCCGATGGTGTTTCCTGACTATCAGCCAATAACTGATCCTAAAAATGTAAAGTTTTTTGAAAACTATTGGGGTTCTAAGCTTGATCCAAATCCTGGCTTAACTGTAGTTGAAATTATGGAAGCAATTTACAAAAAAGATATTAAAGGGCTTTATGTAATGGGAGAAAACCCAGCTATGTCGGATCCCAATGCTAATCACGCTAGAGAAGCTCTTTGCAGACTTGACACATTAATTGTTCAAGACATTTTTTTAACAGAAACAGCCTACATGGCTGATATTGTTCTTCCTGCATCAGCATTTCCTGAGAAAACAGGTACATTTACTAACACTGACAGAAGAGTTCAACTCGGCAGAAAAGCTGTTAATCCCCCAGGTGAAGCTAAACAAGATTGGTGGATAATCCAGCAATTAGCAAAAAAAATTGGACTGGACTGGAATTATNCNGGACCTGATGANATTTATGACGAACTGAGAAGTTGTATGGACTCTATAAAAAACATCAGTTGGGAAAGGTTAGTTAAAGAAGATGCCGTAACTTATCCATGTGATGGCGATGATAAACCTGGAAATGAAGTTATTTTTGGCGAAGGTTTTCCAACTAAGAACAAAAAAGGTAAACTTGTTCCTGCAAGACTTATTTCCCCAGATGAAACTCCAGATAGAAATTATCCATTAATTTTAACTACTGGAAGACTACTTGAACATTGGCATACTGGTTCAATGACGATGAGGTCAAAAATATTGAATAATATTGAACCTGAACCTTATGTTCATATCTCTAGAGATGACATGAAAAGCTATAATTTTGAGCAGAATGAGTTGGTTTCTCTTAAAACCAGAAGAGGAAAAGTCAAAGTTAAGGTTAGGTTTGATAAAATGATTCCCGAAGGAATGGTATTCATGCCATTCTGCTATGAAAATGCTCCAGCTAACCTTTTAACCAATCAGGCTCTAGATCCTGATGGAAAAATTCCAGAGTTGAAATATTGTGCAGCTAAGATTGAAAAAATTAGAGCATAATTTTTTAAAAATCNTTCTTTAGGATTTTTTGAGTTCTTCCTCTGTCATGTGATGCTTTTTATTAACGGGGCCTATTAAAAGATTTGAAACAAATGCTATAGCTAATAAGCCGGCCATAGCAAACATGGTAGTGTTATAAATTGTTGCAGAAGGGTTGATCGTACCCTCAGGTACATATTGCATTAANTTNGATATGGTTACAGTNTTTTGCTTTACNANTTCAGATAGATTGTCANTTGTNGCTCCGTAAACTTCCAAAAATTTTTCTGGCGAGAGTTTCGAAGAAAGTTCACTAATTTCTTTTTCGATTGAATTTTGTCTCAATTGAGTAATTGCAAGGGGGCCTAAAACACCGGCAGTTGACCAGGCTGTTAAAAGACGTCCATGAATACCTCCAACATATTTTGTCCCAAAAATGTCTGCAAGGTAGGCTGGTATAGTAGCAAAACCACCCCCGTACATTGTGAAAATAATCATTGATGCGGCATAAAACATTANTANATANACAATAACAGGGTTAATACTTATAGCTTTTGCGGTAAAAGGTATTGACATGTATAAAAGAATTCCCAAGGAAAAAAAAATAAAATATGTCGTTTTTCTGCCTATAAAATCCGACATCGACGCCCAAAAAATTCTACCTATCATATTAAATACACTTATCATTAATACATATGTTCCGGCAAAACCGGCAGTCACAATTGATGGCAAACTTGGACTAAAAATTTCTACCATCATAGTTTTTGCTACACCAATTACCCCTATGCCAGCAGTAACGTTAAAACATAACACAATCCACAAAAAATAAAATTGTGGTGTTTTTAAAGCCTGGTCTATATGGACGTGGTTTTTAGTAATTAATTTAGTCTTTTTGGAATCTTTGGGTGGTGTCCATCCTTTTGGAGTCCAATCGTCAGAAGGGACTCTGTATGAAAATGCAGCAATTGTCATCACAATAAAATATACAATACCAAGGAAAAGGAAGGTTTGGGCAGCTCCACTAGAACCTGTTCCAACTATGTAAACCCCTGGATCTCCAGGAACGATCATCTTAGCTATGTCATTGACACCAACTACAACAACTTCAGTTAGATTTCCAGAGATTTCAACAAATCTTCTTCCACCCTCTGTAACCAGATTTAGAGTATCTGCTGAACCTAAATATTCAGGTAGTTTATAAAATGTTGCTAAAAGCTTATCAATGGAAAGTTTTGCCACCATCGCTCCACCTCCGAAGCCCATAATTGCCATTCCTGTAGCCATGCCTCGTCTGTCAGGGAACCATCTTATTAAAGTGGAAACAGGAGAAACGTATCCAAGGCCTAAACCAATCCCTCCAATAACACCGTAGCCAAGGTAAAGGAGATATAAACCTATTTGAAGATTTACTGGTGTGGAACCAAGCATAGGCACAGACAAAGATATCTGAAATCCTAATTCATGTAAATAAATTCCAAGAGAACCGATCAAAAATCCTCCACCCCAACAACATGCTGCAACAAATCCAACCATTCTAGGCCCAACTTCTTCAAGCCATTTCCCGGCGTACGCTGCTGCCAAACCAAGGCTAACAATTGCAACTGAAAAAATCCAAACAACTTGACTCAAATTCCAGTCATCACCAGATGAAGTAACCACTCCTAAAACTTTAACAAGTGCAGGATTAAACATACTCCATGCATATACAGAACCTATACATAAATGAATTGCTATAGAAGCAGGTGGAACAAGCCATCTATTAAAATCTTTTCCAGCTACAATATTTTTTTTATGAAGTGTGTTATAAAAACTCATGAATTTTTTAAAAAATTTTGTTCAAATATTTGTTTCGCTAACAAATAATCCTCTTCTCTATTAACATTAAAAAATGGATCATAGCCAATTTGTTTAAAATTTACTACCTTTGTTTTACACTTTCTGGAAAAATCTTCAATTTTTCTTGTTCCGTGTCTTATATCCTCCTCAAGTTGATTCATTAGACTTACGTTCCACATTGAGCAAACAGGATGAATCCTTGTTTGGTATCTAGACATAATAATTTCAAAGTCACTAGCATTTGAATCAAGTGTTTTTACAAAATTTGTAGGAATAAAAGGAGAATCGACGGGGAAAATGACCAAAAATTTAATTTTTTTTTTTAAACTAGTTGCCCATTTTAACCCTGTCAAAATCCCAACAAGTGGGCCTAATCTTCCTTGAATACAATCCTCTAATAATTCATATTTTTTTGAAAAAAAATCATCTATTCTTTCATTAGAATTAATTGCAATATTTTCTACCTGCAAACATGCCTTTTCTAATACAATTTCTAGCATTGATTTGCCAAAAAACTTTATAAAAGATTTATTTTGTCCCATTCTTGAAGAACGACCACCAGCAAGAAGTAATCCAGCAATAGATTTATTATTCATTTAATATTCTTTTTTCACCAGAAAGTACAAAAAACTTTTTTCCTCTTGCTCTTCCTATCAAAGTAAGATTCGCTTTTCTAGCCAACTCAACACCCCAAGCAGTGAACCCAGATCTTGAAATTACAACTGGTATTTTCATTTGAACAGATTTTATTATCATTTCACTAGTAAGACGACCCGTAGTGTAAAAAATTTTATCAGTTGATTTTATTTTATTAACAAACATATAACCTAAAATTTTGTCAATCGCATTGTGCCTGCCAACATCCTCCATGTAAATTAATGGTTGATTTTTTTTACATAATACACAACCATGGATAGCTCCTGCCTTGAGATAGAGACTGGGAGTTAGATTAATCTTTTTTGATAATTCGTATATCCACGAAATTTTTATTTTTGGACTAGTATTGAGTTTTATTTTGTTAAATTCTTCAAGCGTATCTCCAAAAACTGTGCCTTGTGCACAACCGGATGTAATAGTCTTTTTCTTTAACTTGTTTTCATAATTTGTGATTTTATTTGTACGTACTACAATAGTATGAATATCCTCTTCATAATCTACAGATCTTATTTTAGTACGTTTTGTAATCATATTTTGATTTAATAAATAGCCAATTGCCAAATATTTAGGATAATCATTTATTGTCATCATAGTAACAATTTCTTGATCATTTAAAAAAAGAGTTAGTGGTTGTTCTTCAATTACATTAATTTTTTTTTTTTTTAATTCTTCGTTTATTCCAAAAATTTTTTTTGTAAGTTTTGTATTATTTAAATCTGGCTTAATTTTCATAATAAATTAAAATAAAAAGCTATAAATGTTTATATTATAGTAATAACTTTTTAAAATAACTAGGAGATTATGTTAGATCGTTTTGGAAGAAAAGTTGATTATCTTAGGCTTTCTATTACTGATAGATGTGACTTAAGATGTAAATATTGTATGCCAATAAAAACAGATTTTTATAAAAAATCTGATTTTTTATCTTTAGAACAACTGAAATCAATAACACTTCTGCTAAACAAAATTGGAATAAATAAAATAAGAATTACAGGTGGTGAACCATTTGTTCGAAAAGATTTTTTGGATTATCTAAAGTTTTTATTTAAACAAAAACAATGTGAAAAAATTTCAGAAATTTTTATTACAACAAATGGAACACAATTGTATCGATATGCTGAGTATCTGTCTCTTTATGGTGTAAATAGAATTAACGTTTCATTAGATTCTTTAATTAAAGAAAAATATTTTTTCATAACTAATGGGGGAAATTTAGATAATGTATTAAAAGGTATTTTGAAAGCAAAAAAACTGGGTCTGAATATTAAGATAAATACAGTTTTATTAAAAAATTTTAATGATGATGAGATTGAAAAAATTGTTTTATGGTGTTCCAAAAATAAATTTTCTTTATCATTTATCGAAGTTATGCCTGTAGGAGAGCTACACAGCTCTAGAAAAACACAATTCATACCTGTAAATATAGCAAAAGATATTATTAAAAAGAAATATGGTCTCACCCCAATAAATTTTAAGACAAATGGTCCATCAAAATATTTCAAGACTAATCTTCTAAACTCTAAAATCGGTTTTATATCCCCTATTTCACAAAATTTTTGTAAGTCGTGCAATAGGATAAGAATTACAAGTAGTGGAATTTTTTATGGCTGTTTAGGACATGACAGTTCGTTTGATATAAAACCATATCTTAACAATAATAGAATTGAAGAATTAGAAAATATGTTAAAAAAGAGAATTTATGAAAAACCAGAAAAACATTTTTTTAAGATTGATGGATATTCTGCAGTTAACAGATTCATGAATACTACTGGAGGATAGAATTGAAAAAAAAAATTGGATTTGTTTCATCAAATAAGCCTGAAGCAAAAAAGTCTCTAAATAAATTAAAGAGTTTGTATAAGAATGTACCGCCGTCAAATGCAGAAATCATCGTTGCTCTTGGAGGGGATGGAACGGTTTTAGAATCTCTTCATAAATATTTAAAAAAAAAGATACCTATATACGGTATGAATAGAGGACATATTGGTTTTTTAATGAATCAATATTCAGAAAAAAAACTAGAGGAAAAACTAAACAATGCAATTTCGTTTAAATTATATCCACTTAGGATAAAATGTTTTTATTTGAATAATAAAGTTGATGAGTGTTTAGCTTTTAATGACGTTTCTTTATTAAGAAATAGTCCAAAAATTGCTAAGATAAAAATACAAATTAATGGGAAAATCAGATTAAAAGAGTTTATGGGTGACGGTTGTTTAATTTCAACCCCTGCTGGAAGTTCCGCGTATAATTTATCTCTACGTGGACCTGTTATACCTGTAGGGGCTAAAGTTTTAGCAATAACTCCAATTAGCCCATATAGACCAAGGCGTTGGAGAGGGGCACTCCTTAATAATAATGCAAAAATTACTTTAACTTCAATTGAACCATCAAGAAGACCTCTTAGAGCTGAAGCCGATTTTCTTGAATTTGAAAAGATTAAGAAACTTGAAATTCAACTTGAAAAGAAAGAGTATATGAATTTACTTTTTGATCCAGGTCACGATTTGGAAGAAAGAATAATTAATGAGCAATTTGATAGTTAGTTATGCATAGTTTTAAACAAATATTTGCAAAACTTGTTTCTTTCCAGACCGTAAGTGAAACAAGTAATAGATTACTAATTGATTACATATATGAATATCTAAAAAGCTTTCAATTAAACCCCAGAAAGATTCATGGAGATGATGGACGATTCAACCTTTTATGTCAAATAGGACCTAATTCGCCAGGTGGACTAGTTCTCTCTGGTCATACCGATGTTGTTCCAGTAAGTGGACAAAAATGGAATAATAATCCATTTAACTTAATTGAAAAAAATGGCACCTTTTTTGGAAGAGGAGCTTGCGATATGAAAGGTTTTATTGCCTCAGTCTTGTCAATGATTCCAGTAATTATGACAAAAAAATTATTAAAGCCAATATTTCTTATTTTTTCATATGATGAAGAGGTTGGTTGCGTGGGAATTCAAAAATTAGTTCCAATTTTGAAAAAAATCAAACCTAAACCTAGTTTTTGTATTGTTGGTGAACCGACACAAATGAAAATTGTTAATAAACACAAAGGAAAGAAAAATTACGAAATTTTATTAATGGGTATTGAATCGCATTCGTCACTTATTGAAGATGGAGTAAATGCAATTGAATATTCTGGAGAGGTTATAAGATGTTTAAAAAATTTACAAAAAGAATTTAAAAAAAACTTTTATGATAAAGATTTTCAGCCTCCTTTTCCAACTGTTAATATCGGAACCATTTCAGGAGGGACTGCTGTAAATATAATACCTAATAAGTGTTCGCTGGAATTTGAAATTAGAGATACTCCTAAATTGAGTGAGGATAAAATTAACACAAAACTTAAATTATTACAAAAAAATACTGAAAGTATGATGAAAGAGAAAAATAAGAAGTGTTCTGTGAAACTAATAAGAAAAAATAATTTTCCTCCCTTACAAACTGATAGTAACAAAAAAATTATTAATATATCTATGAAGGCACTTGATTCTAATTTCTTGACCTCAGTAAGTTTTGGGACAGAAGCTGGAGTATTTCATAAACTTGGCATTCAAACCATTGTCTGTGGTCCGGGTAGTATTAAGCAAGCTCATAAACCCAACGAATTTATCAGAAAAAATCAAATCTCAGAATGTGAGATATTTCTAAATAACTTCATTGACAATATAAATTCATGTTAATCGATAAACTAGATTTTAATATACCAAAAAATTTAATAGCTTTATATCAGAAAGAACCTAGAGATAAATCCAAATTAGTTGTTTCCCAAAAAAATAAATTTAAAATCTTCAGCTTTGAAAGAATTATAGATTTTCTTCAACCAAATGATGCTCTTATTTTTAATGAAACAAAAGTTTTACCAGCAGGAATTGATGGATTTGTAGATGGATGTAAAGTATCTGTTAATTTGAACAGACTTTTGCAAAATAAAAATAAAGTTATTTGGTCAGCTTTTTTTAAAACTTCAAGAAAAGTTAAAGAGAATGACAAACTGCTATTTTCAAAAAACTTTGTTGCTAAAGTTGATGCTATTAAGATATACAAAGGAACAAAGCTTTTTATAATTTCCTTTTCTTATACTTACTCAAAATTTCTAACTTACCTAAACCAATTTGGAGAAGCACCACTACCTCCGTATATAAAAAAATTAAGAAAACCAAAAAAAAAGGATAAAAATACGTATCAAAGTATTTTAGCCAAAAATGGTGGATCTGTGGCAGCGCCTACAGCAAGTTTGCATTTTTCTAACAAGCTCTTAAAAAAAATAAAAAAAAAAGGCATCTCAATTATTAAGGTTACATTACATATTTCTGCCGGAACTTTTATTCCAATAAGAGAGAGAAATATTAATAACCATCAAATGCACGAGGAGTATGGTTATATAAGTGCAAGATCAGCAGAACTCGTCAATAAGATCAAAAAAAAAGGCGGCAAAATAATCGCTGTGGGAACAACTGTCTTAAGATTACTTGAAGCTTGCAAAGGTCACAATGGTGAGGTAAATCCCTTTAAAGGTGAAACTAATATTTTTATTAAACCTGGTTGGAATATAAATTCTATAGATGGGTTAATTACAAATTTTCACACTCCGAAATCAACTCTTCTAGCTATAATTTTTACCATGATTGGCGAAAAAAAAACCAAAGAATTATATAAGTTTGCAATAAGAAAAAAACTAAGATTTTTTTCATATGGAGATGCTTGTTTGATTTTTAATAATAATGAGTGAAAATTTTAAAATTCAATCAAAGTGTGGTGATGCAAGAGTCACATCATTTAATACGAAGCACGGAAAAATTGAGACTCCAATTTTTATGCCTGTTGGAACGGCTGGAACTGTGAAAGCAATTTTTCCAACTGATTTATTAAAGCTAGATTTTCAAATTATATTAGCAAATACTTATCACCTAATGTTGAGACCAGGCGAAAATATTATCAGAAAAATGGGAGGAATTCAAAAATATATTAATTGGAATAGGCCAATTTTAACAGATTCGGGAGGTTTTCAAATTTGGTCTTTGTCAAATTTATCTAATATTTCGGAAAATGGAATTAAGTTTTCTTCTCATATAGATGGGAAGAAATATTTTATGTCACCTGAAAAGTCAATTCTTATTCAAGAAAAATTAAATTCAGATATCTCAATGGTGCTTGACGAATGTACAGAATTTCCTGCCACTTTTGAAAGATCAAAAAAATCTATGGAAATGACGTTACGTTGGGCAAATAGATGTAAAAAAGCATTTAAAGAAAGAGATGGATTTAAACTATTTGGTATTATTCAAGGGGGTATGTATAAAATTCTAAGAAGAGAGTGTGTTGAAAAACTACTGGAAATAGATTTTGATGGGTACGCCATCGGAGGGCTGTCTGTTGGAGAAAGTCATAACAAGATGTTAGAAGTTATTGAATCAACTGTTCCATTTATTCCTAATAATAAACCTAGATATTTAATGGGAGTTGGAAGACCAGTAGATATTATCAAAGCCGTTGAACGGGGAGTTGATATGTTTGATTGCGTTATACCTACACGATTCGGGAGAAATGGAAGAGCATTCACATCTGAAGGTGAAATAAATTTGAGAAATACGATTTATGCAGTAGACGAACAACCGCTGGATGAGAGCATAAATTGTCATGTCTCTAAATCATACTCCCGTTCATATATACATCATTTAACAAAAAGTAACGAGATTTTGTCTTCGATGATATTAAGTCTTCATAATATTGCATTTTATAAGAAAATGATGTCTGATATAAAGGAATCAATCATCAATAATTCTTTTGAAAAATTAAAAAAACTTTACTTGGAAAAACATGAAAAATATAAAAAAAACTAAATATTTGGGCAAAGAATCGACATACCAGAAATCACCTGAACAATTCAAGCTCGATGTGGTTTCAAATCCTAACCCCAAGGACGAATATTGCATAAGATTTTCTGCTCCAGAATTTACAAGTATTTGCCCTATTACCTCACAACCAGATTTTGGCATTATAATTATAGATTATGTTCCATCAAAATTTATAGTTGAGAGCAAATCTCTTAAATTGTTTCTATTCTCTTTTCGGAATTACGGCGCGTTTCACGAAGATTGCACAATGAAAATTGTAAAAAAAATTGAACAAGCAGTAAAACCAAAATGGATTAGAATATCTTCTTTTTGGAACCCTCGAGGAGGAATTCCAATCGATGTTTTTTTTCAGTCTAGCTCTCCTCCAAAAGGAATTTATATTAAGCCTGTAGATATCCAATTATACACAGGAAGGTAGGTTATTCGCCACTGTAGATACATCCACCAATTCTGGGTCTAATTATCTCAATAGAATCTAAATCTGATGTTTTTTCAAGCATGTTTTTCCAGAACCATCTCGCTATATTTTCACTCGTTGGTTGCTCAAGCCCACTTATATTATTTAGTGTTTTATGATCAAGTTTTTTTAATAGAGGCTCAACTATATTGTCTAAATCATCAAAATTCATAACCCATTTTTTTCCTGATTGTATCTTTTTTTTTATAAATATTGTCACCTCATAACTATGACCGTGTAGATTGGAATATTTATCATTTCCTTTAAAATCAGGCATAAAATGCGCAGCATCAAAAAAATATTTTTTATAAATTATCAATTTAACTTATTCCTAAAGATTTATGAATTTGAAAACTTGGAAACCATGGCTTGTGCGATTTACAGTATTCAATTGTTTTATTAATATTTATTCTCGATTTTTGATTGTACATTGGTTGTAAAAAAAAATATTTAAAATCTAATTTCAAAATTTTTTTTAAATTGAATTTATACTGAGGATAAACTATTTTCACTTCGTCGCCTTTTTTTAGTTTCCATGATGAATTTTCTTTTGGGCTTACACAAACCCAATCAAAATTAATAGATGATTCTACTGTTCCATTTGTTTCTACTGCAACCTCAAATCCACTCTCTTTAAGTTTATTTACTAAAAATTGATCAACTTGTAACAATGGTTCACCTCCAGTAAGAACTACGAATTTTTGTGTGGGACAAAAACTCGATTTCCAACTTTCTTTTACTTTTTTTATTAACTGATTTGCATTATATTCACCACCGTTCAACCCATTAGTACCGACAAAATCTGTATCACAAAAACTACAAGTAGCATTGCCTCTCGATGTAATTTTCCCGTTCCACAAATTGCAGCCAGTAAATCTTATAAAAGTAGCTGGTCTTCCAGAGTAAAAACCTTCTCCTTGAATTGATTTAAAAATTTCTTTAACAAAATACATTAAGCACTCCATTTTGGATCTTTAATATTTGCCTCATCAAATCCTTTTTTTCTAAGCAAGCAAGAATCGCATTGTTTACAAATTTGACCCTTTTTTGGATTATAGCAACTTGATGTTTTTAAAAAATTTACACCATTTTTAGATCCTAACAAAACTATTTCTTTCTTTGTCATTTTAATTAGTGGGGTTTGTATTTTAAATTTTTTTTTTTTCTAGTCCTTTCTTAGTTGAAAAATTAATTAAATTTTCAAATTTTTGGATAAATTCAATTCTACAATCTGGATAGCCAGAATAATCTACTGAATTAACTCCTATAAAAATGTGATTTATATTTAAAAATTCTGCATATCCCGATGCAAAAGAAAGGAATATGATATTTCTACTTGGAACATACGTATTAGGAATCGAATTGGGAATTTCATTCACATCTCTGTGATTTGGAACCTTAATATTATCAGTCAGCGCCGAACCTCCATACAAATCAATCTTAAAAATTTTAAAACTTTTACATCTAAAATAATTTGCCTGCCATCTTGCAAATTTAAGTTCTAATTTATGTCTTTGTCCATAATCAAATGCCATG
>PARR01000045.1 GCA_002711625.1 Rickettsiales bacterium | reverse complement strand
TTAGTAATCAATTTTGCCTTACTAAAGGTGTTCTTAGAATTGATAATCACTTCAGTGAAAGTTTCGTCAAAGTAATCTCTTAAACATCTTTTTAATAAATTATCTTCTTCGTGAATTAAGCATGGTGCATTAGATTTGACAGTTTTAAGTGTGATTTCGTTCCATAACTTTATTAAAGAATTATAATCTCTTTTAATTTCTTTTAATCCCATCTTTTCTCCTGCGGTTCTTATGATTACCCCCATGCCTTTTTTAATATTTAATTTATTTACAATATCTTTTAATTTTTTTCTTAGATTAACATCAATAATTTTTCTGGATATACCGCCACCTTTATTAGTATTGGGCATTAAAACACAATATTTACCTGCTAGAGATAATCTTGTAGTAACTGCAGCACCTTTATTTCCTCTTTCTTCTTTAACAACTTGTATCAGAATAACTTGATTGCTTTTTATAACTTCCTGAATACTATATTTTCTATGATATATTATATTTTTGTTTTTCCTCATAGTGCTGGTTTGTTTCCTTCTTCTAAATTTTGGAGCAGGATAATCCTCAATTGGTTTATAATTAAAAAAATCAAAAAACCTATCTAGAAATCCTTTTTTGTCTTTGCTTGAAATATCTGAGCTTGAGTCCCGATTCGCATCATTATTTTCATTTTCAAATTCATCCTCGTCCTCAACTGGAAGATTTTTTGATGCTTCTAACTCTTGAGCTAATAACTTTTTTTTATCTGAGGTTGGGATTTTAAAATAATCTGGGTGAATCTCGTTGTAAGCAAGAAAACCATGCTTTTCAAAACCAAAGTCAACAAAAGCAGCTTGAAGGGAAGGTTCAACTCTTACAATCTTTGCTAAATAAATATTCCCTTTTGTCCTATTGTTATCGACATTCTCTGATTCGAAATCTATTAACTTGTTTTCCTCTAAAATCGCAATTCTGATTTCGCTTTGATCCTGCGAATCTATTAACATTTTTTTTTTCATAACAATTTATCCCTTGAAAAATATAAAAATTTGAAATTATAAAATTATTTAAAATCATCAAACATATAAAAAAATCAAACATATTGATTTTTTTCCTAAAAATTTACTATATATAGTATAACTTATTTTTTAAAAACTTGAAATCTATTCATAAATTTATTCTATACTTTTTAATTACTTTTTACAGTAGTGAAATTAATTCTACTGAATTAATTAATTTAAGATTTGGCTCAAACGGGATTGATAAAAGAATTGTATTAGATCTGTCACAAGACATCAAATTCAAAACTTCATTATCTTTTAAAAAAATTAGCATAAAGTTTGAAGAAGATATAAACGAGAATGTTATTTTAAAAAAAAACCCATACATCCGAAAATTAGAATTAATTAACAATGATCTTTCGCTTTATTTTAAAAATGAGTTTTATAATTCTAATGTTTATTTATTAAAAAAAAGGAATAATACATTTTCAAGAATTGTTATTGACTTTCAGGTTGGAAAATTTAACAAAAAGATAGTTGTAATAGATCCGGGACATGGTGGAAAAGATTCTGGTGCCATTGGTGTAAATAATATTTTGGAAAAAAATATAACCTTGCAGGTTGCTAAATTATTAAAAAAGAGGTTTGAGCAAAATAAAAATTTTAAGGTTATTTTAACCAGAAACAGAGATATTTATTTGAAATTAAGAACAAGAACTAAAATTGCAAAAAAAAATAATGCTGACATTTTTATTTCATTACACGCTGATTATCATAAAAATAGAAGAACTAGGGGCATTTCTCTATATACACTATCAGAAACAGCATCCGATAAAGAGGCTGAGGCTCTAGCTAGAAGAGAAAATAAATCAGATTTTATTGATTCTGTAGAACTTTATGATGATAATCATGAGGTTACAAATATACTAATTGATTTAACAAAGCGAGAAACCCTAAATCAATCAAGTTTTCTAGCTAATTTTCTAATAACAGAATTTGAAAATGAACTTAATCTTCTCCAAAGAACACATAGATTTGCAGGTTTTGCAGTCTTAAAATCTTTGGATATTCCTTCTATACTTATAGAGATGGGATATTTATCAAATAAATATGAATCTAAACTATTAACTCAAAAAGAATATCAAAACAAATTGGTAGATAAAATTTTTATTGCTATTAATTCATATTTTAATTGGAAAGAAAAAAAATAAATATAAAATTTAAGTATGATAAAAGTTCTTTCTAATTTTTTTCTGTTGGGAATCATATCCTTTTTTGTAGCATTTTTTTGTCTAGTCTTTATTTTTTTTTATTTTGGAAAAGATTTACCCAATTTGGATAAACTTATGTCATATCAACCAAGATTAGTGTCTAAAATCTATACCTCGCAAGGAAATTTTTTAGAAGATTACTCAAATGAAAACCGTGTATTCACAAGAATTGAAAGAATACCTGTCAAATTAATAGAATGTTTTTTAGTATCTGAAGATGTTAACTTTTATAATCATTACGGGATTGACTACAGGGGTATATTAAGGGCTTTTTATAAAAATATTTCTAATACATTTAGTAATAAAAGATTAGAAGGAGCATCTACAATTACACAACAAGTTGCAAAAAATTTCCTTTTGACCAATGAAGTTTCTTATAAGCGTAAAATTAGAGAAATTATATTGTCTTTCAGAATTGAAAGTCTCTTAACAAAACAAGAAATCATGGAATTATACTTAAATGAAATTTATTTAGGTAATGGTTCTTATGGTGTGTCCTCTGCTTCTTTAAATTATTTTAATAAATCTTTAAATGATCTTAACTTAAATGAGATGGCATTACTAGCAGCACTGCCAAAAGCCCCCTCAACCTATAACCCATATAGAAATCCTATTAAAGCGGAAAAAAGAAGAAATTGGGTTTTAAAAAGATTGTTAAATGAAAACTTCATTTCGACAAATGATTATAAAAAAATGGTTAACAAACCTATTTCTCTCGTTAGAAAAAAAAAGATTTTAAATGATAAGGCACTATTTTTTAAAGAAGCTGTAAGACGAGAAATTGTTGAAAAGTTTAATGAGACAAAACTTTATGATGGTGGGCTTTCTATAATGACAACTCTAGACGAAAACCTTCAAGTTTTGGCAGAAAAGGCTTTTAGGAAAGGAATAAAAGAATATGATAGAAGAAAAGGATGGAGAGGACCTTTAACAAATTTAAAAAATAAAAAAAGTTTGATAGAAGATTTTAAAAAAATAAAACTTCCAGAAGGTCTGTTCAATTCAGAGCTAGCTCTTGTTAAAAAAATTAGTAAAAACTCAATTGAAACTTTAACTCAAAAAGGAATAACATTTAATCTTGATAAACGTTCTTTATCAATAATTAAGAAAAAAAACCTAAATTTAGAGGAAACTTTTAGTATTGGGGATATTTTGGTATTAGATTTTACAAAAAACAAATCAATTCCGCAATTAACTCAAATTCCATCGGTAAATGGTTCAATGATAGTACTTGATAATTATAATGGAAGAGTTTTAGCTATGGTTGGTGGTTATGATTCTAGTTCTTCATTTAATAGGGCAGTACAAGCAAGAAGACAACTGGGATCATCTTTTAAACCTTTTGTATATTTGGCTGCTCTTGAAAATGGTTATTCACCTGTAAATAAAATCTTAGATGCACCTTTTGTTATTGAAGATCTTTCAATTGATGGAACCTGGAGACCAACAAATTACGGTGACAAATTCTATGGATTAAGTACAATTAGAATGGGAATAGAAAAATCGAGAAATTTAATGACAATTAGGCTTGCAGATCAGCTTGGACTTGATAAGATCGCAGCTCTGTCAAAAAAACTCGAGATTTATAACAATTTTCCGTATTTAATTTCTAGTTCTCTTGGTTCATTAGAAAGCTCTTTACTTAAAATAACAGCAGCTTATGCAAGCATTGCGAACGGTGGAATTAAGGTAAATCCAGCTATGATTGACGCTATTCAAGATAATGACGGAAATTTCATATACAAAAGAGAAAGTAATAAGTGTAAAGGTTGCACCCTAGATTTTGAGACCAATCTAGACTCTTTGCAAATTAGTGATAAAGATTTTCCTAAAATTGAAAATAAAAGCGAAAGAGTTTTCTCTAGAGAATCTGCATATCAAATGACATCTTTTTTGATGGGTGTAATTGATAGAGGTACAGCAAAAAATATTAACAATTTTAACTTTCAAGTTGCTGGTAAAACCGGAACCACTAATGAAAATCAAGATGCCTGGTTTATCGGTTTCAATTCTGAGATAACTGTAGGTGTTTTTGTTGGATTTGATGAACCAAAGTCGCTTGGAAAAACAGAAACAGGGTCAAAAGTTGCTGCACCAATTTTTCAAAACTTCATGTTAGAGGCTAATGTAGAAAAAAATCCAAAACCATTTCATATCCCAGAAACAATCAAATTTATAAATGTTGATCTATTAAGTGGAAATCCAAGCGACAAAAACTTTATAACCGAGGCATTTAAAAGTTCTTTTAGTTTTGATGAGTTCAATCTTAGGGATAATAAAAATAATTTGAGGGGTTTTTATTGATGAAAATAGATATTAATAACATTTCAAATAGAATTAAGGTTTTATTGGAAAACCTAAGGGGGTTTGTTTGAAAAGAAAAAAATTAATGAAAATTTATTGGAGATTGAAAAAAAATTAGAAAACCAAGATAATTGGAATAATTTCGAAGATATGAATCAAGAATTAAAAAAGAAAAATTATTTTATAAAATTTCTCGATTCTTTTAATAAATTTGAGCAAAATTATCTTGATACAATTGAACTTATAAAATTATCTCGGAATAACAATGATGATGAATTAATTTCTGAACTTGAGTATGAATTAATAGATATCGAATCAAAATTAAATTTATTGTATTTAGAAACTTTAATGTCAGGTAAAGCTGATTCTAAAAATGCACTGATAGAAATTCATGCCGGAGCTGGGGGTATAGAATCACAGGATTGGGCTGAAATGTTATTAAGAATGTATTCAAAATGGGCTGAGTCAAAAAACTTCAAAGTAGAATTAATTGATCAAAGTGTTGGAGAAGAAGCTGGCATTAAGTCGGTAACATTCAGGATAAGTGGTCAAAATTCTTATGGCTGGCTCAAGTTAGAAAGCGGAGTCCATAGGTTGGTAAGAATTTCACCATTTGATTCACAATCTAGAAGACATACAAGTTTTGCTTCAGTTTCATGCTATCCCGAGATAGACAACTCAGTAAACATTATAATAAGCGATAAAGATATAAGAATTGACACTTTCAGAGCATCAGGAGCAGGCGGACAGCATGTCAACAAAACTGACAGCGCAGTCAGAATAACTCATTTACCCACAAAAATCAAAGTTCAATGCCAGAACAGCAGGTCTCAACACAGAAACAAAACCATTGCACTTGATATACTTAAATCTAAGTTATACGAAATCGAATTAGCTAAAGAGGATGAGGAAAGCAAAAGAAATAGATCGGAACAAATGGATATAGGGTGGGGAAGTCAGATTAGGTCTTATGTAATGCAACCTTACAGAATGGTTAAAGACCATAGAACAAACAAAGAAGTTTCTGATATAAATTCTGTTTTAAATGGAAAGATTCATGAATTTCTAGAGTCTCAGCTTATAAAATTGATTTAGTCAAAAATGTGAATACATCTTCAACATGTCCTTTAACTTTAACATTTCTCCAAGAATTTAGAAGACAAAGATTCTTATCAAATAAAAAAGTTGACCTTTCAATGCCCATGTATTTTTTTCCATACATTGATTTTTCTATCCAGACACCAAAAGCATCACAAATAGTTCCATTGATATCCGATGCCAGGGGAAAATTTATGTTATTTTTTTCAATAAATTTTTTATGTTTTTGAATATTATCTTTGGAAACACCAATAAGATTGACATCCAATTTATCGAATTCTTTTTTAAAAGAACTAAATTCTATGGCTTCTTTTGTACATCCAGGTGTATCGTCTTTAGGATAAAAATAAATAATGAGAAACTTACCTTTTAGTTCATTTGTTGAAATATTTTTATCTTCATCAATCAAGAGATTAATATTAGGGAGTTTTTCGCCTTTATTCATAAAAAAATTAGTTAGATTTGATAATTGTTAGATATAATATAAATTATCTTATGACAAACAGTTTTTTAAAAAAGTTATATATTTTTACCTCATTTTTTTTTCTTTTTTTAGTAACTGTTCTATTATTTTTTGTTCTGACAATTTCTGTAAAACCGTTAAAAATTAATTTTTTAGATTATTTTGACAGAAAAAGTGAAATCTTTGAAAAATTCAAAATTAACGAAATTGGAGACGTTCTTTTAAGATTTGACACTACCTCAAAAAATTTTGAAGTCCTAATCGAAAATTTAGTGTATGAAGAATCATACATTCCTAATATATTAATTAACATTGATTTTAATCTTCCATTCACAGAGAGCTTTATTCAACCTACGCTTAAAATTTTTGATGGTGAAGTTCTCCTTAAAATTTCTGATTCGAATAATCAGGAGGCTTCAAAAAATTTTAAAGGGGTTACTAATTTAAAGGAATCATTGAATTTTTTAAATGTTTTTAAAAAAATTGAAATTATTAATACAAAAATTAGATTTTCAGTCAACAAACTATCACCTCACTTTCTAATTGATTTAGAATATGCAAAAAACACAGTCAAAGGACATTTTTCCAAGATTTCTGAAAATGAAAATTATCTAGTTTTTAGTATTGAGAGAAAAAAAAATACTGTATTATCAAATATTAATTTAAAAAACTTCAGCCTCGATTTTATTAAATTAATTTATACTCCGTCCCTTTTTAATTACGAAAATTTTAAGATTTCCGGAAATTCCAACTTATCAATCAATAATGACAATCAATTTAATGAAATTTTTTTTGATTTTGTAGTAGACGGAAATTTAACATATAAAACTTTCTTTGGATTCGAGGAAGTTGTTTTTGATAATACTCAGATATCTGGAGATTTCTTAGATGACAAAATTGGCCTTTCTTTAGATCTTAAACATTTAAATTCAATGTTCTCATTAGGTACTCTTATTGACACTAAAAAAAGTTACTCCCCTAATGTTTTTGTAAAAGTTGACAAAATAGATGTTAACAGTCTGTTAAAAATATGGCCGAATAATTTTAAAAAACCTATTTATGAATGGATGTTAAATAATTCATCTGGGCTTATAGAAAATTTTTACTTTAATTTAGAATTAGAAAGAGAAATAAAAGGTAGTGAATTGATAGCTAAAGAAATCAAAGGAAACTTTGATTTTAGTAACACTGAAATAATATACATGGAGGAGATGCCAAAAGTAAAAAGTATAACTGGGGAAGCAGAAATTAAATTTGGTGAAATTTTGTTTAATATTAGAGGCGGGGGATCTGAAAAACTTAGACTAAATAATGGAGAAGTAAAATTATACGATCTTGATACAAATCAAGAAAAAGGTGATGTAAAACTTGAAATTATTGGCGAGCACTTGAATGTTACTAAATATCTAAATAATTCACCGATTAACAAAGAGAGTTATGCGAAGATTAAAAATCTAGAGGGAAAGACTAAAATAAATTTGAGTTTACTTTTTCCACTTCTGTTGGATTTAAAATCTGATGAAATAATTTATCGATCAGATGTTAAAATTGCTTCAAACTCATTGAATAATGTATATGAAAATATTTCTTTAGACAAACTTCTACTTGAATTAGACATAAAGAATACTGAGGTAAATTACAGGGGTACTGGTAACTTAATGAACTCAAAAATTGAGTTTAGAGGAAATCAGGAAGTCGAAAATGGGAAATACATAGATTCTATAAAAGGTAATATTTTTCTAGATGCCAAGGATATAAATACATTTTACGAATTAAATATAGGTCATATAGATGGACAAATTCCAATTAGTTTTTCCTATAAAAATTTTGATGGAAACAAAGTAAAAATAGATGCAGTTGGGGAATTAAATAAACTTGTAGTTGAGTCTGAAGCACTAGGAAAAAAATTAGATTTCAAAGAAGGTAAATTAAGATTTATTTTGAACCCAAATAATAATCTTTTTAATGGATTTGTAGATGTAAAATCTTCTGATTTAAATTTTGAAATGAATTATAATTATAAAGATGGTTCTGTTATGAATTTTGAAATATCTCATTTTCAAAGCCCAATTCAAGACTTCAAAGTAAGTATGAAGCATAAAGATAAAATCAAAGAATTGTCAATACATGGAAACAGAATAGTAATTCCAAAAATTAAATTTAAGGAGAGAAACCTCAATGAAATAAATAATCTTAAAATAACTTTAGATGTAAATGAACTAGTATTAGATAATTCNACTTTTTTGAACCCTCTATTTAGATTGGAAAAAAAAAATAACTTTTTTAGTTTTTTAGAAGTTTTGTTAATAAATAAAAAAGACGAACATAAGATTTTTTTAGAGGAAATTAATAAGGAAATGGTATTTTCTTTAGAATCAAATAATGCAAGTAGTTTGGCAAGAATTTTTAACTATAATTTAAATACAAAATTAGGAAAACTTAAAATCAATGGTAAAAAACAATACGATGACATAAATTTTATGGGTGATATTACATTGAATGATTTTGTGTTAAATGATGGTCCTTTTATTACTGATTTTTTAACCCTTTTTTCTCTTAAAGGTTTATTACAAAAACTCAAAGATGGTGGAATTTTTTTCGAAGATTTGAAGGGAAATTATATTTTCAACAACAATAAATTACAAATTAATGATACGTTGATAAAAGGAAGTGAGCTCGGTATTCAGTTAGATGCTAATCTTGATCTTAAAACTGATNTTTTTGANGCAAAAGGATCAATAATTCCAGCCTACACAATAAACACATTAATTACGAAATTTCCAATTGTGGGTGATATAATTACAGCTGGTTCTCCAGAAGAGGGATTAATAGGNGCAAATTTTGAAGTTGAAACAATTGAACAAGAAATCAAAATTTCTTTTAACCCAATATCAGTATTTGTCCCTAATTTAATCAAAAATTTNTTAGGTGATTAGTTCAATAAACCCAAATTTTTTTTTTCCAATATATATAATTAAATAAAAATTTATATTATTCTCAGTTATGAACAATTCTTTTGTGATTTTAAAATCTTTTTCATTTATCTGAGTATCATTAATTTTTACTGCTCCTTGAGAAATCATCCTTTTAGATTCGCTTGATGAAGAAGTTAACTTCAACTGTATAAGTGCTTCCTTTAAAGAGAAGCCNTTGTTGATCNTTGATAACTCAACTAAAATTTTTTTTTCGGAAGAATTAATTAAACCATAATCAAACTTTTTACTAGAAATAATTTTTTTTGCTTCGTTTTCAGATTTTTTTGCATCATCTAAAGAGTGACACATTGCAGTAACTTCGTTAGCCAGCATAATNTTTAGATTATTAATTTCAGAACCTACTTTTTGTTTGTATGTAATTAAATCCTGTTTTTTAATTTCTGTAAAAAGATAAAGGAATTTGATAACGTCCTCGTCTGCTGTATTCCTCCAGTACTGCCAGAAATCAAATGGTTTAAGTTTATCTGAACTTAGCCAAATAGCACCATCNGCTGTTTTTCCCATCTTACTTCCTGTAGAAGTAGTAAGAAGAGGTGTAGTTAACCCAAAAACTTCTTCTTTTTCCTCTTTTCTTATCAAATCTATACCAGATACAATATTTCCCCACTGATCAGACCCACCAAATTGAATTTTACAATTATAATTTTTGAAAAGTTCAAGAAAATCGTAAGATTGAANTATTGAATAATTAAATTCTAGAAAACTAAGATTTTGCTCTCTGTGTAAGCGCTGTTTTACAGAATCTAAATTCAGCATTTTATTTACAGAAAAGCTTTTTCCGACTTTTCTTAGAAAAGATATATACTTTAACCCTTCAAGCCAATCATAGTTGTCAACGATAATTGCTGAATTTTTTTTTTTTGGGATCAAAATCTATATATTTTTCAAAAATCAATTTTAATTTTTCTTTATTTTTTTTGATTGTATCTTCATTAATTATNTTTCTAGTTTCATCTTTTCCTGATGGATCTCCAATTAATGTAGTTCCTCCCCCAATAAGAATGATAGGCTTATGATTGAATTTTTGAAAGGTTTTTAAAAGCATTATTGGGAGCAATGAACCGACATGCAGGCTTTCAGCAGTACAGTCAAAACCAATATAGCCGGTCATCATTTTTTTTGAAAGATCATTTTTGAGGACAGTTNCATTAGTACATTGATGAATGAATCCTCTAGATTTTATATAATCAAAAAAATTTTCACTCATGATTTTATAAAATTACTATAATATGAAAAAAAATGAAAAAAAAAAAATTTTTATTCACTAGGAATAATGAGTGGTTCATCTATTGATGGATTAGACATGTCACTTATAATGTCTGATGGAAAATCAACAGTTAAAATCATTTATAACCAATACTATAAATTTGATAAAATCATCAAAGAGAAAATTAGTAAAACTATAAAGTACTTTAATTTAAAAAATTATATCTACAAAAAAAAATTATATCTTGAGCTAAATTTGTACTTTACGAATGTTCTCATAGACAAATTACTTATGTTTTTTGNGGAATGTCCAATTCATTTAAAAGATATTGATTTGATTGGTCTCCATGGAAATACAATTTATCATAATCCATTTGAAAAAATTTCTATACAAATTGGAGATTCAAAAAAACTNGCAATGAAATTTAAGAAACCTATTGTGTGTGATTTTAGACAAAGAGATATTCTAAATGGTGGACAAGGGGCCCCATTGGTGCCAATTTTTCATAAAGCTATATTCAAACATAAAAGTTTATCTACTATGGTAATAAACATTGGAGGAATTTCTAATTTTACCTACATTGAAGGTAGAAAGCTAATTTCTTCTGATATTGGTCCTGGAAATGTGTTGATAGATAANTACTGTAAAAATAAGTTTGGAAAAGATTTTGACTATGAAGGTAAATTGTCAAAAAAAGGAAAGATTTTAAAGGGTTTACTTAATGAATGGAAAAAAAAACCTTTTCTAAATTATTCGGTCCCAATCTCATATGATAATTTTTACTTTAAGGTTGAGGATTTTATNAAAGAAAGAAAAGCTTCTCATACTGATATATTAAGAACNCTGACATATTTTACTGCTTATTCAATTAAAAATTCTGAAAAACATATTCCTAAATCCCCTGAAAGATTTATTATATGTGGNGGTGGTTCAAAAAATAAAACANTAATGAATGACTTAAAAAAACTTTTGGATGAAAATAAAATTTTCACAGCAGAAAATTTTGGTTATGATTCTTCTTTTATTGAATCTCAAGCCTTTGCCTACATTTCTATAAGGACTTTTATTAACCTAANTTCTTCATTCAATTCAACTACTGGGGTAAAAAAAAATACTATTTGTGGNACTCTNATTTCACCNGAAAATTAATTTTCTAANAGATATTTTTTNACCNTTTCAAGAACTAAGTTCTCCATTGNGGAAAAAAAATGATCACAACCTTTNAAAACGTCNTGTCTAACTGTTATNCTTTTTTGTTGATTTAATTTTTTAACTATTGTNTTAACCGAATCTACTTCGATNAAAGAATCTTTCTCTCCTGAAATTACNACNCCCGATGCTGGACANGGNGCTAAAAAATTAAAATCATATTTNCCTGCTGGAGGGCTGATTAAAACAAATTTTGGTATTTCAGGCCGTCTCATTAAAAGTTGCATGCCTACCCAAGCTCCAAAAGATATTCCGCATATCCAAAATTTTTTTGATTCGCTATTTTGTGATTGAAGCCAATCTANAGCAATTGCTGAGTCCGCTAGTTCTCCTTCGCTTCCATCATGTTCCCCATCNGATTTTCCTACGCCNCTAAAATTAAATCTTAGACTAGAAAAACCAAGATCTGAAAANAGTTTGTGAAGTTTAAGACTAAGNGGGTTATTCATGTTTCCNCCATGCCCTGGGTGTGCATGAAGAATCAAAACAGATGGAGANTGCTTGGTATTGTTGTGGGTGTATCNGGCTTCCAATCTTCCAACTGGTCCGTTAAGCAAAACTTCTGGCATAGATAACTTGACTATTTCAATAGGATATATTAATTAGTACATATATTATATAACATTAGATATGTCAAAAAATTTGTTGGCGCTTATCACTACTGATTTGAGGGCCGCTAAAATGCGGGATCCCGCTGCTAGAAACTATTTCGAAATAATTTTTACTTACTCTGGATTTCATGCAATTTTTTTATACAGAGTTTGCAATATTTTGTGGAATATAAAACTAAAATTCATTGCTAGATTTTTAAGTAATATTGGTAGAATTATTTCTTCGGTTGAAATCCACCCTGCTGCAAAAATTGGTGAAGGACTTTTTATTGATCACGGCTCGGGCTTAGTGGTAGGTGAAACCTGCGAAATCGGGAAAAATGTAACACTTTATCAACACACTACCTTAGGTGGAATATCGCCTGCAATTAATTCTAGTTCACAAAGAAACGTAAAACGTCATCCAACAATTGGAGACAATGTTATAATAGGCTCAGGTGCTCAGGTTCTCGGTCCAGTTTTTGTTGGAAATAATGCTAGAATTGGTGCTAACGCAGTTGTTTTATCGAATGTACCAGATAATGTTACGTATGTTGGTATTCCTGCAAGAAAGCTGGATTCAATATCTAAATCTAAAGATTTTAATCCTTATGGTATTGGTGATGGAAAAATAGATGACCCAAATAAGAAAAGTATTCATGCTCTTTTTAAAGAAATTCACGAATTAAGCGAAAAACTTGAAAAAATGCAGAACATTTTGAAGAAGAATGACAATATTTACAAAAAATATATAAAAAAAAAAGGAAATATAAAGAATGAAAGTGAACTATGATTTATTTAGATTACAATGCGAATGCACCAGTTTTTAAAGAAGTAATAGAAATAATAAGTACTCAAATGAAAGATTATGGAAACCCTTCAGCAATTCATACTAAAGGAAAGAAATTAGATACTGTCGTCGATAAATGCAGACAAAATTTTTTAGATCACTTTAACGCTCCTAATTGCAAAATAATATTTACTTCATCTGGTACTGAATCAAATAATGTTCTACTAAAAAAAGTAAAAGATATTGATTATTTTTTTACCTTACCTTCTGAACATGCCTCAGTCTTGGAATCCAGAAATGATTTCAGATTTATACCCGTTGATAATAATGGAATCATTGAACTTTCTCATCTTGAAAGGCAATTAAAAAAAATTAACAAAAAAAAGTTTCTTATCTCAGTTATGCTTGTTAACAACGAAAATGGGATAATTCAACCTATTGATAAAATAGTTTCAATTGTAAAAAAATATGGAGGTCTAATTCATTGTGATGGAGCTCAAGCTATCGGTAAAATTGACATTGATTTTAATAATTTAGGCATTGACGCTTTAACTTTATCAGGTCATAAATTTGGCGGACCCATTGGAGTAGCAGCCCTAATCTTCAACAATAACATTTCTATAGATAGTTTTTTACAAGGAGGAGAACAGGAATTAGGAATTAGATCCGGAACAATTAATACTCCTTTGATTTCTGGATTTAATCACGCTTTAGATTTAACAAAAAAGAAATCATATGACAAAATAATGAAAACAATATTTGGCTGGCAAAATGAACTTGAAAATAGAATAATTAAAGCTTACTCCAAAGCAATAATTTTTGGCAAAGGTCAATCGAGAGTAGGTAATGTGACACAATTCTGTATTCCTGGCATACAATCTGAAAGTATTATTTTTCCAATGGATGTTGAAGGAATTTATATAAGCTCAGGCTCGTCCTGTTCATCTAAAATAAAAACAGAATCACATGTTGTAAAATCTATGAATTATTCGGAGCAAATATACAATAATACAATTAGAGTGAGTTGGGGGTGGAAATCCAAAAAAAATGAACTATCTATATTTATGAATAAACTTAAAGAAATAATTGACATATATAAGGCAAAAGCTGCATAGTGGGGGATATATTATGACAAAAAGTATTTATTTTGATTATCAGGCAACAACTCCTCTTGATCCTAGAGTTCTTGAGAAAATGCTACCTTATTTTGGTGAGGTATTTGGAAACCCTCATTCTAGAAATCATTCCTACGGTTGGGAAGCAGAAGAAGCTGTTGAGGTTGCAAGGGAAAACGTAGCTAAATTGATTAAAGCAAACCCTAAAGAAATAATATTTACCTCAGGTGCAACAGAATCAAATAATTTAGCAATAAAAGGTGTGGCAGATTTTTATGGAGATAAAAAAAAGCACATCATATCATGTGTAACAGAACATAAATGTGTTTTAGAATCCTGTAGGCATTTATCTGAAAAAGGTTTCGACGTTACGTATTTAAAAGTTGGAGAAGATGGCTTAATCGATTTAAACGATTTAGAAAATTCTATTACTGAAAATACCTTATTAGTTTCTATAATGGGGGTTCATAATGAAATTGGAGTTATACAGCCTCTAGAAAAAATTGGACAAATATGCAGAAAAAATAACGTTTTTTTTCACACTGATTGTGCACAGGCAATTGGCAAAATTGACATAGATGTAAACAAAATGAATATTGATTTAATGAGTATATCAGGCCACAAGATCTATGGTCCTAAAGGAATTGGTGTTTTATTTGTAAGAAGAAAACCTAGAGTAAGAATAGCTGCGATGATGAGTGGAGGCGGTCAAGAAAGAGGCATGCGTTCTGGAACTTTATCGCCAGCTCTTTGCGTTGGTCTAGGCGAGGCGTGCAGAATTTACTCAGATGAAATGGTTGAAGAGAATAATAAACTTAAAAAACTAAGTAAGATGTTTTTAGATGGAATTAGGTCCGAATGTGCCGAAATATTTATAAATGGTTCTGAATCTCAGAGAGTTCCAGGGAATCTTAACTTAAGCTTTGCTTACGTAGAAGGTGAATCACTAATGATGGGCATTAAGAATCTTGCTGTCTCTTCTGGTTCAGCATGCACGTCAGCCTCACTTGAACCTTCTTATGTGCTTAAGGCTCTTGGTGTTGAAGAAGAGCTAGCTCATACTAGCTTAAGAATAGGAATTGGTAGATTTACATCAGAAAATGATGTAAAAACTGCAGTAAGTAATATTGTTAGTGAGGTTAAAAGACTCAGAAATCTTAGTCCTCTTTGGGAGATGGCACAAGAAGGGGTTGATATTAGTAAAATAAAGTGGGCTCATCACTGATAATAAATGAAAGGATATAACTATTATGGCTTATAGTAAAACATTATTAGAACATTATGAAAAACCGAAGAATGTCGGTTCTATGGATAAAGACTCAAAAGACGTTGGAACTGGTTTGGTAGGTGCACCAGCTTGTGGAGATGTTATGAAATTACAGATTAAGGTTAGCGAATCTGGTGTTATTGAAGATGCGAAATTTAAAACATTTGGTTGTGGTTCTGCTATTGCATCAAGTTCTTTAATTACAGAATGGGTTAAAGGTAAGAGCATTGACGAAGCTGGTGATATAAAAAACACCGAAATAGCCAACCATTTGGCTCTACCACCGGTCAAAATTCACTGTTCTATTTTAGCTGAAGATGCTATAAAAGCAGCTATTGCTGACTACAAGGACAAAAACGATAAATGATTAAAGTGACACCTCTTGCTGTGGGGCACTTAAAAAAACTTTTAAATAGTCGAGGCAAACAGTCGAAAGGCATTCGTATAAGTGTTAAAACTAGAGGATGCTCAGGCTTGTCTTACACACTCGAGTATGTTGACGAAATCGTTGGACAAGACGAACTTATTAGGGTAGATGATATTAGCCTTTATGTTGATCCTAAGGCGTCATTCTTCCTTATTGGTACAGAAATGGATTATGAGGAAAACAACCTCGAATCTGGATTTATATTTAACAATCCAAATGAAAAAGGTAGATGTGGTTGCGGTGAGTCTTTTCATGTCTAACCTGAGTTAGATATGATTTACAGTTCTAAATGCTGGAACTGTAATAGAAGCATTACTAAGTTAGAAATCTTCTGTGAAGTTTGCAATGCGATTCAGCAACCAACCAATTGGAATCCCTTCGACCTTTTTCAATTAAACTATGACATTGAAATTGACGAAAAAGATCTTGATGAGAAGTTACTAGAGCTTCAGACCAAAGTTCATCCTGATAAATTCTTTAACTCATCTGAGAAAGAGAAAAGTTACTCAATAAAAGTGTCATCAGAGGTTAATAATGCCTACGATACTTTAAAAAATAATGTTAAAAGAATAAATTTCTTATTGAAATTATTCAAATTTAAATTTGATAATGAAAAACAGTCATTTGATGATAAAACGATACTTGGAGAAATTATGGAGCTTCAAAATAAGTGTTTAATGTGTGATAGCGACAATGATAAAGAAATTATTAGCAAAGAAATTTCAGAGGAAGTTGACAATACCCTTTTAGAAATTAAAAAAAATTTTTCATTAAAAAATTTGGAAAAAGTTCACAAATTTAATGTTAAATTATCTTACTTAGAAAAACTTAATGACAATCTAAAAAAAATTTGAACCGATGAATCTTTTAACAATTAGTGAGCCAGACAGCCAAAAAACCGACCAAACTCTTTGTATTGGCATTGATTTTGGTACAACTAATTCGGTTTGTTCAATAAAAATTAAGAATAAAGTTGAATTTATTTATGATCAGTCAAAAAAAATTTTAATTCCATCCGTAGTACATTTTGGAAAAAGCAAGATTTCTGTGGGAAATGATGTTTTGAATTTTAGTGATTACTCAAAAAAAATCAGCTCTATAAAAAGAAAATTTACTAAAGAGTTTAACAAAAAAGAATTTAAAAATCATGATAACTTACCAATATCTGCTGTAGAAGTTGCAAAGGAGATTTTTATACATTTAAAAATTTGTTGCGATAATTATCTTGATAACAATAATTACAATTGTGTTCTAACCGTACCTGCATATTACGATGAAAAAGCAAGATCAGGCATTATGCGTTCGGCATTTATGGCAGGATTTAACATAAAAAGACTAATAAATGAACCTACTGCGGCTGCCTTTGCTTATGGACTAGAAAAAAAAAAGAGGGGTATTTATTTAGTGTATGACTTAGGTGGAGGAACATTTGACGTTTCAATTCTCCAATTGTCTGACGGAATTTTTAAAGTAATTGGCACAGGTGGAGATGTAAATTTAGGTGGAGATGATTTTGATTATTTAATTTCTGAATTCATCTCTAGAGAATTCTTTGATGTCTCTTTTAATACACTAGATGAACCTACTAAATCGGAATTCACCTTAAAAATTAGAAAAATTAAAGAAAAATTTGGTGATAATAATGAACTAGAATTTGAAATAGAATTATCAGGGATAAAAAAGAAAGTATGTTTATCCAGAAATATAATTAATTCATGTGTTGATGAATTGATTGATAAAACTATTGTTATTTCTGAACAATTAATACAAGATTGTGAAATAAATTTAAAAAAAATGGATGGAATTATAATGGTAGGAGGCTCAACAAGGCTTCGAAGAGTTTCAGAAAAAATTAATGTAAAATTTAACAAGAAGATCTTTAATGAAATTAATCCAGATTTGGTCGTATCTAAAGGTGCTGCATTACATGGTTATGAACTTATTAATGGAGCCGAAAATTTACTTTTAGACGTTACTCCTTTATCTCTTGGAATAGAAACAATGGGAGGATTGATGGAAAAAATTATCTCCAGGAATAGCGCTATACCGTGCGTAAAACAACAAACATTTACCACTCATGAAAATGGTCAGACTACTATAAAAATAAATATTTTACAGGGAGAACGTGAGACTAAGGATGACAACAGAAGCTTAGGTGAGTTTATTCTGAAAGATTTAGAACCTAAACCTGCAGGCATTCCTAGAATTCTGGTAACATTTTCTCTAGATGCTGACGGAATTTTATTTGTATCAGCAACCGATGAATTATCTGGTAATGAAAGAAATATAATTGTGAAAGCCAATAATGACCTTTCATTAACAGAAATGAGAACAATAATAGAATCTAGTATTTCTAACGCAAAATCAGATATAAATACAAGAATGCTAATCGAAGCTAAGATGAAAGGTCAAAGAGCACTTAATGAAATAAATTCTGTAAAGACTGAGTTAGAATTATTATGTTCCAAAGAAGAGTTGAATATAATTAAAAAAATAGTACATAAACTTAATGAGAGTGTTTTAATGGAAAATATTGATTCAGATAAAATCAATTCCTTGACTGAGAAGTTGAATGAAAGTACAAAAAAATTTGCTGAAAGAAAAATAGAGTATGACTTCTCTAATCTACACGGACGAAAGTTAGAAGATATTGAGGATACAAAATGACAAAAATTATTTTTATAGATTCTGATGGTAAAGAAAAAGAGGTTGAAGCGCAAAATGGCTTATCTTTATTAGAAGTTGCTCATAATAATGGAATCGATCTAGAAGGAGCATGTGAAGGTTCACTAGCCTGTTCTACATGTCATATTGTTGTTGAAAAAAAGTTTTTCGACAATCTACCTGAACCAACTGAGGAAGAGGAGGACATGCTTGATCTTGCATGGGGACTAACACATACTTCAAGACTGGGTTGTCAAATAATTATTGATGAAAAATTAGATGGAATGAAAGTTTCTATTCCATCTGGGACCAGAAACATGAGGGTTGAATAATGGGTTTAAAGTGGACGGATGTGACAGATATAGCTATTCAACTTGAAGAAAATTATCCTGATCAAGATAATTTAAATCTCAGATTCACCGACCTTCATAGTTGGATAATTAATTTACCTGATTTTTCAGACGATCCTGAATCCTCAAGTGAAAAAATTTTAGAGGCTATTCAAATGGCTTGGATAGATGAGAGAGAATAATGTTGTTAGATTATAAACAATTTAGACAAATAAATGATCTTCCAAGAGGTGACATAAGAGTTGTTGTTGCTATGTCGGGTGGTGTAGATTCTTCTGTAGCTGCTGCGCTAATGGCTGAGGCTGGATATAATGTGATTGGAGTAACAATGAAACTTTATAACGACAATCAAAAAGTTACATCAAGTAAAACATGTTGTACCGGCAGTGACATTAAGGAGGCTCAAAACGTTGCCAAAATATTGGGAATAAAACACTATGTATTAGATTATCAAGTAAATTTCAAGGAAAAGGTAATTGATGATTTTATAAATAATTATCAGGACGGTAAGACACCAATTCCATGCATTAGATGTAATCAAACTGTAAAATTTACAGATTTGGTCAAATTTACAAAATCTGTAAAAAGTGAAATTCTTGTTACTGGCCATTATGTAAGAAGATCACAAAAAAATAATAAAACGTTTCTATACCAAGCCTCCGATGCGAATAAAGATCAGAGTTATTTTCTTTTTTCTACAACAAAACAACAACTAGATATTTTAAGATTCCCACTGGGGAATTTCAAAAAAACTGAAATAAGAAAACTCGCAAAAAGATTTGGTCTAGCGAATTATAATAAACCTGACAGTCAGGATATTTGTTTTGTCCCAAAAGGAGATTATAAAGACTTCATAAAACAAAATATCTCAACTGAAAAAACACATGGAAAAATTATTAATAAAGATAACCAGGTAATAGGAAAACATGAAGGTATTTATGGATTTACAGTCGGACAGAGAAGGGGAATTGGATTAGGTGGTATAAAAGGTAATAAGAAACAAAACCCACTTTATGTTCTCGAGATTAATAGAAAAGACAACAAAATAAAAGTAGGCCAAAGAGAAGACTTGGAAAAATATAAAATTTACCTTAAAGACACACATATAATAGGACAATCTTCAGACTTTAAACCTGATGTTGATATAAAACTAAGATCATCGCAGAAAAAAATAAAAGCTAAAGTAAATTTATCAACATCAAATAATAAAGCTGTTGTTGAGCTAACAAACCCAGCCTTTGGAGTTTCCCCAGGACAAGCTTGTGTTTTTTATAAGAATAATAAATTATTAGGTGGAGGCTGGATAGTAGCTGCAGAAAAGAATTAGTCTGTCCATTTAATTTTTAAAATTATAGAAATTTATAATAAGATTCCCTACTTACATATTATCTAGATTTCAAAAAATTTAATAAATTCTAATACCTTTAGCTATAATTAATTTTAATGGACAGATGCAAAAAAATTCTTTTTTAATTGCTAGTTTTTCAAAATTATTTAATTACTTACTTGAAACTTGTTTTTTTTAAGCTATTTTTTTTGTTATATTATTTTAGATGATTTTATCAAAATGGCGGAGTAGCTCAGGTGGTTAGAGCAGCGGAATCATAATCCGCGTGTCGGGGGTTCAAGTCCCTCCTCCGCTACCATAAGACCTTCAGAGAGTAGGGGTTTCAGAGAACTCTTAAATTAAAATAAATTAAATATTGAGTTACACACATAGATGTTTTTGTCATTAGTCTCAGGCGAAAATTTACAGAGAATCTTAAATAGTAAATGTTAGACACCCGAGTTAGACATAAGCGGTAAAGGTCAATTAGAGTTGGAGTTTCAGAGCTTAAGTATCGAATTCATAATAAGTGTTTCAAGCGTTCAAGGCTCTCCTTTGCAACCAATATTTAATGAGTATGTT
>PARR01000044.1 GCA_002711625.1 Rickettsiales bacterium | reverse complement strand
CTACTCTTACATGACCTGAGGATATTCTTGTAAGAATACCAGATTTAGTAAGAACCTGACGTTTAATGTATTCACCAGAATTTACAACCGTCAAAACTCTTGTACTCGGAATATCAAGGAAATGTAGTGCCTCACTAATCAAATACTCACGTAATATTGCACCTAGTGGAGCTCTTCCATCTCCATTTCTTGAGAAAACTGTTTGTCCTGACCCTTTAAGTTGAACATCTTTTTTTGTTTTATCTGATGCGTAGATTTCTCCCAGCAAAATAGCCCGTCCATCCCCAAGTACAGGTACAAAATGACCAAATTGATGACCGGCATAAGCCAATGAAATAGGTTCGGCACCCGAAGGAATTCTATTTCCAGAGAATACTGATTGAGCTTGGATTGATTTCATAAATTTTGCATCAAGGTTTAGGAAATTCAGCAAATCCTCATTAACATAGATCAAAGTTGGATCTTTAACTGGTCTAGGTATTGTTTTCTCATAAAAACTTTTTGGTAATTTTGAATATGAATTATAAAATTTGAATATTTTTTTCAATTTATATTTCCAACAATTCCGAGAAAACTTCCAATTAGGAATCCGAATACCCCGCCCCACACTACCAACCAACCTAAATGTTTTTTTATAATTTTCTCAATTATATTTTTTATTTCTTCAGGGCTGAGTTCATCTAATCTTTTATCAATTAATTGCTCAATTTTCGATATCATTTCAGAGGAGTAATCAACTTTTTCTTCATTAATTGATGAACCTAAATCTTGTATTATTTCAACAATTTTGTTTTTAATAGGTTTACGAATGGGTTCTAGAGATTTTTCGCCTCCAAGCATATCAACCATTGAACCAAGAGAGGACTCTCGTATTGCTTCAATTATTTTAGAAAAAATTAATTCATCATCTAAATTTTCTGAAATCGATTCTATTGGCTTTTTACTCAAAAAATCTTTTACTGTATCTTTATTAAAAAACTCTTCGAGAATAAGTTCTCTTATACCTGATTTAAAATCTTTAAATCTTTCAGTTATTACACCGGATCCATATAAAAAAGGAACTTTTTCAAATAACATATGAATAGCCAACCAATTTGTTATTCCACCAGACAAAGCGAATAAACCAGCCATAAATATTTCAGCCGAATAAACAGGGGAATAAAGGCCATAAAAGACAATTAATAGTGAAATGATATTAGTTATTAAGCTTTTGTTCATTAATTAAAATATTGTTATTTTACTTAATAAAGTAGTATAATGAAATTATATGAGTTTGCTAGAGGCACTTTAAAGTCTAAAATTTTACTGCCAAAATTAATTTTTGGTTTTTTATAAATCTTGGATAAATAAGGGTGTTTATTATTAAATTAATGCTTATATAATAACTATTAACGAAAGGCTAACAAATGAACGGTACAGTCAAATGGTTTAATAAAAAAAAAGGTTATGGCTTTATTGAACCTGAAGATGGTGGTAAAGATGTTTTTGTCCATATAACAGCGGTTGAAAAATCAGGTCTAGGTATTTTAAATGAAGGGCAAAAAATTACTTTCTCTACTGAAACAAAAGACGGGAAAACATCAGCTTGTGATTTAAAACCTATTTAGGTGGTAAATCCTCAAACCCTATTAATTTAGGTTTATGAACTCCTTAAAATTTCTATTTTTAACGCTTTCACTCCTCATAGGAAGTGAAACAAAAAGTATGGATCTAATCGGTTTTAATCAAAATAAGGGTGATACGTCTTCTAAATGGGAACTCATTACAGATAAAGTTATGGGTGGCAAATCAACTGGAACCCTTCAGTTTTTTTTCGATAATTTTCCATTTATTAGATTAGAAGGAAATGTGAGTACAGAAAACAACGGAGGTTTTATTCAATTTCGCTCAGCTATGAATATAGAAAATGATGATTTTTCTCTTATTGAAATTAATGTGCGTGGAAATCCTGAAACATATTTCATTCATATAAGAACAAGAATGACAATTCTCCCTTGGCAGTTTTATACTGGTAAATTTAGTGTTAGTGAAAAGTGGAAAAAAATAATTTTAAAACTTAGTGATTTTAAAAAGTCTAATTTTTATCAACCTTCTAGATTTATGCCGTCTGATATAAAATCAATTGCTTTTGTTGCATACGGAAAAGATTTTGATGCAAGATTAGATGTTAAAAGTGCATATTTAAAAAAATAAAATGAAAAAGAGTATGTTTCCTCAAACAAAAGTCAAAAATAAGGAGCCTAAAATTAATGACCCTGACTGGCTTATATGGGCTGGCTGGGCAGACAGGATTACTTTCGAAGAAATTTTCGAAAAAACTGGTAAATCAGAAAAAGAAGTAATTTCTTTCATGCGTGCAAATTTAAAACCTTCAAGTTTTAAATTGTGGAGAAAGAGGGTCAGAAATAAATCTATTAAACATAGAAAGGTTTTTGTTTCAAAAAGGAAGGAAATACAAAGAAATAAATTTAAACTTAATTTTGATTCTTAATAGATTCTTCTGCAGCTTTCTTTGCCTCGGCTGATTGCTTACCAGAAATGTGAAATAACCCAGCTGCCGTTCTCATAAGAGCTGATTCAAAGTCGTCTATCTTTTGATCAATCAACATTATTTCCCACATGTACTGGAAAATTTTTAGGATTTCATCTTGATCAAACTCTTCTCTTATTTCTTTTACAAGGCTGTAGAGTTCAATGTTGTCTTTTGTATCAGCTAACGCTCTGTCAAAAATTGTTTCTATTTGTTCTGAATTTAACTTTAGTTTGTTTAAGAAAATACTTTTTATATGAGTTTTTTCATCAGCGGAGAAGTTATTATCTCCCTTAGCGCACTCAATTAAAATAGAAGCTATGAGGTAATTCTTTGTACTATCATCAAGACTGTTAACATCTGTTTCATTTTTTTTAAAAAAAGATTTTAANCCAAACATAATTNTNATGACTGNAGTTCNATTTAANTATANTATANNATNTCAAGACNATTNATTTAAAGGGGGATTTNTGNNTNGGCTTTGTTTTTTATNTTNGNTTTTATCATTTTTAGTANCTNTATCANTATATTCNCAGGATAATCTGTANGTAGCTCCNGACGTAGATATCATATCGGTATCACCTGTTCAAGGTTCTGGAATNAGATTAGATAGAGTTCCATCCAANATACAAACNATTTCAGAAAGTGACNTAAGCGANAAGAAAAATCTNTCTATTACCGATACTTTAAANAAAAAAGCTGCTGGACTTTCAATTTCTAATCTTAANAGTTCTCCTATGCAAAANGATATTAACTTTAGAGGATANGTNGCNGGCCCTTTGCTTGGAACTGCTCANGCATTGGCAATTTATCAAAATGGNATGAGANTTAATGANTCTTTCGGAGAAGTTGTTCAATGGGACTTAGTTCCTGATTTTGCGATACAATCTATGCAATTATTTCCAGGCGGAGACCCAGTTTTTGGCCAAAACGCAATTGGAGGNGCTATTTCAATGCAAATGAAAAATGGATTTGATTTTCAAGGTGGAAATATTCAAGCATCAGGTGGAACTCATAGCAGAACTAATGAGATCTTAGAGTATGGAAAAAGTTTTGGTAATTANGCAGTATACTTTGGAGCCAATTATAACTATGATAAGGGTTTTAGAGATCATTCAGTTTCNAGTCTCGAAACTTTTTACAGTGATATTAGNTATCGTGATGACAACACAGAATTGTTTGCTAATATTGGTCAGGCTTACACTGACTTGAATGGTAACGGTGCCGCTCCACTTTCACTTATGGATCTTGAAGGCAGGGATGCTGTCTACACACACCCTGATAATACTAGAAATAAAAATTATTATTCTAATTTTGGTGGCAACCACTTCGTCAATAATAATTTATCTTTGCAAGGAAATATGTTTTTTCGTCATATGGAAAGAAGGAATTATAATGGAGACGAATTTGAGGGAAAGGATTGCGGAGATAATTTCGATGGAACAGGTACAGTTGATAATCTACTTTGCGGGGAATTTGAGGATAATACCACTGGTGTTAAAATATTAGATATTTCTGGGGCACAAATTAATTATGCNNTATTAGGCTTAGAGAAAAGCACTGATGAANATAATGAAGTTGAAGATATAGGTGCTATTAACAGGTCTAATACAAAGACCAATGCCTTTGGTGTAAANCTTCAATCAACATATGATTCTGANTTATTAGAAAAAAATAATACCTTTATTTCAGGTTTAAGTTACGATTTCTCACATAATAGTTTTGGATCGTCTACTGAACTTGCAATATTACAAAATGATAGGGGCGTTCAAGGAACTGGCGTTCTTCTAAGTACTGACGAAGATGGTGAAGAGCAATTTGTAACAAACTTAGAGGCCAAAACTCATAACATCGGTTTATATGGTTCTAATACAATAGATTTAAATAGTACAACGTCATTAAACTTATCTGCCAGATGGAATTGGGCATCGTTAAAGATGAATGATCAACACGGAACAGCACTTGATGGTCATCATTTTTTTAATAGAATCAACCCCGGAATCGGTTTGACAAAAAGATTCGATGGATTAAATACNTTTATATCTTACAAAGAATCCAGTAGAACGCCATCAGTTGCNGAGTTGGCNTGTGCAGATCCAGCCTCACCTTGNAGACTTCCAAACTCCTTTCAGGCCGANCCACCTCTCGATCAAGTTGTAAACAGAAATATAGAAATTGGAGCNAGAGGGAATAACACATTTCAATTTAATAAGATAGATCACTCTGTTGATTGGTCAGTAAATGCATTCGCAGGGAGAAACTATAATGATATAATTTTTATTGGTGGAAATAGAGTAGGCACTGGATATTTTAGAAATGTGGGNAATACCCAAAGGGTAGGAACTGAATTTGCATTAAATGGCAATGTGGGTNACCAATGGTCATGGTTTGCAAAATATGGTTATGTTCACGCAATATTTAAAACAAGTCAAAACATTTCAAGTGTTGGTCACCCATCCAACCCATTTGACGACGACGATAGTGTCGCATCTGCATCTGCATATGAAAAATATCAAATTCATATGAAACCAGGTGACAATATTCCTGGGATTTCTCCTCATATTGCAAGATTTGGAATAGGACACAAACCATCATCTAACTGGAATCTGGGTCTTGATTTTGAATATAACTCAAGACAATTTTACAGAGGAGATGAAAGTAACAATTCAGGTTTATATGTGCCAAGTTACCTTTTAACAAATGTTTCAATAGATTATTATGTAGAACAAGATGCATATAAAAGTTTTGTATTTTTCTTTGAGGCTAGAAATATTTTTGATGTGAATTACGAAACTGGAGGAATNCTAGCTGAAAACGAGGTTGATGGAACTGGGGGTAGTGGAACATTTGTGGCACCAGGACAACCATTAACAATGTTTTCAGGTGTCAGAATTAGATTTTAATTTAAGTTNTACGTTTCCTTATACAATNAAAATTTTAAGATTATGACATAGCAAAAAGACAAACCTGCAAATGTTACTAATCTGCCAATTAAAAAATCCTATTAATTGATGAATGAAATTTTGTAATCTTAAGATTTTTCAATAGGTAAATTTTAAAAATCTATTCAATAGTAATTAAGGCAGATTTAACCATAAAATATTTATTCAATAGTTATCATCTTTCTAAAGGTACTAGATCAAAAAGTTCTTGATTCATCCAAATGTGAACTACTATGCATGCAGCATATCCAAGTAAAATTGCCCAAGACCATTTAAGATGAGCAAAAAATGTATATACTCCTCTTGCTTGACCCATCAAAGCAACTCCAGCTGCCGAACCAATTGATAAGAGAGATCCCCCAACTCCAGCTGTAAGTGTAATTAATAGCCATTGCCCCATGTCCATTGCTGGATGAGCAGTTAAAACCGCATAAACAATAGGAATATTGTCAATAATCGCCGATAGTATGCCCACTAAAATATTAGCATATGTTGCTCCTAGAGTCATGTACATGTCATCAGAAATTAGCTTTAAGTAACCTAAGGAAGCCAGTCCTCCAACAGCTACTAAAATCCCATAGAAGAAAAGGAGGGTATCCCACTCGGCTCTACCTGTAATAACAAAAATATCAAATTTATTCTTATTAGAGGATCTTGTTTTTAGGAAGTATCCATAAGTTCCAAGCATCCCTAGCCCAAACATCATCCCAAGAATCGGTGGCATGTGAAGAACGTTGTGACCTGTAACTGTCAAAGTAATAGTAAGAATCCCTAAAAATGCAATTACCTTTCCTCCAGGAAGAATTTCAACCTTCTTACCGTCTCCCTTGGGAACTTCATCAGGTATTGCAAAATACATTATGGTTGCTGGAATAACGTAATTGACAACAGATGGAACAAAAATATTAAAAAAGTCGAAGAAAGATACGAACCCTCGTTGCCAAACCATCAATGTCGTAATATCGCCAAAGGGAGAAAATGCCCCACCGGCATTGGCAGCAACAACAATATTTATAAGCCCTGGAACTATAAACTTTTTATTTCCTCTTCCTGCAACCATTACCACAGTCCCCAAAATTAGAGCTGTTGTTAAGTTATCAGCAATAGGAGATAGAAAAAAGGCAATTACACCTGATATTAAAAATATTTTTTTATAACTAAAATCGTTATTGGATAACCAAGAACACAAGGCATCAAACATTCTTCTTTCAGTCAAAGAATTAACATAAGCCATGGCTACAAATAAGAAAAAAAATAATTCAGCAAACTCCAAAACCACATGCCTGAATTGTGTTTCTGCCCATTTAGNGGAAATAGANGGATCTTGTGAAGCAACATAGGCAATTACAACCCAAATTATTGTTGCAGCTAAAATAACTGGTTTAGACTTTCTGAAATGTGAAAACTCTTCAGCCATAACAAATCCNTATGCAATTATGAAAATTATGATACAAAAAAAACCCACGGGACTAAAAATCATATCAAGAGATGTTGGNCCATTTGAAACATCAGCGGCTGAAATGAGTAATGGAAACAGGATAACAGATAAGGCTGTTATTATAGAAATCTTAATATTTAGGAATAAATTCATAGGTCCTCTTTTCTTTTTGCTTTATAATGAGTGAATATATATTTCTTATAAAATAATGACAAGTAAAAGAAATCAAATAAAAAAAATACCTATTCAAATTTTCTTTTCACCAAAACAGATTCCGAAAAAATTTAAAAATATAACGTTTGAAGAGTACTCCTCATACTCATTATTTATATCCGAAAAAAAAATCATAATCGATTTATCAGCCATATCAGGTCTAGATAAACTTCAAAAAAACTATAAATTATTATTAGTTGGGACTGCAGTAAGTAATAAATGTAAAGCTGGTGATTTCTTTGTTGAATATTTTGGATGCAAAGAATCAGAAATTAAAAATTTTTTTTTGGGCTGGCATTTAGCTAAATACAGTTTTCAAAATTATAAGTCACAAAAGAAAAAAAAATCTAACTCGAGAATCCATCATACAAAAGAACATGAAATTAAATTAATAAGTGATTCATATTTTTTTGTTAGAGATCTAATAAATACACCTGCAAATATTTTAGGCCCAAATGAAATTTATCTCTCTGCTAAAAAATTATTGAAAAAATTTTCTGTTTCTAATTTTGTTGATGATAAAAATCTAGAAAAAAATTTTCCTCTAATCTCAGCAGTTGGCAAAGGTGCTGAAAATAAAAAAAAGCCGATTTTTTGCGAATTTAATTTAAAAAATAAAAAAGGTAAAAAAAGAAAAAAAAAAGTTTTTATTATTGGGAAAGGTGTTTCTTTTGACACTGGTGGTCTAAATATTAAAACAGGTGCAGGTATGTCATTAATGAAAAAAGACATGGGAGGAGCGGCTAATTGTATTGGCCTAGCAAAATTAGTAAGCGATTTTGAAATCGATATTGATTTGAGGTTATTACTCTGTCTTGTAGAGAATTCGATATCAAAAAAATCGATTAGACCTTCAGATATAATAAAAAGTAGAGAAGGAAGTTATGTTGAAATAGGTGACACAGATGCTGANGGGCGATTGATTTTGGCAGATGCTATTACTTATGCCAGTGAAAACAAGCCAGACCTAATTATTGATATGGCAACTTTAACGGGTGCCTCTCGTGTTGCAATGGGAGTTGAAGTCCCTAGTTTTTTTTGTAATAACGAAAAGTTGGCAACAAAGTTAATTGAGTTATCCATAGAAGTTGGAGATCCACTTTGGCAATTGCCATTGTGGGAAAACTACAATGATCAATTGAATTCTCCACATGCCGACTTTAAAAATATTGGTAACAGCATGTTTGGAGGAGCTATAACTGCAGCCTTGTTTTTGAAAAAATTTGTTAAAGATATACCATGGATTCATATTGATCTTATGGCGTGGACAAAAGCAAACAGTTTTAATAANTATGAAGGCGGAGAGGCTATGGGAATCAGAGCTCTACTAGAATTAATAAAAAAAACTTAAAGAAAAGCCGAATCTAACAAACGTTTGGTATATTTGTTGTTTGGTTTTGTAAAAATTGTTTTTTTATCCTCAAACTCAATAATTTTCCCAGACTTCATTACCATTATTTTATCAGATAAAGCTCTAATGATCTTCAAATCATGACTTATGAATATATATGTAAGATTTTTCTGTTCCTGAAGATTTAAAAGTAGTTCGACTATCTGTGACTGGACAGTCATATCTAATGCACTTGTTGGTTCNTCTAAAATGATTAATTCTGGATTTAAAATGAGAGCCCTAGCAATTGCAATTCGCTGACGTTGTCCTCCAGAAAATTCATGAGGATATCTTGACAGCATTGACGAATCAAGACCAACATCATTCATAATTTTTTNTGTTAGTTCTATCATTTCTTTTTTTGTTTTTTCTTTGTAATGTACNTCAAGACCCTCAATTACAATATCTTGAATNGTNAATCTGGGACTTAGTGAAGCAAATGGATCTTGNAATATTATTTGTATGTTTTTTCGATACAATCTAAATTCTTTCTCATGNAGATNTGAAANTTTTTTNTTTTTGNAAAAAATATTACCACTTGATGATANTAATTTTATTAATGCTTGAGCAATTGAACTTTTTCCTGACCCACTTTCACCGACAATTCCAAGAGTTTCTCCTCTAACTAANTCAAAACTAAGATTTTTTACTGCATGAAAATCATNATTTTTTTTTTTGAAGATCCCCCCGCTACTATTNTTATAANAAACATTAAGATCACNNACTGATAAAATAATTTCTTTATTTCTTTTTTTAAATTTCTTCTCACGTGGTTCCGAGTTTATTAGTTTTTTTGTATANTTATGATTGGGTTTATTAAAAATCATAGATGTCTTNTTTTTCTCAACAACAACTCCTTTCTCCATAACACAAACTCTATCAGCAATTTTTTTTACTATTGCCAAATCATGTGTGATTAACAACAGAGACATCTTATATTTCCTTCTTAAATTATTTAACAAATCTAGGATCTGCTTTTGGATTGTGACATCTAGAGCTGTCGTTGGTTCATCTGCTATTAGCAGGTCAGGCTTATTGGCAATTGCCATAGCAATCATTACCCTTTGCCTTTGTCCTCCAGAAAGTTGATGAGGATAATGCATCATTTTTTGTTCTGGATTTTCAATTCCTACTTCATTTAGCAGGTTAATGCATCTTAACTTATTGGAAATATTATTTAGTTCAAAACATTCTGAAATCTGTTTTTCTATTGTATGCAACGGGTTAAGCGACGTCATAGGTTCTTGGAAAATTATAGATATTTTTTTTCCTCTAATTTCTTGTAGCTCAAATTCATCGACTTTCAACAAATTTTTCTTTTGAAAAATAATATTTCCAGATATTTTTAATTGCGATGTGGACTTAAGTAATCTCATAATTGTTAACGCGGTCACAGATTTACCTGAACCACTTTCTCCTACAATCGCTAAACATTCTCCTTTAATAATATCAAACTCGCTGTTTTTAACTGCATTTACAGTTTGTCCATTAAATTGGAAAGATACATTAAGTTTTTTTATTTTAAGAATACTTTTCATTCTAAATTACTTTTCTAGGGTCGAATGCATCCCTTACTGCTTCGCCAATAAATACTAGTAAGCTTAGTTGAAGCGATAATGTTATAAAAGCAGAAAGTCCCAGCCAGGGTGCTTGGAGGTTTGCCTTACCCTGAGAAACCATTTCGCCTAGTGATGGTGAACCGGGCGGCAAACCAAAACCTAAAAAATCAAGTGATGTGAGTGTTGCTATTGAACCAGATAGAATAAACGGCATCAATGTTAAGGTTGCGACCATTGCATTTGGAAGTACATGTTTGAACATTAGTTTAACATTCTTTACACCAAGTGCTTTAGCTGCTTTAACATACTCAAAGTTTCTAGCTCTTAAAAATTCAGCTCTAACCACTCCCTCAAGTGACATCCAACTAAACAAAAGCATTATAAATAAGAGAACCCAAAAGCTCGGCTCAATAAAACTAGAAATTATTATTAATAAGTATAAAACGGGTAAACCTGACCATATTTCAATAAATCTCTGACCAAATAAATCAATTTTTCCACCATAAAATCCTTGTATTCCACCTATTAAAATCCCGATAATACTCGATAAAAAAGTAAGAATTAGGCCAAAAAAAACTGATATTCTAAAACCATATATCAGTCGTGCTAAAACATCCCTTCCTTGATCATCGGTCCCCAATAAATTTTCAAAAGTTGGAGGAGATGGAGATGGCACCTTTAAATCGTAATTGATTGTATCAAACGAATACTCAATCAAAGGCATTATATAAAATCCACCACTATTTATTAGTTGCTCAACAAAAGGATCTTTATAATCAGCTTCGGTTTCAAATTCGCCTCCATAAAAACTCTCTGAAATTTTTTCAAAAACAGGAAAATATATTTTTTTTTCAAATACAACAAAAATAGGTTTGTCATTTGCAATAAATTCAGCAAAAACGGAAATAACAAATAAGATACAAAAAATCAAAGCTGAATAAAAACCTCTCTTATTACTTCTAAAATTCTTTAATCTTCGAATTGTTAACGGGGATAAGTCCATAAGTTTCATCTACTTTCAAAATCAATTCTAGGGTCAATTAACACATAGGTTAGATCACTTATCAGTCTTAATATTAAACCAATTAATGTAAAAATATATAAACTTCCGAACACAACCGGATAATCCCTTCCTAATGCAGCTTCAAACCCTAACAGACCAAGCCCATCTAATGAAAAGATTACTTCTATTAATAAAGAGGATGTAAAAAGAATATTAATGAATGCTGCTGGAAAACCAGAAATGACAATTAGCATTGCATTTCTAAAAACATGACCATATAGAACTTTTTTCTCACTAACTCCTTTAGCTCTAGCAGTTAAAACATATTGTTTATTAATTTCATCTAAGAAGGAATTCTTAGTTAACATTGTTAAACTTGCAAATCCCCCAATCACCATTGCCAAAACTGGAAGTGCCAAATGCCAAAAGTAGTCAAAAACTTTTTTAAAAAAGGGGAGTTCATTCCAATTATCTGAAACCAATCCTCTAAGTGGAAAAATATCTAAGTAACTTCCGCCAGCAAAAATGACAATAAGAAAGATAGCAAACAGAAATCCTGGAACAGCATAACCCACTATAATTAATGATGATGAATAAATATCAAATTTAGTTCCATCTTTTACTGCCTTCTTTATTCCTAGTGGTATTGATATTAAGTATACTAAAAGAGTTGTCCATAAACCAAGAGAAATTGATACAGGAAGTTTTTCTAAAATTAAAGCAATAACACTTTTATCTTTGTAGAAACTATCTCCAAAATCAAAGAAAAGATAATTTTGAAGCATTTCAATAAACCTTTGGAGAGGAGGTTTGTCAAAACCATATTGTTTTTCTAGTTCTTTGATCAAATCAGGATCAATTCCTTGAGAACCTCTATATTTATTTTCTGTTACATTAAAGTTTCTGTTACCGTCAATGCTAGACGACTGTTCTCCTCCTGATGAGGTGAACCGTTCTGTTACTGATACTTCTGTACCCTTAATCTGTGCAATTGCTTTCTCAACTGGCCCGCCTGGTGCAGCCTGAATTATTAGAAAATTAACCGCCAATATTCCAAATAAAGTTGGAACGATAAGAAAAAGTCTTTTTATAATATAATTTATCATTGGCTATTTTTCTTCTTAGTTCTCCATAAAATAAATAACAAAAAAAGTATTAGCAAATAATAAATTGATTTGTTTTGTTGAACATTCTTTTCATTTTCAGGAATTGTAATATTTCCAATATTCTCTGCTTTATTTGGATCATACCACCAGAAATCAAAACCAAGGTCGTATTTTGGTGAAACGCTTGGTCTACTAAGTTTGTCCCAGTAAGCAACTCTATAATGACCGATGTGAAATTGTGGAATAAGATAATAATTAAAAAGCAAAATTCTATCCAAGACTTTTGTGTAGGTTACCAATTCCTCTCTGGACTTAGAACTTATAAGTTGATCAATTATTTCATCTATTACAGAATTTTGTACTCCCATATAGTTGGGACTACCCTTTTGATTTGCAGTAGTTGAGCTCCAATAATTTTTCTGTTCATTACCTGGTGAAATTATAGAACCATAATTAACTACAATCATATCATAATCGAAACTTTCAAGACGTCTGATATACTGGGAATCATCTTGAACCGTTCTAATTGACACATTGATTCCTAATTTTTTTAGATTTCGTTTCATAGGTAGGACAATTCTCTCAAAAAGAGGTGATCTAAGAAGAATTTCAAATTCAAACACTTCTCCGGTATTTTTATTTATTAAAATATCATCTTTTATAATCCATCCCTGTTCTTTCAATAATCTTCTAGCCAATCTTAGATTTTTTCTTAGACCATTTTCGCTATTTGTATTTGGAGGAGAAAAGATTGAAGTAAAGATCTCATCTGGAATCTTTCCCCTGTATTTTTCAAGAATGATTAATTCATCTTTACTTGGCAAATTTTGAGACGAGAGTTCTGAATTATCAAAAAAGCTTTTTGTTCTTGTATATGCACCATAAAATAAGTTTCTATTTGACCATTCAAAATCAAATGAATATGTTAAAGCTTTTCTTACGTTTTTATTTTGAAAAATTGGCTTCCTCATATTAAAAGCAAATCCCTGCATTCCACTCGGCCGGAAGTATTTAATTTCTTCAACATTAACCTTTCCTTCTTTAACAGCTCCAAAGTTATACGCTGTAGCCCAATTTTTTGAAGAATTTTCTTGCTTAAAATCGTATGCCCCTGATTTAAAAGCCTCTAAAGCTACAGTTTCATCTCTGTAAAAATCTGTATGTATTGTATCAAAGTTAAATCTCCCTGTGTTTACATTAATGTTTTCTCCCCAGTAATCAGGATTTTTTTTAAGAGTAATGCTTCTTCCAGGTTTGATATTTGATACCAAATACGGACCACTTCCAAGAGGGGGCTCCAAAGTTGTTTTGTCAAACTCTCGATTCCTCCAATACTTTTTTGAGAAAATAGGTAGCTGATATCCAATTATTAAAGGTAATTCGGGATTTGGTTCACCTTTAAACGTAAATTTAACTTCATTTTCACTAGTTGCAAAAACTTTATCTACTTGGCCGTAATAAGTCTTATAAATTGGATGACCCTTTGAGGTTAGAATATTAAACGAAAAGATAACATCGTCTGGAGTTATTTTTGACCCGTCAGAAAATCTTGCTTGAGAACGAATTTTAAATTTTACCCATGATCTATCTGATGGAACCTTGACTCCCTCTGCTATCAGGCCATATTGACTAAAAGGCTCATCAAATGAAGATTTCATTAAAGTTTCAAATAGATAAGCTACCTGCCATGCACTAACACCTTTAAGAATATATGGATTAAGATTATCAAAGGTTCCGATGGATGAGAGTTTAATTTCTCCTCCTTTGACAGCATTGTCACTTGCATAATCAAATTTGGAAAAACCTTTTTTATACTTTAAATCACCATGCATGGCAATGCCATGTTGATAAGTTGATTGGTCCTTGCTATTTAAATCGAAAAAAACAAAAAGGATCATAAAAGCTAAGAAAAGAATGGACTTATTTATCATCATTTTTATTTTAATAATTGTATAAGTTTTTTATGGTGTTTTTCATCTAGTGAAGCAATTACTTTCCCATCCGAATTTAAGTTTAATTTATTTCCATCCCAGTCAGTTATAAACCCTCCAAATTCAATAATTAGTGCTACTTGGGCTAGGTAATCCCAAGGCTTCATATTGGCTTCGATTATTAAATCAATCTTCTCAGATAGGAGTAAACCGTAAGAATAACAATCATTCCCAAAAACTGGGAATCTTACTTGATTATAAATTTTTTTTATTTTTGATTGTTCTCTATCATCAAACATGAAAAAAGATGTAGATGATACAATTAAATTTTCAAACTCTTTTTTATGTTTACCATTTTTGCAAGTTCTATTATTTTGTTTAACACCTAAACTTTCTCCTCCAAACCACCTTTGTTTTTGTATTGGAATATCAACAATACCTAAAACTGGTTTTTCCTTTCGCATACAGCAAATTAGTGTTCCAAATAAGGGTTTTCCAGAAATAAAACTATGCGTACCATCAAGCGGGTCAATAACCCAAACAAATTCTGAGTCTGTTTTATACTTCCCAAATTCCTCTCCAATAACACCGTGATCTGGGAATTCCTTTTTTAAAANTTTTCTAAATTTTTCTTCTATTTCTTTATCAATATTGGTTACAAGCGTCCCATCACTTTTTTTCTCAACATCAAATTTTCCAAAAAAATTATTTTTTAGTATTTCGCCACTTTGATCCGTAAATGACATTGCAAAGTTTAAAAATTTTTCAGAATCTTTTGTCATTTCAAAGATGATTGATACGCAATTAAGTCTGCTCTGTCAACTTCATTGGGAATTCCTCCGAGGTTTATTTTTGTTCCAGAAATGTATTTTTTTGGAGCCTCAATAAAATAAAAAAATTCGTCATAATNCCAAATTTCATCAAAGTTTTTTAAATTGTTGGAGTATTTAACCCCCTCGATTTTTGGTAATTCTCGTCCTGCAAACTTCCAAATCGGCGGTCCAACTTTAATTTTTCTCTTAGACGAAACATCATGACAACTTGAATATTTATTAAATAATCTTTTACAATTTCTAATATTAACAATCTTCAACATTTCTTCAATATCAACTACTTCTTTCAAAGTGTCTTTTTTNGACTGATACTCCTCAAAACTTTGTGAAATACTGATAATATTATAAGATTTTTTTATTTCCTTTGCGTTAAAAAAACTCTCATCAAAAAGTCTAAAACTTTGAAAAATAGCAAGAATAAAGATAATTGATAAAAAATATTTGTACATATAATAGATTNTTTCTTTTTTGATATATTAATATAATAAAAAAGAATTGTGATAAAAAAATTTAAAAATAAGAAAATTCTAATAGTTATTCCTGCCAGACTCAAATCAACTAGACTATCAAATAAACTGCTGAGAAAAATACTGGGTATTCCGATGATAGTGATAGTGGCTAATAAAGCAAAAAGAGTAGGCGTAGGAGAAGTTGTTGTGGCAACGGATAGTAAAAAAATTCTTAATATTTGTAAAAATTTCAAAATTAACTCAATAATGACTAGTATTAATCATAAAAGCGGTACTGATAGAGTGTATGAAGCATACAAAAAAAGAAAANNGGATTTTAATNTGGTTATAAATCTNCAGGGTGATTTACCTTATTTCAGAAANGAACTTTTATTNAAAACAATNGACTTATTTAATGANAANAAAACACAGATAGGAACAGCTGTTTGTGAACTTGANGACNATGAGTTAAACGATTTNAATGTTGTAAAATCAAANGTAAAATGGACNGNTGANGGTNTTGGGAAAGCTCTTGANTTCATTCGAANATCAAAAANAAAAGATTTATTTCACCATATNGGNATATATGTTTATANTCCAAAAATTTTAGANAANTTTGTGAATCTTNAGCCTTCNANNAATGAGATNTCAAGAAAACTTGAGCAAATGAGGGCNCTTGATAATTCGATAAATATAAGTATTGNGAAAGTNANATATAATCCNCCAAGCGTAGANACCNNNAGTGATTTAAAANAGATAAGAAAATTNTTTANAAGNAAATTATGAAAAAAANAATATCNTTTCAAGGNATNTATGGNGCTTATTCCGANCTTGCATGTAAAAAATTTTTNCCTNCNTTTGANACTNTACCCTGTGNAACATTCGAACAAGCATTATCCTCGGTTAAAAAAGGCTTAACTGACTTTGCTTTTATTCCAGTTGAAAACAATATTGCTGGACGAGTTGCTGATATGCATTTTCTACTTGAAGATATTGATTTAAAAATTGTTGCAGAACATTACTTCAAAATACAACATTATTTATTAGGAATAGAAACATCATCTATTAAAAAAATAAAAAAAGTTTACAGTCATGTACATGCCTTATCCCAATGCAAAAAAAATATTCAAAAATTGAAGNTTCAACCAATTAATTATTTAGATACNGCAGGTGCAGCAGAATTTGTTTCAAAATCAAGAGATAGTTCAATTGCAGCTATNTCTTCAAAGTTGGCCTCTGATATTTATAATCTTAAAATACTAAAATCTCGTTTTTCAGATCATATTAATAACATTACAAGATTTTTGGTTTTTGCAAAGGATAGTATTAAAGTTGAAGTTCATAAAAGAGTAATAACAACAATTGTATTCAATACAAAAAATTCCCCAGCAGCCTTATTCAATGCACTAGGTGGATTTGCATTAAACAAAATTAATTTAACAAGACTTGAAAGTTTTTTTGTCAATAAAGATTTCAAGCAATTTTCTTTTCTAATCGATGTAGAGTGTCATCCCAAAAAAAAAAATTTTTTGAAGGCAACAAATATTTTGAAGAATTTCTCTACGCGGGTAAAAATTTTAGGTTATTATGAGGCTTCAGATTTTAGAAAGTAATAATATATTTAAAATTCATCAATTAAATGTTAATTTAATTTGGGAGTTGAGTTTAGACATCTATGTCGTAAATCCGGTCAGGACTGAAAGGTAGCAGCCGTAGCGAGAGACGGTGGGTTAAATTTCAACTCCTTAAGAATCATGAAAAAAAATGAAAACTACATAGTATTAGCTAGAAAGTATAGACCAAAAAAATTAGAAGATATTCTTGGTCAAGAAGAGACCGTTGAAATTATAAAAGGTTCAATAGAACTTAAAAGATTGGGTCATGCTTTTTTGTTCTCAGGCACACGAGGTACTGGAAAAACTTCTTTGGCAAGAATTCTTGCGAAAATTGTTAACTGTGAATCTGAAAAGAAAAATTGTGAACCTTGCCAGGAATGCNGTTCATGCAACTCTATTGAAAGTGAAACAAATGTAGACGTTGTNGAAATTGATGCTGCCAGTAGAACAGGAGTATCAGATGTACGAGAAATTATTGAAAATATAAATTATAAACCCTTAAGTTCTAAAAAAAAAATTTATATAATTGATGAAATACATATGCTTTCTAAGGCTGCTTTTAACGCACTTTTGAAAACNCTTGAGGAACCGCCATCAGANGTAATTTTTATTTTTGCTACAACTGAAACAAACAAAATTCCAGCTACTATTTTGTCTAGATGCCAAAAGTTTCAACTTAAAAGACTGAACACTTCTATGATTTCACAACATTTGGTGGTTGTAGCGAAAAAGGAAGGGTTTAGTTTAGACAGTAATTCAGCGGATTTAATTGCTGAATCCTCTGAGGGATCTTTACGTGATTCATTGTCCATTTTGGATAATGTCTTGGTAACAGGNAATCAAATTAATCCTGAGACTATAAGACAGGTACTTGGTTTGGCNGANAAGAAACTTTTAATNGACCTATTTGAATTAATTTTTTTAGGTGATTCAGAATCGGCATTAAAGAAATTTGATGAAATCTACATTAAGGGTGTATCAATTGACAATTTAGCAAAAGAGCTAATGAGATTATCATATTGTCTTGCCAGAATTAAATCTGTCGAAGGAAACAATGAAAATGATGATGAATTGAATGCCAAAATCAAAAAGATGGCAGAACAATATGAGATGGACTTTATAATAAGGTTTTGGGAATTACTAAGAAAGTTTTCTAATGAGATACCGAATGTTTTTGACGAAAAACAGTGTTTTGAAATGATAATTTTAAGGTTATGTTATTTTTCTTGTATACCTTCACCGTTTGAGGGATTAACACAGACGATCAAAAAAGAATCAAAGGAAAAAACTGATAAAAGAAATTCTTTAAATTTTGACAAAGAAACTATCCACCTTACGAGTAAATCTAGTCAAGAAAATTTGATGTTAATAGTCAATTCTAATAACGAGATTGAAAAATTCTCTAAAGTTGTTGAATTGATTGATAACTCTGGAGAGATTTTACTGTCGTATCATCTTAAAAAGTCGTTTCGTTTGGTTAAAATAGTCGTGCCCAGAGAAAAGAAAGTAGGTGTGATTGAACTTGAATGTATTTCTAACGTCGATCATAAATCAATTTTATGGAGATCTTCTAAATTACTGCAAAACCTTACGTCAAAAAGATGGATAATTTCTATCTCTAATTCACGTGGTTCCACGTCTTTGCTGGATATTGAGAAAAAAAAAGAAAACGCGGAAATCCAAGAACTAAAAAATGATAAATTAGTAAAGAAATTTCTTGAAATTATTCCCCTTTCTGAAGTAGTTTCTATCGAAAGGATTAAGTTTGAAAATTTAAAAAAGGAGAGTTTAAATGAATAATTTTTCACAAATAATGAAACAGGCTAAGGTTATGCAAGAAAAAATGGCAGAAGCCCAAAAAAAGATTGAAGAAACTGAGATTGAAGGTTCCTCCGGAGGTGGCGCTGTTAAGGTTATTGTAAATGGTAAGCATATTTTAAAAAAAATAAAAATNGATCCTAATCTGATATCCAAAGACGAAGTTGAAGTTCTNGAAGACTTGATTGTAGCAGCTGTAAATGATGCCAATAAAAAAGTTGCTGATAACATGACCTCTCAGCTTGGTTCAATATCAGAGGGNATGGGATTGCCGCCAGGAATGAAACTTCCGTTTTAATTTATGTCTGACACTTTAAACAGCTTAATTGACATTTTTGCAAAATTTCCCAGCTTGGGAAACAGGTCGGCACGTAGAATAGTTTTATATCTTATTAAACGAAAGGAAAATTTGATCCCTCTTTTAATAAACCAGCTTTCCAATGTTAAAGATTTACTTTCCTTTTGTAAGGTTTGTGGAAACATAGACACCTGTAATCCCTGCCAAATCTGTGAAAACTCAAAAAGGAAACATGAAAAAATTTGTATTGTTGANGATGTTGGGGATCTTTTNGCAATAGAGAAAAGTCAAGCATATGANGGACTTTATCATGTTTTAGGAGGTGTTTTGTCTGCAATTGACGGCGTTGGACCAGAGGACTTAAGCATCTCCGGACTTTTTGAGCGAATTAAAAAAGGTAATATTAAAGAAATTATTTTAGCAACCAANGCCACAGTTGAGGGGCAAATTACAGCACAATATGTTTCTGAAAATTGTCCTGATAAAGAAGTTCTTATTACGAGACTTGCTCAAGGGATGCCGGTTGGAGCTGAACTCGATGTTTTAGATCTTAATACATTATCNACAGCATTTAGTTCAAGATTGCAGATGAAGTAGTTATTTATTTTAATTTTAGAAGATTATTCTTTTTATTAGAAATTTTTTTTGTTGTGATTAAAATGTCATTNAGATCATTTTGAGCACTTGAAAAATGAGAATCCATTTTTTTAACCCTAATTTCCAACCTTGAAATTTCGTCAGTTAAATCTTTCAATTGTTGAAAAATCAAACCCGTACTTTCTTTAATCCTCTTGTCTCTGGTAAGACTTTCAATAGAATTTAATATTATCCAAAGAGTAGTTGGTGATATTAAAAAGGTTTTGAATTCATAAAATTTTTGTGATAATTCAGGAAAAAAATTAAAAATTTCTAGATATATCATTTCGCTAGGTATGAATATAAGAGCTATGTCTGATGTTTCACCAGCTATTATATACTTATTTTTTACCTCAGTAAGATGGTTAGTGATATCAGATTTGAAAATTTTAATATTTCTTTTTTTTTCCTCATTATTTGTTGATTTCAAAATTTTTTCATANCCTTCTCTAGGAAATTTTGCATCAATACAGATTTTATCTAANGGCCCTGAAGAATTAATCATACAGTCAACTCTAGTATTGTTGGACAAAGTTTTTTGAAAACTATAATTTTCCTTTGGAAGATAGTCTTTAACCAAATTTTCTAGTATGATTTCACCAAATCGTCCTCTTTGTGATGTATTAGAAAGAATATTTTTAAGATCAATAACATTTTCTGTTAAACCAGAAATATTCTGTTGCGCTCTGTCAATAAGAGCTATTTTTTCCTTTATTTTTTGAAGATTAGAGGAATTCTCATTAGAAGTTTTTTCAACTTTATAATCAATCTTTTCAAAACTTCTCTCAAGGATATTGTGCAATGACTTTTCTAGTCCCTCTTGTTTTTCTATTAAAACTCTTAATCTTTCTTTTGAAAGAGAATTGGTAGTAATAATCTTTCCTAAGACTAATATTAATACTANTATTAANGNAGATGTTAAAATTATAATCTCAAAATTCATTTTTTATATTATAATAAGTTATGGCTATTTTAGAGATTTTAACAATTCCTGATTCTAGATTAAAGAAGAAATCNANTNTNGTAGAAAACNTTGATGATTCAATAAAAAANATAATTAAAGATTTGTTTGATACACTTTANTTTTCCGGAAATGGAATCGGATTNGCTGCCCCNCANGTAAACATACACAAAAGAATAATTGTGATGGATCTNAAAAAAGATGGAAAGTCCCACCCNGAGACTTTNATTAACCCTAATATAATCAAAAAATCTTCAGAAAAGTCAAAACATGAAGAAGGTTGCTTATCAATTCCTGATTTTTACGCAGAAATACATAGACCATCAATTATTGATGTTGAGTGGTTAGATCTAAAAGGAAAAAATAATAAAGAAACTATGACTGGGCTTAGAGCAATATGTATGCAGCATGAAATTGATCACTTGGACGGTATTTTATTTATTGACTATCTTTCTGGGTTAAAAAGAAAAATGGCTATAAACAAAATAAAAAAAAAAAACAAAAATGAAAATTCTTGATGGTCTTAAAGTTGGTTTTTTTGGTACATCTGAATTTTCCTTAGAATTCCTAAAAAAAATTTTAATTAAGAACGTTCATGTTTTGTATGTTGTTACAAAACCACCAGCCAAGTCCGGAAGAGGGAAAAAAAAAAAACTATCGCCAGTTCATACTTGGGCGTTAGAAAATAATTTAACAGTTTTTACTCCTGAAAGTGTTTTAGAAAACTCATTTTTTGACCAAATAAGTAAAATTGAAACATCAGTAAATATTGTTGTAGCATATGGTCAAATAATAGATCAAAGAATTATTGATATTCCCAAAAAATTGACTGTAAACGTTCATGCTTCATTTCTTCCAAGGTGGAGAGGAGCAGCACCTATTCATAGAGTAATTTTATCAGGAGACAAATATACTGGGGTTTCAATTATGAAAGTAACAAGAGGTTTAGACAAAGGACCTATTCTACTGCAAGAAAAAATTTTAATTTCTAACAATGATTCTTACGGAACTTTGAGTAAAAAAATCATGGAGGTTGGATATAAATTATTAGTTTCGAGTCTAGAAAGAATTATTTCAGGTACCTATTCACTTAAAGCACAATTTGAGGAGGATGCAACCTACGCAGACAAAATCATTAAAAAAGAAACTAGAATTAATTGGAAGGAAGAGCCAAATTTGATATTGAGAAAAATCAGAGCGTTCAATCCTTTTCCAGGGGCGTGGACTGAATTTAAAAATTCTAATGAAAGACTGAAAATATTTCAGGCTGATTTTATTAAAGATTGTAGAAACCAAAAAGATACAAATATATCTGTTGGAACAATTAGTGACTCATTAACTGTAAAATGTACTAACGGTTTCATAAAAATTAATGAACTTCAAAAAGAAGGAAAAAAAAGGGTTTCTAGCAAAGAATTTCTAAATGGAAATAGATTAGATGATAAATTATTTAAGTAATGATAAGACTTAAACTCCTTATAGAATACGATGGTTCGTGCTATGTAGGATGGCAAAAACAAAAAAATGGGAAATCCATACAAGGAGAAATAGAAAAATGCCTAAAAGTTTTGTGTAAATCTAATGTTAGACTTTTTGTTGCGGGAAGAACCGATGCCGGAGTTCATGCACTTGGTCAAGTTGCTCACTTTGACATATATCCAAATAATTTTGAAATAAAAAAAATTTGTTTTGCTCTTAATAATCTCCTCAAAAAAAATAATAACACTATTACAATTTTGAATTGCACAAAAGTGAGTGATAAATTTCATGCGAGGTTTTCGGCAATAAAAAAAACGTATAATTATAAAATATACAATAGAGAATTTAAATCTTACATTTGGGAGAACAAAGTATGGTCTGTGAATAAAAAGCTTTGTTTAGTGAGGATGAGGACCTCATCAAAATTTTTGATTGGGTTCCACAACTTTAACGCATTTCGCTCATCAAACTGTCAAGCTGAAAATCCAGAAAGATCAATCGATGAAATTAGGATTTCAAAAAATAGTGATATTATTAATATAAGAATTACCGCACGTTCTTTTCTTCATAATCAAGTAAGAATTATTGTGGGAACAATATGCAATATTGGAGAAGGAAAATGGGATATTAATAAGATGAAAGAGATTTTGGATTCCAAGAATAGGAACTTAGCTGGGATAACTGCACCACCAAGTGGTTTGTACCTTGAAAAAATATATTATTAAGTGTCAATTACAAATACCTGTTTAAGAAACTCTAGATAAATCTCCTTAAGTAAAATAATATCTTTAAGAAAAACATTTTCATTAGATTGATGCATAGTTTTTCCAACTGAACCAAACTCCAGAACTGGGCAAACTTTAGAAATGAATCTTGCATCAGAGGTTCCTCCTGAGGTGCTGAGTACGGGTGTTAAACGTGAAATTTTTTTTATGCTCCCAACCAATTTTCTTGTAAACTTCCCAGAATAATTTCTAAATGATTCTCCAGAAACACTAGTAGTCATATTAAATTTAACTTTTGTTTTTTTAAGCCTAGAATTAATTAAACTTATAACTTTTTTTGAGTTTAATTCATCATTAAATCTGACATTAAACTTAATTTGAGCTTTGCTAGGAATTAAATTTGGCACATCATTTTTAACATCAATAGAGGTTATAATGATTTTTGAAGGCTGAAAAAATTTAGTTGATCCATTAAGTGGTTTAGTTAAAACTCGACATACTTTTAAAAGTTCGTCGTTCGGATTAGTCGCCAGTTCTGGATATGCAACATGTCCTTGTTTTCCAAAAACAATTATTTTCCCATTAAGACTTCCTCGTCTACCAATCTTGATCATCTCGCCAATCTTATTGGGGTTGGTTGGTTCACCAACTATGCAAAAGTTAATTTTTTTTTTTTTTTCCATTAGCCACTCTACTACTTTTTTTGTCCCAAATTTTGCTTCCCCTTCTTCATCAGCAGTTATTAACAAACACACTGAGCCATTAAATTTTCTGTTAATTGAAATAAAATCAAATGAAGCTGAAATAAAACTGGCAATCGCAGTCTTCATATCGCTAGAACCCCTTCCAAAAATTGCTCCATTTTTAATTATTGGTTTAAACGGATTAGATTTCCAACTTGATAAATCACCTGGTGGTACTACATCTGTATGCCCCGCAAAACAAATAGTTGGTCCTTTACCGCCTTTGTAGATTGCAAATAGATTTTTTACTTTTTGATCTCCAAATTCTAAATGTGTACATTCAAATTTGTTTTTTTCTAACATTTTAGTAATGTATTCGATTGAGCCAGAACTTTTTGGCGTTATACTTTTAAACGAAATAAGTTTTTCTGAAATTTTTATTGGGTCCATTATGATCTTAATAGTTCATTTATTGATGTTTTTGACCTAGTCTTTGCATCAACTTTCTTCACTATTACGGCACAATATAAACTTGGCCCAACTTCTCCTGAAGACAGTTTCTTTCCCGGGATATTTCCTGGAACAACAACTGAATATTTTGGAACCTCTCCATAAAAAATCTCTCCTGACTCTCTNTCAACTATTTTAGTGGATGCTCCTATGTATACTCCCATTGAAATAACACTTCCTTCCTTGACTATAACTCCTTCTGCAATCTCAGCTCGTGCTCCAATAAAACAGTCATCTTCAATAATTACCGGTTTTGCCTGAAGTGGTTCAAGGACGCCTCCTATGCCAGCTCCTCCGGATATATGAACATTTTTGCCAATTTGTGCACATGAACCAACTGTTGCCCATGTATCGATCATGGACCCTGAATTAATAAATGCCCCAATATTTACAAAACATGGCATCAAAACAACATTTTCTGCAATAAATGATGCATATCTTATAATAGCACCAGGAACAGAACGAAAATTTTTTTTAGTCCAATCGTCTTCAGTCCAACCAGAAGTTTTTAAGTTTACCTTGTCAAACCATGTATATTGCCCCTGTCTAAGATTCGACATACCACTCGAAATTTGGTTATTTTTGTTTGATTTAAATGATAGAAGTATTGCTTTCTTTAACCATTCATTGGTATTCCACTCATTATTCTTTTTTTCACATACCCTTAACCTCCCATCATCAAGTCCTGACAGAACGAGATTAACTGCCTCATGTAATTGAGTATCATTTTGGTCTAAAAAATCTCTTTCATCCCAAAATTTATCTATAAGTTCTTTTAATTTTCCAGTCATGTATTCTAATTAAATATTGACCTGTGTATCACATCCAAAGCATCATTAACAGTTTTAAATCTAAAATTTATAAAGCTAGCACAGTCAAATGTTTTTTGATTTTTTGAGATATGAATAGTTGTCATTCCATAATCATGGCCAGTTTTTAAATTTTTTTCTAAATCCTCAAAATAAACGCAATTTTCAGCTTTAAGTTTATATTTATTTAANAGGGCAAGAATTGATTCAGCCTTTGGTTTGGGTATAAAATTTGCTTTTCTAATATCGAAAATGTCAAAAAACACTTTGTCTAAGCCGAGCTTTATTAGAATTTTATTTGCGTAATCTTCATCACCATTTGTATAAACAACTTTGCATCCAGGAAGTAATGAAATCTTCTTATAAAGATCCTCATTTCTCTCTAGTTTTTCAAAATTAATATCGTGAACGAATTTTAAGAATTCATTTGGATCGCAATTATAGTTCTTCATGAGTCCATAAAGCGTTGTTCCGTAACAATGATAATAATTTTTTTGAATTTTAAATGCTTCTTCTATTGGTATATTTAATTTCTGAGATATGAAAATTTTCATCCTCAGATCAATTTGGTCGAATATTTTTAGTTCTGGCGAATAAAGTGTATTGTCAAGATCAAATAACCAGGCTTTTTTATTAACAAAGTTAATATTATTAGTTATTTTGTTATTAATGTTCCGACTCCATGATCAGTAAAAATTTCTAGAAGAATTGAATGAGAAATCTTTCCATCCAAAATAACCGCTGCTTTCACTCCATTTTTTACAGCNTCGACGCAGGTTTCTACTTTAGGAATCATTCCATTTTGGATTGTTCCATTTTTTATTAATTTTTTCACATCCCTNATATTTATTTGTGTTAAAAGATTCCCCTTTTTGTCAACTACACCATTAACATCGGTTAAGAGAACTAATCTCTCAGATTTTATTGCTGAAGAAACTTTACCTGCCATTGTGTCAGCATTAACATTATAAGTTTCAAAGTTCTTGTCATAACCAATTGGAGAAATTACCGGAATAAAATCTGACTTAAGGCACCAAAACAAAAATTCATTGTTAATTTTATCAGGTGTACCTACAAAACCCAAATCAGCTGAATTTTTTTTTAATAAATTATTATGAGTAATTTTTAATATTCTCGAAAGTAAGGCATCTTTTCCCGACAAACCAACAGCTCTTCCACCTTCTTTATTAATTTCCATGACTATTTGCTTATTAATTGAACCCGATAAAACCATTTCAACGATCTCCATGGTTTCTCTATCTGTGATTCTCAATCCATCAATAAAGGATGTTTTTACATCAAGCTTATTTAGCATTTTTTCGATTCTAGGTCCGCCACCATGTACTACCACGGGATTTATACCAACCTGTTTAAGCAAAACAATGTCCTTAGCAAAACTTGCAGAAAGATTTTCTTTTCCCATCGCAGAGCCACCAAATTTAATGGTAATATTTTTACCAGAATATTTTTGCATGAATGGTAGTGCTTGAGATAATATATTTGCTTGAGTCTGTTGATCTCTAGAATTGGCTTTAGAAATTTTCATAAGAATTTAATTAAAAAGGGCTTTTTGTAACAAAACTAACCCATTAATATCTCTAAAGCTAGTAGTAAACAAATTTTTTTGTTGTACGAAATTGTTTTTGAAAATTTTTGGAATTTTTTGATTTAAATCTTGATTTTCTCTGAGTTTATCTGTTTTGGTCAATATTATGTTAATTTTATTTTTATGTAATAAAATTAATTTTTCTAGAATCATTCTATCTATTTTTTTAAAACCATGTCTTGAGTCTATAAGCAACAAAATTCTTTTAATATTATTTCTTCTTAAAAAATAAAACTCAATTAATTTATCTAATTTTATTTTGTCTTTTTCATTAATTTTGGAGTACCCGTATCCAGGAAAATCAATGATCCTGATATATTTTTTAAATTCATAAAATGTTAATGATTTAGTCCTTCCAGGAGTTTTTGAAGTTTTTGCTAGGTTCGTTTTCGTTAATTTATTTATTAAAGTTGATTTTCCTACATTTGACCTTCCCCAAAATACAATCTCTGAAACTTGATCGTTAGGTAATTCTGAGGAACTAAAAACTTCTTTCAGAAATAACCATGAACCAATTGAACTCTTTGGCATTGCTTTATGTTGTTTGTTTTTTTTGTTTTTTTAACAAAATGTACTGTTGCCCGATGGACAAAATATTATTTACAGTCCAATAAATAACCATTCCTGATGCAAATGTAGCAAGCAGGAAGGTAAATATAAACGGCAACATCATAAAAATTTTTGCCTGAAGAGGGTCAGGTGGTGGAGGGTTTATCTTTTGTTGAAGATACATTGTCAGTCCCATAATAAGTGGCCAGATGCCAATTGTTAAAAATAGAGGAGGATCCCAAGGTATAAGACCAAAAAGGTTAAAAACAGTTGTAGGGTCTGGTGCTGACAAATCTTTTATCCAACCAAAAAACGGGGCATGCCTCATTTCAATTGAAACAAATAAGACTTTATATAGAGCGAAAAAAATAGGAATTTGAATTAGTATAGGAAGGCAGCCGGCAGCAGGATTAATTTTTTTTTCTTTGTACATAGCAAACATTTCTTGGTTCATTTTTTGTTTATCGTCTTTATATCTTTCTCGAATTTTCTGTATCTCCGGCGTGAGGATTCTCATTGCATTCATTGATTTGAATGATTTGTTTGCAAGCGGAAATAGTATAATCCTAATTAGTATAGTTAAAATCACAATACCTATGCCGAAATTACCCACACCCAAAGAAATATAATTTAAAGCATAGAATAGCGGCTTCGTAAGAAAATAAAACCAACCAAAGTCTACAGAAAGATCAAATTTATTTATACCAAGTTCCTCAATGTATTTATCTATTAGTGGCACTTCTTTTGCTCCAACAAAAATATATGATTTACTTGTTATAGAAGAATTTGGTTCTACAACCCTCAGTTCTTCATTAATATAGTCTACCTGGATAGAATTGTCTGATGCTTTGATATTCTTGAATCGTGCTTTAAACTTTTCCTTTACATCAGGAAATATTGCGACTTGCCAGTAATGGTCTGTATACCCAATCCACCCATTAGTTGTTGTCTCAATAATTTCGTTATTTTCTTCAATGTCATCATAAGAAACCTCTTTTAGAGTATCATTGAAAACACCCAGTGGTCCTTCATGAAGAATAAAAAATTTGTTTTGTGGCCTATAGTTTTTTCTTTGAAGGTAAGTAAAATTTGTAATTTTTACTTTTTCTTTAGATTTGTTTTCGACAGAATCCTCAACTGATATCAAAAAATTATCATCAAAAGAAATTTTTCTAGTAAAATATAAGCCTTGTCCATTTTCCCATGACAAAATTATCTTTTGTCCTTTTTTATATGATTCTTTTTCAGCTAACCATAAAGTATTTTTATCGGGAAACTTCAATGTTCTATTAGTTGAAGCCCATCCCATTCTTAAAAAATATGGGCTAGTTGTTCCTTCTTTTTTTAATAGCTCTACATTTTTAGCTGAGTTATCCAAAGACTTGAAATAGTCTTTTAAAACTATGTCATCAAGCGTCGCGCCATATAAATTAATTGACCCTCTGAGCCTTTTCATATCGAAAGTGAGTCTTTTTTCCTGAAGTAAATTTTGGTCTTCCGATTTAATTTTATCCGAAATAATTGGAATGTTTTTTTCTTCAGTACTAACTGCCGAATCTTGATCAAAACGCTTGTCTTCAATATCTGTAGTTTTTGGTGCAAAAAAAGTGTCGAAGACTACCAGAACAATAATTGAGAAAACAACTGCTAGAATTAAGTTTTTTTGATTTTCCATTTTATAGACAATAGTAATATAGAATAGATATTTTTTTTCAATGTTTTAAATTATTATAGTTTTGCAGAAGCTGCATCAAGTCATTTTTAACCAAAGCAAATTCAAATTTTCTGGTGATTTTTTTTGGAATAATTTCAATGTCAGCTTTTTTATTGATTCTAAAAGAACATGTTCTAAGGCAAGATCTTATCACTCTTTTTATAAAATTTCTTTTTACAGCAGTTCCCATTTTTCGAGTAACAGTCAAACCCACTCTGCAAAAAGAAAGGTTATTCTTGGCAACATTTAAAATAAGAAATTTTCCGTACAATGAAATCCCTTTCTTTCTTGTAATGAGAAAATCTTTTCTTTTTTTTATAGAGGTGAGCTTAGAATTACGCAGAAAGCTTTTTTCTTCCTTTTTGCCTTCTTCTGATAAGAACTTT
>PARR01000043.1 GCA_002711625.1 Rickettsiales bacterium | reverse complement strand
TTATTTTCCTGCAAAAAACCATAAAAACAAACTACTGATTTCTGCTAATAAGTTACTCGTTAAAAATTTTGAAGAAATTGATCGCTTTCTTAAAGAACACAAAAAAAAAAAAGCACTCATAGCGTTTGTTGACGAATCATACAACTATGAAAAAAAGATTTTTGAAACAGAAATAAAATCTTACATATACCAAAATAATCAATTTGTTAATGTTAATATACTGTCTGATAAAGTGGTAAAAAAAGAATCAAAGAAATCACAAATGGATTTGCTTGCTAAGGTATATATAAAAGACCTTCAGTTATGGTGGAAAAATAAAATAGATAGCTCAAAAAATAATTCTGAAAATAATGATATTAATTTTTTAATTTTTGAAATGGAAAATACTAAAAGGAGCATTGAGTTAGAAAGCCTTTTACTCAAAATTTTAGGAGAAAAAAATATGATTTTGGATGAGTTTTCAAAAAATCGTATTGTATATTCCATTAACACAAATTACTCGATAGACCAGATAAATTTAGCCTTGGAGGCAAATAACGTAAGGTTAGAAAAAATTTTATCAAAACAAGATTTTTATAATGTTATAGATGAAAAATGAAACAAGAAATTCTTAGATTTAATTTCAATTACATTTCGAACGAATTCTTTGTGAGTAGTAAGAATTCTTTAGCTTTTAAAATAATAAAAAATTGGCCAGACTGGCAAGTAAACTGTGTATTTTTATATGGTCCAAAAAAGTGTGGTAAATCAAGTCTTGCAAAAATATGGCAAAAGAATTCTGGTGCAATATACCTTGATAAAGTTCACTTTGAAAATTTAATGAATATTAACTTTGATTTAAAAAAAATAACATCAAAATCATGGATTATTGAAAATTTAGATAATATTTTAACAAATAAAGAAAATCATGAAAAGATTTTAAATTTTTTAAATATTTTAAAAACCTATAATTCCTTTTTATTAATCACCTCGCTTAATTCGCCAAAACTTCTTAATATTAAACTTCAAGATTTAGTCTCTAGACTTGCTGCAAGCCTCGTTGTTGAGGTTAAAGAACTTGACGATGAGCTGATGATAAGAATTATCGAAAAATATTTTGATGAAAGAGGAATACGTTTAGATAGTTCCGTAATTAGTTATATTTGCAACAGAATTGAAAGAACATATACTTCGACAATAAAAATGGTGAAACTTATTGATGAACATTCTTTAAGTAATGGTAGAAAAATTACAAAACAATTTGTTTCAAATCTAATAAGAACCTGCTATTAATTTTTTTAAATAAAGATACTCTTTACCGAAGACTTCAAACTTCCAATTTATAATAATTGTTTTATCTCCTAGAATTAAACTTTTTATTTCTTCTTTATTAGCTATTAAACTAGGATGAATATTTAATGACACAGACTTTTTTTCTATAAGCTTTTTTGCAATTTTAATCAATGATTCCTGCTTGTCAGATAATTTTTTTTGAACTGGATTCAACAGTTTTGGAGTCAACTTTCTTTCAGTAATTTTGATAATTTCCTTTTTTAGCTTACTTGAATTAATTTTTCCAATAATTATTTTTTTATGCCAAATGCTTACATCAGACCTACTTATCAAAATTAGTTGTTTATTTTCTAATACCTGTTTAACTGGAATATTTTTTCTCATAGCTTCTAACTCTCTTAATCCTGAAATATCTTTTAGATACATCAATTCCAAAAGATTTTTAGGAGAAAATTTTACTTTCTTCCAAGATTCAGACGCTCTCTTTGAAAAAATATTTGAGTGATAAAATTTACTATGCATTTCTTTTATCCAATCAGTTCTATTTAGAAGTTTTAGACATTTTATAATTTCTCTATACAAAGGGATTAGGTGTTTAACATCGTTTATTGCATAGACTTTTCTGGACCTTGATAAGGGCCTTTTTCTCCAATCAATAAATTGTTGTTCTTTACAGATTTTTATATTTAAAAAATCTTTACAAGCCGATGAGTAACTTGTTGAATTATTATATCCCAGAGGCATGAGACTGATCTGAGTATCAAATAAGTTTGACGGGATTTCACCAAAAAGGTTATAAATTATTTCAATATCTTGAAGTCCAGCATGAACAACTTTTAATATTTGTTTATCCAATAATAATTCTTGTAAAAGTGTTAAATCTAGTTTTCTATCTATCATGTCAATTATCACTGCTTGGGAAAGATTGGAAATTTGGATTAAGCAGGGTATTGGGAAATAGGTATTTATTCTATAGAACTCAGTATCAATCCCAATTATTTTATCTTTTTGACATTTCTGATAGAATTGTTTTAATTGTGCTTTATTAATTAATAACATTATTGAATTTATCATTTTAATTTTTTTATACAAATTTAGATGAGAACTTATAGAACCAATAGTTGCGGTGATTTGTGTTTACAAGACATTGGAAAAGAAATAATTTTATCGGGATGGATTAATAAAAAAAGAGATCACGGTGGGGTATTATTCTTTGATCTGAGGGATGAAAATGGCGTTACACAATGTGTGTTGAATTCAGATAATATACATTTTTTAGAAATCGAGTCTTTGAAGCTTGAGAGTGTATTAAAGGTGGAAGGAATAGTTATAAAAAGGTCTGATGACACAGTTAATTTAAAGATTTCAACAGGAGAGATAGAAATAGACGTAAAAAAAGTTGAAATCTTAAACAAATCTGAACAAATTCCTTTTCAAATTTCTATGGATGACGATGCTCCCGAAGATCTAAGATTAAAATATCGATACTTAGACTTAAGAAGAAATAAAATTCATAACAATATTATTCTTAGATCACAGGTCATCAATAGCTTAAGAACTAAAATGAGAAATTTAGGATTTTTAGAAATTCAAACCCCTATTCTTACATCATCTTCACCAGAGGGCGCAAGAGATTTTTTGGTTCCAAGTAGATTACACAAAGGTAAATTTTATGCTTTGCCTCAGGCTCCTCAGATTTTTAAGCAGCTTTTAATGGTCTCCAATTTCGATAAATACTTTCAAATTGCACCATGTTTTAGAGATGAAGATGCCAGAGCAGATAGGTCACCAGGTGAGTTTTATCAACTAGATTTTGAAATGGCATTTGTAGATCAAGATGAAATATTTTCTACAATAGAATCAGTTCTATATGAAGTTTTCATGGAATTTACAAAAAAGAAAGTGACAAAACCGCCATTTCCAAGAATCAATTTTTTTGATTCGTTAAAAACATATGGAACTGATAAACCAGATCTAAGAAACCCTCTAATTATAAAAGACGCATCATCATGTTTTGAAAATTCAGGTTTTAAAATTTTTGAAAATAATTTGAAAAAGGGTGGAGTTGTTAAAGGAATCAAAGCGCCGATGTCTGCTAAAAAACCTCGATCTTGGTTTGACAAACTTAATTTGTGGGCTAGAGAAAATGGTCAGAAAGGCTTAGGATATATAATTCTTGATGAGCAAAAGTTTTTAGGCCCTATAGCTAGCAATCTTAAAAAAGAAAATTTATTTAAGTTATGCGAATTATTTTCTTTAAATGATGGTGATTCCGTCTTCTTCGTAAGTGATAATACTGAAAGTGCTACAAAATTTAGTTCTCTTGTCAGAGATAAATTATGTTTTGAATTAGATCTCTTAGAGGATAATAAATTTTTGTTCTGTTGGATTGTTGATTATCCTATGTATGAAATGAACTCCTTAACCAAAAGGATAGACTTTAGCCATAATCCATTTTCAATGCCACAAGGTGGCTTAAAATCGCTTATAGAAAAACATCCATTGGATATATTAGCGTGGCAATTTGATATTGTTTGTAACGGAATTGAACTTTCATCGGGTGCAATCCGCAATCACAGAACCGATATAATGTTAAAAGCATTTGAAATTGCAGGGTATACGAAGAGTGAAATTCTTAGAAGATTTAGCTCTTTATTCAATGCTTTCAAATTTGGAGCACCTCCTCACGGGGGGTCAGCACCTGGAATTGATAGAATGATAATGCTACTCGCAGAAGAAAATAATATTAGGGAAGTTGTAGCTTTTCCAATGAATCAACAAGCAGAAGACGTAATGTTAGGTTCACCTAATTCAATAGATGAATCTCATCTTAAAGAATTGGGTTTGTCGAAAAAAAAATAGATTAACTATTTAATTTTTTGTTCCTTAAACAAAACATGTTTACGGATTTTTGGGTCGTACTTTTTCATTTCAAATTTCTCAGGTTTAGATTTAGGATTTTTGTCTTTAACATAAAAATAACCAGTATTAGCAGTACTTACCATTTTAACTTGTATAGTATTAGACTTAGCCATGAACAAACTTTTAAAAAAAAAAATAATATTGTCAAGTACATTATTTTTTATCTTTAACGGAAATTTGTAAACCAATAAAAGCACCTTTAACTTTTGGAAGTAACCAAAGTGTAAGACAGGCTGTAACAATTGGCCAAAAAATCATTTGAAAAAATAAGGGTAATGAAAAATTTTTTTCTGAAATAAGTATAATAGGAATTACTATGTGACCAATTATTAAAATTGTACAATAAGCAGGCCCATCATCAGATTTATATCTTGTAAAATCAATTCCACATTTATTGCATTTTTTAAAAGTTTCAAGATACTTTGGAAATAATGAGCTAACACCACAGTTTGGACACTTTTTTGAAAACCCCCTTTTAAGCATTTTATACTTCATGTTTTATAACCTTTATATTATCTCCTAAAATCTTTCCATTTGACAAATTATTTCTTTTTATTCTAAATGACACTTTTTGACCTATTTTTAAATTTTCAGTCAGTTCAATTTTTTTGTAATTATCAAATTTTTTTCTTACTAGAACACTAAATGGAAGTTCAAGACATTTAATAAAAATTCCAAAATCCTCAATTCCGTCGACAATACCAAGAAAAAAAGACTTTTTTTTTTCATAAATATAAATACTACAAGCTCTTTCAAGTATTGTTCTTTCAATTTCATCAGATTTCTTTTCTTGATCAGTCAATAGAGAAGGTAATGTGGTGCTGTAATTAATTTTTTCTTGTTTAAATAATAAATGAGCAAGATCTCTATGAACAACTAGGTCAGAATATCTCCTAATGGGGGATGTGAAATGTAAATAGTTTGATAAACCCAACCCAAAATGACCTTTNTTCTCATAATCATATATAGCTTTTGATTGGGTTCTAATAAGAAATTCATTTAAATGAACCTTTTTTTTTTTTTTAAGTAAATTAACAATTTTACAAAAATTAAGTTTTGATAAAAGTTGCGAAATTTCTTCGTGACCTATATCTAGAAAAACTTTTNCAATTTCTTTTATTTTCTCTTTTTTGGGTTCAGAATGGTTTCTAAAAATTGTTTTAATTTTTTTTTTGATTAAAGTTTCAGCAATACAGGTATTAGTTAAAACCATTATTTCTTCAATTATTTTATAAGAATGAAGATTCAACTTTTTTTTTAAATCAAAANTGTTATTACTTTTATAATCAATTTCAAACTCATAAAACTCAAAATTTATTTTTCCTCGTTCTTGTGAATTTTTATTTAATTCTTCGTAAACACGAAATAGATTTTCAATAAGTGGAAGAAATTTTTTATTAGTTTTTTTAAAAAAGATATCATCAACTTCATTGTAGGTAAGCCGGGCATGTGATTTAATTAAAGCTCTAGTAAACTTTAAACTTTTTTTTTTACTTCTATTTGAGAATTTGATCTCTACGACGATACAAGCCCTTTTTTTGTTAGGTACTAAAGAACATACATCATTAGACAGTTTTTCNGGCAACATAGGAATAACTTTGTTCGGAAAATAAAAGGAGTTTCCTCTCTTTTTTGCNTCTTTGTCAACANAACTNCCACTTTCTACGTAAAAACTTACATCAGCAATAGCAACCATTATTTTAGTATNTTTTTCNGTTACTTCNGCCCAAACTGCATCATCAAAATCTTTTGAATTTTCACCATCNATTGTAANAAATGGTACATAGGTTAAGTCTTTNTGTTTTTCCAAACTTTTCTGAGAAATTTTTTCAGCCTCATCAAGAATNTTATTTGAAAAACCATTTCTTAAAAAATTAGTTTTAATTTCATAATCAATGATTTGACCTAAAAGAACTTTTTCTTTATGTATTTTTTTACTTAGCTTTCCTTTTCTTCTTTTCATCAATAATTTTTAACGCAATTTCAATTGAAACTTCTTCGGGTTTTAAATTTTCTGGAAGACCATAATTCTTTTTTTCAAAAATAATATAATCAGAACGNCCTTTNATCCCTTTCTTNATTATAATTTGTTTTTTTGATAATGGCTCAACACCAACCAAAATTTCTTTTGTTTCTTTGATTTTCTGATCAATTAATTCAACTGATCTATTTATTCCAATTTCAGTCACACTATCATCTTTAAGAGAAATAAATTTATTATTATGTTTAAGGTATGGTCCATAAGGACCGATGGATGCAATAATTTCTTTCTTAGTTTCAGGATGAATACCAACACTTCTCGGTAGATTTAAAAATTTACTAGCCATTTGCAAATCTAAATCTTCAATTTTAATATTTTTTGGAATACCGACTCTTTTAGGTTTATCACTGTCATTTTTTAATTCAAGGTATCTTCCGTATCTTCCACTTTTAATTACAATTTCTTTTTTATTTTCAGGATGAAAACCTAACGATATACCCTCTCCAAACAAGTCCTTATTCTTCTCATCAACCCCTAGGGGAAAACTATACTTACAACCGCCATTGCTTTTAGAGAAATTTGAACATCCAACGAATGGTCCTGAAAATGCAAATTTTATGGTGAGACTTCCATCAGAACATTTAGGACATTTTTTTTCTTTTAAAATCTCAGGACTAGTTTGATTTATTTTATCAATAACTTCACTGATACTTTTTTGTTCCACCTCATTTACAGTTTGGTTGAGTGTTTTTAAGAAATCATTTAACGTTTCTTTCCAATCAAGTTTTGACTCAGTTATCAAATCCAGCTGTCCTTCTAGATCAGCTGTGAATTTATAATCAACAAATCTATTGAAGAATCCATCGAGAAATTTTGATAATACTTTTCCTTTTGAAGTAGGAATGAGGGCTTTATTTTTTATTTCTACATAGTTTCTTTCAATTAGTTTTGTAAAAATTGATACATAAGTCGATGGTCTTCCTATACCTAATTCCTCGAGTTTTTTTATTAGACCTGCCTCAGAATATCTATTGGGATGCTTTGTAAAATTTTGCTTTATTTCAGCATTTGTTAAAACTAGATGTTGGTTTTTTGTAATTTGCGGTAATCTTTGGGCTTCATCAGTGTTATCCACAAAATTATATACTTCTTTAAATCCTTTAAATTTTAAAATACTACCAACTGCTTTAAGTTTCAAATTTTTACTTTGAATAAAAATTATAGTTTCTAGATTTATACTTTGAGCCATTTGTGAGGCAAATGTTCTTTTCCAGATCAAGTCATAAAGTTTGAATTGATCATCAGAAAGAAATTTTTTTACATTTTCAGGTTTATTGTTAAAGTCTGTCGGAGTAACTGCCTCGTGACCTTGTTGAACAAATTTAGATTTTTCTTTATATAGTATTTCCTTTTCCGATATGAATTTTTTTCCATAAATCATATCAATTTGATTCCTGAGCTTTTTAATTTCTCCTTTATTCATTACATTCGAATCTGTCCTATGGTATGAAATAAGTGCTCCAAAGTTTCCGATTCCGTCTTTAAGTTCTTGTGCCAATTTATTAGTATATTTGGGACTAAATCCAAGTTTTGATGATGAATCTTGAAGAAGTAAAGAGTTAGAAAATGGACTGTATGGGTTTCTCCTTTTTTCTTTTGTCACAAAATCAGAAACAAAAAAAGATTCCAAGAGAATTGTCTCTTTAATATTATCAGCCATCTTTTTATTACTAAAAAATAATTTATCGATTTTTTTATTATTTACTTCTACAATCGAACATTTTAAAGTTTCATTTATCTCTGTTTTCAACTCAACAGATACTTCCCAAAACTCTTTAGGGGTAAACTCATCAACTTCTTTTTCTTTTTCTGCTAAAATCTTAAGAGCTGGAGATTGAACCCTTCCTGCACTGGTACCAAAAACAGTTCTTCTTTTCGTAATTGGTGATATTTTATAACCAAAAAATCTATCTAAGAACCGTCTTGTAATTGCCGCATAAACAAGATTATGATTTATTTTTCTTGGTTTTTGAAGTGCTGACAAGATATCTTCTTTCCTAACAGCAGAAAACTCAATTCTTTTAAAATCTTTATTATTATAAATGTTTTTTTCTTTACAAACTTCAACAAGATGCCACGCAATAAGTTCACCTTCTCTGTCAGGGTCTAGAGCGAGGAATATTTCATTTGATTTTTTTATGGAGCTTAAAACAGGATCAATTTTCTTTTTGTCAATTTCCCATTTTTTTACATAAAAATCATTTTTTTCGTCAATACCTATCCCACTTTGAGGCAAATCCCTAAAATGACCGATACTAGCTACAACATCATATTCATGATCAAGATAATTTTTAATTGTTTTAGCTTTGGCTGGAGATTCTACAATTAACAATTTCATAATATCAGTTTTATTATAGATACTAAAACTAAATGTCAAAATTTAATTTTTATTTTTGAAGTTAATTTGACTTTCATTTCCATTAATTAATCTTGAAATATTTGTTATATGTTTATATAGAATCAATAAAACTATACAAGAGAAAATCCATATTTGTTCATCATTTCTTATATAAAACAGAACCAAGACTACTAAAGAGGAAACTATGGCTGAAAGTGAAGAATATCTGAAAATGAATGCAACTGAAAGCCACGTAATTATAAAAGTTAAAGCTAAAAAGATATCATAATTAAATAAGGTTCCAAGAAAAACAGCAACCCCTTTTCCACCATTGAATTTTAACAGAAATGAATATAGATGTCCCAAAAAGACAAACAGGATAGCTAGACCCAAATACGAAGAATTACTAAAAATAAATAAAGCTAAAAAACCTTTGAACATATCCAATATTAAAGTTGTCAACCCTAATTTCCAACCACTTAATCTGAGAATGTTAGTTGCACCAATATTTTTTGAACCAGATACCCTTGGATCAACTTTATTGAAGATNTTTGAGATAATTAATCCAGATGGGATTGAACCTATCAAATAACTTAGAAGTAAAACAAAAGAAAACTCAAGAATATTTATATACAAGTCTTCCTCTAACAAATGTCATTATATTTTTTCCTTCTAAAATCATTCCATCAAATGGTGAATTTTTTGATTTACTATAAAAGGATTCTGCTCCTACTTTCCAGGATTTATCCGGGTCAAATACTATTATATCTGCTTCTCTTCCCTCAGATAATGTACCCAAATCTAANTTTAGAATTTTTGCTGGGTTTTTTGTAATTAGTAGCATCAATTCGCATAAACTAAGATGCTCATTTTTAACAAGACTTAAGCACAATGGTAAAAGTGTTTCTAATCCTGTCCCACCAAATTCGGCCTGACTAAACGGTAGTCTTTTTGCATCTTGGTCCTGAGGGCTATGATCTGATACAATTGCATCAATTGTACCATCTTTAATACCTTTAATAACTTCTAATCTATCTTCTTCTGTTTTTAAAGAGGGGGAAAGTTTCGAAAATGTTCTATAATTTTCTAAAGACAATTCATTTAAAATAAAATAAGGTGGTGCTGTGTCGCAAGTAACTGGCAAACCTTCCTTTTTGGCGTTTCTTATTATATCTACGCTCTCTTTTGTTGAAATGTGGTTTACGTGATATCTGCAGTTGGTGTCCCTAACTAACCATAGGTCTCTCTGAATTATCATTGGTTCAGCAAAACTTGGAATTCCTGAAAGACCCATTCTAGTGCATATTTCTCCTTCGTTAGCGTCTCCGTTCCGACTCAAACTAGGTTCTTCGGCATGTTGAATAATAAGACCATCGAAGGACTTTGCATAGCTNAGAGCTCTTCTCATTACTCGTGCATTATTAATACTTTTGTTCCCATCAGTAAAACCAACTGCGCCAGATTCTTGCATTAATCTCAATTCACTTATTTCTTTTCCATCCAAACCTCTTGTAATACAACCCGTACAAAATATTTTTGTAAGTGCAACTGTTCTCGCTTTTCTTTGAATACTTTGAATGATCGCAGGCTGGTCAATAGGAGGCACAGTATTTGGTGTGCATATCATTGATGTAATTCCTCCACTAGATGCAGACTCTGAGGCACTTTTAATTGTTTCTTTGTGCTCTGATCCGGGTTCGCCAAGAGATACTCTCATATCGATTATTCCGGGAGAAACATTTAGGCCGTTACATTGAATAATTTTTACATTTTTATTGTGATTAATATTCTTACCAATTTTTTTTATAACTTTACCTTCAATTAAAATATCTAGTTTTTCAATATTTTTTTTATCAGGACAAATTATATTACCTCCTTTNAGAAGATAATTTGTTTTAGTATTTTTATCTTTCCTGAAGTTTTGATTACTCATAAAGATTACTCTTTTCCATTTTTTATTAAGGCTGATAAACAAGCCATTCTTACAGCAACTCCCATCCTAACTTGTTCAAAAATAGCTGTTCTATCAAGATCNTCTGCAAGCTCAGAATCAATTTCAACCCCTCTGTTCATTGGACCAGGATGTAAAACAANNGCATCTTTTTTTGCAAATGACAATTTCTCTCTGTCTAGTCCATAAAACCTNAAATATTCTCTNACAGATGGNACAAATGAACCTGTCATNCNTTCTAGTTGTAACCTTAGCATAATAATAATATCAACCTGTTGNAATCCATCTTTCATATCAAAAAAAACNTTNACACCCATAGATTGAATTTCTTTTGGAATTAAGGTTGCAGGAGCAATAACCCTTACCTCTGCTCCAAGCGAGTTTAACAAATGTATATTAGATCTTGCAACTCTACTATGCATAATATCACCACAAATTGCTATCCTGAGACCCGATATTTTTTTTTTTCGTCCTAAAATTGTCATTGCATCCAAAAGTGCTTGTGTCGGATGTTCGTGTGGACCNTCGCCAGCATTTATAACTCCACAATTTACTTTTTCAGATAAGAGTTTTACAGCACCTGCATCATTATGCCTGACAACAATGAGATTGGGTTGCATTGCATTCAGTGTCATCGCTGTATCAATCAACGTTTCGCCTTTTTTAATAGAGCTAGCATTAACCGATATATTTATTAAATCAGCTCCAAGTTTTTTTCCTGCCAGTTCAAAAGATGTTCTTGTTCTGGTAGAATTTTCAAAAAAAAGGTTGATAAAAGTCTTATTTTTTAGTGTTTCTAGTTTTTCATTACTACTATTTAAATAAGAAAAAAATTTTTCAGATAGTTTTAATAGATAATGAATAGATGTAGGGTGAAGACCCTCTATGCCTAAAAGGTGTTTGTGAGGATAGGTGTTGTATTCCTCTTCANTCATTAAAACCTAGTTTTACAGTTAAAAAAAAATACTTCAACTAAATGATTTTATTTTTTTTTAAAGAACTAATTTTTTTTGCATCTAATTTTAAAAATTTTTTTAAAATTATTTCAGTATCTTCACCTAAAATCGGAGGTGGTTTTTTATATTTAATTTTAGATACTGAAAACTTTATTGGGTTGGATATTAGTTCAATTTTTTTTTTTGCTTTTTTGTGTTTAATTGAAAATTTCATTTCTCTCGCTTTAACCTGCGGATCATCAAATACTTTTTTGAGGTCATTAATTGGACCACATGGAACATTTACCTTAGTTAGACCGTTAACCCATTCTTCAATAGTTTTTTTTTTAATTACTACATTTAATAAATGATTTAACTCATTTCTATTCATAACACGAGAAGAATTATTTGAAAATTTTGGGTTTTTATACAAATCAATTAATTTTGCAAAATTACAAAATTCTCTAAATTGTCTATCATTTGCAATTGCAAGTACCATCAAACCGTCTTTTGCCATAACAGTTTGNTATGGAACAATGGAAGGATGATCGTTCCCAATCCTTTTTGGAATTTTACCTGATATAAGATAACTTTGAGCAACATAACTTAACCAAGAAACTTGAGAGTCCATTAAAGAAATGTCAATTTGTTGACCAATAGAGGTTTTTTCTCGAAATCTTAGTGCAGAAAGAATTGATATAGTNGAATATAAACCTGTAATTATGTCAGAAACTCCAACTCCAATTTTAGTTGGGTTTCCTTTTTCCTCTCCAGTAATACTCATTATCCCTCCCATGGCTTGAACCAAATAATCATACCCGCCTCGAGAAGAATATGGCCCATTTTGTCCGAAGCCAGTAATGGAACAATAAATTATTTTTGGATTAATTTTTTTTATACTTTTATAATCGAGTCCATATTGTTCTAAATTATTGGCTCTAAAATTTTCAACTAAAATATCGCATTTAGAAATAATTTTCTTGGCTAATTTTTGTCCTTCTTTTTTGGTAAAATCAATTGTTACAGAATTTTTATTTCTATTAACACTTAAAAAATAGGCACTCTCTTTTGGATTTTTTAATTTTCTATCTAAATATGGTGGTCCAAGGTTCCTAGAGTCGTCACCTGTTAAGGGTCTTTCTACTTTTATTACATTGGCTCCTAGATCACCTAGTATTTGAGTGGCTGTAGGTCCTGCTAGTACTCTTGTTAAGTCAAAAACATTTATACCTTCAAGTGGTTGGGAAATCTTTTTCATTTATATATAATCTAAGAAATCATTAAGAATTACGCTGGCAGCATATTTGTCTAATTTTTTTTTTTGTTTTTTTTTACTTTTGAATAAATTTATAGTAACTTCATCNGCCTGTAAACTAGTATAGCTTTCATCCCAAAAAAAAATAGGTTGGTCAATTCTATTTTCTCTTAAATAAAGATCCAAATTTTTTGAAGTGTCTATAATAGATTGACACATTTTATTGCTTTTGTTGTCATCATTTAGTGGGATTCCGATTAAAATACCAGAAACTTCATAGTCAACTAATATTTTTTTTAGGTTACAGTGGAATTCTTTTCCTCTTAATAAAACTTTCATTGGAGTCGATATAGTTTTATTGGCGTTACTCATGGCAATCCCAACATTTTTTTTCCCCATGTCTAAACAGATTATTTTTTTTTTAGATGTTCTTTTTAAAAACTCTTTTATATTGCTTATTAACATACCTGATGTTATTTATAAAATTTAATCTAATAATTTATTTTGTTTATGTCGATAGATAATTCAACAGTTAGAAAAGTTGCTCAATTAGCAAGAATTGATATTCAAGAGANNGTTGANGAANAAAAGCTCATNAAAGANTTAAANAATATATTAGGATGGATTGGTGAANTNAAAAAAATTGACACAAAAAATGTTGAACCTATGCTTTCAGTTTTTAATGAGTCCATGCCTCAAAGAAAGGATAAGCCGTCAAAAGACTTTACAGTTGATGAGATTCTTAAAAATGCTCCTGAAAAAAATTCAAATTTCTTCATTGTACCCAAGGTTGTAGAGTGAATAGTTTTGATAATTTTGGTCTTTCTGAGGCACTCACTGGTTTAAGAAATAAGGAATTTACATCATATGAATTAACTTCTCATTATATTTCAAAAATTGAAAAATCAAAACTTAATNCATTTATTACTAATACNTTTGAACATGCTATTGAGATGGCTAAAGAATCTGATAAAAGAATTCAAAATTCTGAGGAAATTAGACTTCTCGAGGGAATTCCAATAGGGATGAAAGATTTATTTTGTACAAAAAATANAAAAACTACTGCNGGTTCTAAAATNCTAGAAAACTTTGTACCATTTTACGAGTCAACTGTNTCACAAAATATATGGGACTGCGGAGCAGTTATGATNGGNAAAACTAATATGGATGAGTTCGCAATGGGTTCAGCAAATACAACCAGTTTCTTTGGTAATGTAATAAACCCTATTAAGTCGTCTGCAGACTCAGATAACCTTGTTCCCGGAGGTTCATCTGGAGGATCNGCAGCGGCAGTAGCTGCNGGCTTATGTTTGGGTGCAACTGGTTCGGATACNGGCGGTTCTATACGACAACCAGCNTCTTTCTGTGGACTAGTCGGNTTAAAACCTACTTACGGTCGTTGTTCAAGATTTGGAATGGTAGCATTTGCTTCCTCTCTAGACCAGGCCGGGCCACTGACAAAGAATGTNGAAGATGCAGCAATTATGTTGCAAGCAATGGCAAGTTACGATAACAAAGATTCAACAAGTTCAAAAGTAAATATACCAAATTTTAGTGATTTTAAAAATTTTAAATTAAGAGGAAAAAAAATTGGAATACCCAAAGAATATTTAGTTGATGGCTTGGCGCCCGAAATAAAAAAATCATGGGAAAAGGCTGTTGACTTGTTTAAAAATAATGGTTCAGAAATAGTTGACATTACCCTTCCTCATACAAGCTATGCACTTCCAACATACTATATAATAGCCCCTGCTGAAGCCTCAGCCAACTTGGCGAGATATGACGGAGTTCGATATGGATTTAGAGAAAAAAACAATAGTTTAGATGAATTGTATAGTAAAACACGNGCAATTGGTTTTGGCAGTGAAGTTAAACGAAGATTAATTATTGGGACATATGTATTATCAGCAGGATATTATGATGCCTATTTTTTAAAAGCATTAAAAGTTAGAAAACTTATTTTCGAAGATTTTAGCAATGCGTTTAAACAGTGTGACCTAATTTTGACTCCTACAACGCCAAATGTAGCATTTAAAATTGGAGAGAAACAAAATAATCCCTTAGAAATGTATTTAAACGACGTTTTGACAGTGCCTGCTAGCTTGGCTGGTCTTCCGGCAATTTCTGTACCTGCCGGAAAAAATTCCGTGCAACTACCATTTGGATTGCAAATTATAGGAAAACCTTTTGAAGAAATCTCAATTCTTTCTGGGGCTAAATTAATTGAGGAAAATTTAAATGGATAATTTATTAGAAGGAACAAATAATATCTGGGAGTTAGTTTTGGGGCTTGAGGTTCATGCACAGATCAGTTCAAAATCAAAATTATTTTCTAATGCTCCTACAAATTGGGGCGGAGAACCCAATTCACAAGTAAGTTTAGTTGATTGTGGCATGCCTGGTGCTCTTCCAGTTATCAATGAATATTGTATTGATCAGGCAATAATTACTGGATTAAGTTTGAATGCAGATATTAATAAAGTTTCTGTTTTTGATAGGAAAAACTATTTTTATCCTGATTTACCTCAAGGATACCAAATATCTCAATTTGAGTATCCCATTGTAAGTAATGGATTTATTACAATTGATACAAATAATGGGAAAAAAAAAATTGGAATAACTAGGCTACATTTAGAACAAGATGCGGGAAAAAGTATACATGATCAAGATTCTAGTAATTCGTACATTGATCTCAATAGGTCTGGTTGTGGACTGATGGAAATTGTATCAGAACCTGACATGCGAACTCCAGAGGAAGTTGCTCAATATGTAAAAAAATTAAGAGTTATCCTTAAAACAATAGGTTCTTGTGATGGTAACATGGAAAAGGGAAACATGAGGGTTGATGTTAATGTTTCAGTTAGGTTGCCAGAACAAGAATTGGGTACAAGATGTGAAATAAAAAATGTTAACTCTATAAAATTTATCCAGCAAGCTATAATCTTTGAGGCTAAGAGGCAGATTGATATTAAGGAAAGTGGCGGAAATATTCGTCAGGAAACGAGACTTTTTGATCCACACAATGGAGAAACAAGGCCAATGAGAGGAAAAGAAGAATCAAACGATTATAGATACTTTCCAGATCCCGACCTTCCTCCATTGGTTATTTCAGAAAAAAGAATTGATGAACTCAGAAAAAATCTTCCAGAACTGCCTGATGCAAAAAAAGAAAGATTTATTGATAATTATAAAATAAAGGAATACGATGCAGAAATTCTTTCAAATGAAAAAGACGTCTCTGATTTATTTGAAGAGTTGGTAAAAAACAGAAATCCTAAATTTATTGTAAGTTGGATTACGGTTGAACTATTTTCATACCTTAAAAAAATTGAAAAAAATTTAGACGAGGCTAAAATATCCACTGATAAATTAGGTCAACTGTTAGACCTGATCCTAGATGGCACAATCTCAAATAGAGTAGGCAAAGAAATTTTTGATGAATATATGAAATCAACGTTGAATGCAAAGCAATTTATAGAAGACAAAGGTTTGATTCAGTTATCTGATAAAGATGAGCTCAATGATTTAATAATGTTAATTTTTGAAGAGAATCCTAAAATGGTTAGTGAATATAAATCTGGAAAGGATAAACTTTTAGGATTTTTTGTGGGACAAGTTATGAAAAAATCATCTGGAAAAGCCAACCCACAATTAGTAAATAAATTAATAAGGGAAAAAATTAAAAATTGATTAG
>PARR01000042.1 GCA_002711625.1 Rickettsiales bacterium | reverse complement strand
AATTTCCATAAAAAAATAGGTTTCAAATTAGTTGAAAAAAAACAGCTAAATATTTCCAACGAAGTTGCATATTTTGAACTGATTAACTAAATTTGGGATATGTATTATGTTGAAGCAGAGGCAAAATTAAATATACCGAAATCATCAATCCTTAAACAAATAAGAAAGCCTGGAAACCTTGAAGATTTTCATCCGTTTTGTAAAAGCAACAAAGCTTTAAAGTGGCCTGGTGACGGGGCTATAGATGAATTAATATATTTAAACGGAATTACATACAAAAGAAGGTTTTACAATTGGACAGAGGACGGATACGACCTTAAAATCGGTGGACGAAGAAGAGAAACAACTGTTAACTGGGTCGTTGAAGGAAATAAAATTCACTCATCCTTAAGGGTAAGAATAAATCCAGATTTCATTACGAAGAATCAAGTTTTAAGGTGGTTCTTATGGCATTTTTATACAAAATATCTCCTCAAATCATATATAGAAAGTGTTGTAAGAGGATTTGAATATTTTATGAATACCGGTAAAAAAGTACAGTCAAATCAATTTGGAAGACACAGTTGGTTCTCATAACCTACAAAAAAAATATCTAATAAAGAAATAATCAAAAAAAAGCAGATATTAATTACATTTCTAAATATACCCAGATATTATGTTAAATAATTTAAGCTTCTGAATAAGTAGATACTCCCAAAAGCACGTAAAATCTATATATTATAACCTTTGCTAATCTTTTCTCTTTTTATTATATATTTAACATAATATATATTATGCGTAGTTATATATATAGTCTAAATTGTAATAATTTCATAATGCAAAAAATTTTAATATACCCTATTCTTAAATGAGTAATTTTTATTTTATGGAAATTTATTTTTTGAGTATGGCAATTTTGACTTTAATGTCATTTTATCTTGCCCAATCATTGAGGTCTGCAATAAATAACGGACAAACTGTTAGAAATATAGCCAAGGTCTTTTGTTCTATTTTTTGTATTTTTGTTGCATCACTATTTTTATATGCACACTTATCATTAAATTTTATTTCTTCAATAATTATCTTCACATTTCATTTATTTATAGTTTTTTTCCAAATGGCTATGATTTGGTTTCCAAAACCTGACTAATACGCCCTATTTTTTTGCTCTATATGGCTTTTTGTCTCTATAAGACAAGCTAAAGCCCTAAAAATATTAATTTTGCGTTATATGTCAAATTTGAGCTTTGTTTGGCTTTTTTTTATATTAATATTCAACTAATCAATTTTTTTAAGGATTTATCTATGTACAAACGTTTCTTATTTTTTTCCACCCTACTTTTAACAAATATTATTTTTTCAGAACCACTTATGAAACCTACTTCACTTTCAAAGGATTTATATGATTTCAAAATTCTTAGTGGTAATTACAACGAAAACATTTCACATCCTGATATTTTTTTAGATTTTGAATATGGTACTAGAGTAGCCAGTCCTGCACAGATAGAAAATGCTGTTATAAATTACGCAGAGCAATCAGACCGTCTAAAAGTCATTGAATACGGTAAAACCCATGAAGGAAGGTCTCTATATGCAGTTTTCATCTCGTCTCCTTCAAACATAGATAATCTTGATACATTTAAACAATCTTTAGCTGACTTGTCAGATGCAAGAAAAACTAATGATAATAAAGCAAGATCTATTATCAACTCATTACCTGCAGTGGCATGGATGGCGTATTCAATTCATGGAAATGAAACATCAGGAGCTGATGCTGCATTAGGGTTAATTTACCATCTAATTGCAAGTACTGATCTAGAAGTAACCTCATTGCTTGATGATATGATTATAATTGTTGATCCTTTGATGAATCCCGATGGTCGTGCGAGATTTGCAAAATCACTAGAACAATACAGAGGAACTGCACCAAACTATGATGATCAATCACTATTACATACAGGTGATTGGCCGTCTGGTCGTACTAATCATTATTTCTTCGATTTAAATAGAGACTGGTTTTACTTAACGCAACCAGAAACACAAGGGCGGGTTCCATTAATCAATGAATGGACACCTCAAATATTTGTTGATGCACATGAAATGGGGGCTCAAGATACGTTCATGACTGGGCCAGCAAGAGAACCGATTAATACAAATATGGATAGAGATCTTATTAAATGGGGAAATTTGTTTGCCCAAGAACAAGCTAGTGCATTTGATGAAAGAAATTGGAGATTTTACACTGGCGAATGGCATGAGGATTTGTATCCAGGGTATTCCTTCTATGTAAATTTTCGTGGATCAATGGGAATTTTGTACGAGCAATCAAGAATGGCAGAAGATGGGGTACGTAGACCTGAGGGCACAATTCAATCTTACAAAGAATCTGTTCATCATCAATTTGTAAGTTCAATCGCAAACCTTGAAACACTCTCAAGAAATAGTAAAGCAATGTACAAAGATTATTGGGATGGTAGAAAATACAACGTATCTAAGGATGGCAAATATGCCAATCGGACTTTCGTTGTTCTTGCAAATAATAATCATGGGAGAATGAATACGCTTGCAGAAAAGCTTAGAGCACAAGGCATAGAGATCTTTACCAATGAAAAAACATTAAAAGTAAAAGATGCTTTGACTCAAACTGGAGAAATAAAGCCGGAATTTAACATTCCAGCTGGAAGCATGGTGATTCCAAATCGCCAACCCGAAGCTCCTTTAATTTCAGCAATACTTGAGTTTGATGCTGAAATTTTAGAGTCCGTTTTGGTGAAAGAAAGGCAAGCTACTCTGAGGGATGGTTCCTCAATTATGTATGATACAACAGCATTTAACTTGACAATGATGTATGGCCTTTCTGCAGTAACAGTTCCTGAACATCTGAACGATAGACTTAAAATTTGGCAACCTTACTCCCCTACCTTTGAGGTGAATAACGAAGCAGTTATGTGGGCTGTAGATGGGGAAGATGATCTTTCAGTCGCTTTTGCTGCTAGATTGATGGAACTGGAAGCTCAGGTAAGGGTTATTGATAAAGAGGCAGTCCTTTCAAATCATACGTTGCCTCGTGGAAGTGTTGTGGTACTTGCAATGGATAATCCTAAATTTGAAAAGCTCTCTGAGAGAGTTGAGTCTATAGCATTAGATTTGGGCATTTCAGTGGTTTCAATAGAATCTGGATTTGGTCCAGGCGAGCTTCCAGATTGGGGCGGTAGGCATTTTCAACTTTTAACGCGACCACAAATCGCAATCCTTAGTCATGAAGGTTTCAGCTCTTACGATGTTGGGGTTAGTTGGTGGTCTTTAGATCATCATCTTGGCATTCGTCACAGTCAATTAAACTCATCCTTGCTTAGCTATGGTGATTTACGCAGATACAATACCATTATATTACCAAGTGGATATGGTTTAGATGAAGCTGATATAGCAAATCTTAAAGATTGGGTTAACGAAGGTGGGACTTTAATTGCTAATAATAGCAGCTCAAGGATGCTTGCATCTGAATTTGGTATGGGTTCTGTGAGGCAAGTTCAGCAAACCTTTGAAAATAGTGAGGAATATAATATAGATCTTCAAAGAGAAATACTTGCTCTTAATGATCAGATTGATATTGATGCTGTTCTTAGCAACAAAGCAAATATAGAGTTAAGTTACCCTTGGGAATCAAGACAAGGAAAATACAATCAACTTGAACTCTCCAGTAGAGATAAATGGCAATCATTATTTATGCCATCTGGAGCAATTGTGGCTGGAAGAATTGATAATCAGCATTGGCTGACGTTTGGATCTCTAAACACCCTCCCCGTTCTTTATAGCAATTATCCAGTATTAATGACAGGAGGAGGATCGAAGGCAGCAGTAAGGATTGGAGAACTCTCTCAAAATACTCAAGTCGATGATTATAGAACAATAAACTGGTCTGATATCCCTCCTGGAAACGATCTTAATGTAAGAATGAGTGGTTTGGTTTGGCCTGAGGCAGCTCAAAGAATTGCCAACTCTGCATATTTGACTCAAGAAAGATATGGAAGNGGCCAGTTAATCTTATTTGCTGGNGAACCAAACTTTAGAGCTGCTGCTCTTGGTACAAATAGGCTTTGGCTAAATGCTGTAATATACGGTGCAGGTTTAGGAGCAAGACAAGTAATAAATCCATAAATTTACTAAGAAATTACCAAAAAGATATTGGTTTAACTGCTTAATANGATTAATCTTAGGCTGAGGAGAAAATTATGGAAGAATATCAAATTCTTAATTTAATGAACGTATCTTTTATCAGTAATGCAATGTATTTTGTAGGTCTTGTTTTATTNACATGGCTTGGTTTTAGATTTGCTAATGCAATCTATGAAGAAGGCAATGCACCACTTATATCAAAGGTATTTGCTTCATTATATTTTTTATGTGTTGCAGCATTCTTTTTCTTTAATGGGCAAGTTGCTGGAAGTATACTCTCAAATTATTCAGCGCAACTTGTTGAAATTGGAGCAGCTTCTGGAGAAAGAATTGCTGAATTTGCAGATAATCCTCTGGGACCAGGACAACCCTTAGGTATATTTTTTAGTGTCTTAATTCTTGTAATGCAACTTGCAAGAACTTGGATAAAAAAACCAGAATAAGCTGCAGAGATATTGAAAAAGGCTTCTATAAAGAAGCCTTTTTTTATTCTTGAAGGACTAACATTATTTCTAAATGACTAAAAACCTTTCCGTCAAATATTTTTACCCTGCTGGTAGATTCCTCTTGGGGCTTTATTTTTTACTTCCTGGCTTATCAAAAATCTTCCTTTTTGAGGAACACTTAGAGGTAGTAACCTTAAATGATGTGCCATTCCCAATATTTTCTATAGTCACAGTAGTAGCGATACAAATCTTTTTTGGTTTTATGTTAATTATTGGAAAATTTGTGCATACAAGCTCACTAACTTTAGCTCTTGTAACATTATTAATTAATTTTTATTTACATGATTTTTGGAACATGAGCGGTGATCCAGGCCAAGTCCATGAAACTCAAAACTTTATAAAAAACTTGGGAGTTTTTGCTGGGTTGCTTGTTCTCTCAAGAAAAACAAATTAATTATCAATTAAGGTACTTAATTATTTCTTTTGCTGCATCTCTCCCATGAGCAATTGCATACACAGCTAGGCTTGAACCAATTATCATATCTCCTCCTGCGAAATACTTTTCATTTGATGTTTGATACTTAAATTTGTCATTGTTTAGCTGTATTAAACCCCAATCATCTACATTAATTCTTTTATTTATAAAGAATTCTTGAGGGCTAGCCTGATAGCCAAAGGCAATAACTAGTTTATCTAACTCAATCTTCTTTTGTGTGCCTTCCTTAACTTTTGGTTTTTTCCTTCCCGACCCATCGTTTCCAAATAATTCAGTTTCTTCGGCAATAAGTTCTGATATTTTATCATCTCCCTTAGCCTCAATTATCTGATGATTAAAAAGGAATTCGACGCCCTCTTCCATTGCATGTTTAACTTCTTTTCTTGAGCCAGGCATATTTTCAAAATCGCGCCTGTAGACACAAGTTACTTTTTTAGCACCCTGCCTCAAAGCTGTTCTAACACAATCCATTGCAGTATCACCACCACCTAAAACAACCACTCTTTGGTCTTTAAAATCCATAGATAAAGCATCATTTTCATCCATTAGGTATTTCGTATTTTCTGTGAGATATGGCAGTGCTTCGACAACACCATCTTTTTCAAACCCCTTGTAATCACCCTTTATCGATTCATATGTGCCTAATCCGAGAAAAATAGCATCATACTTATCTTCAATTTCTGAGAGCTCTTTGGCTTGGACTTCAAAATTTAATACAAATTTCACTCCGAGGTTTTCCAAAATTTGTCTACGTTTGTGAACTATCTTTTTTTCAAGTTTAAATTCAGGAATACCATAAGTAAGAAGACCACCAATTTCTGGATATTTATCAAAAACAACACATTTTATTCCTCTTCTAATTAATGTTTCAGCACAAGCTAAACCTGCAGGCCCAGCACCAATTACAGCAACCTTTTTTTTGCTAATTGTGTCGATATATTTTTTTGGAGTCCAGCCTCTACTTAACGCCTCATCAGTAATGAACTTTTCTATTTGACCAATTGTTACCGCTTCGTATCCTGTGTTGAGGGTGCATGCGCCTTCACAAAGTTTTTCTTGTGGACATATCCTTCCACATATCTCAGGGAAAGCATTTGTCTCATGGCAAAGCTCAGCAGCCTCCTCAATTTTTTCCTCCTGCAATAATCCAAGCCAATTTGGGATGTAATTATGTAGAGGGCATTTCCATTCACAATATGGATTGCCACAATCTAGGCACCTACTCGCTTGTTCTTTAGCTTCGGAGATATCTTGATTTTTGTAAATCTCGGAAAAATCGACCTTCCTAACCTCTAATTCTTTATATTCAGGTTCTATTCTCTTCAGATCAATGAATTCAAAGTTTTTTTCAGACATTAAGCAGCTTCCTCTCTAGTATTTTTTATAATTTTTTCTAAATTTTCTGCATATGGAGTAACGATCCAAAAAAGGCTTTTATATCTTTCAAAGTCGTTTAAAAGCTTTTTTCCAATAGAACTATTAGTTTCTCTAATAAAGTCATAAATTCTGTCTTTCAAATAACTTCTATGAGCCTCCATTTCTTGACTAGTTATTCGGTTGAATGAAACCAGATCTTTGTTGCATTTATCAACAAAACTTCTATCTTCATCAAAAACATAAGCAAATCCACCTGTCATTCCAGCTCCAAAATTATCACCAACTGGGCCTAGAACAATCACCTCCCCTCCAGTCATATATTCACAACAATGATCTCCTGCTCCTTCAATTATTGCTCTAGCACCGGAATTCCGTACACCAAAACGTTCTCCTGCTGAACCATTTGCATAAAACTCGCCTCCAGTTGCACCAAATAAGCATGTATTTCCACATACAACTGATCGATCTTGCTTAATAGTCTTATTTTTTGTGATTGTTATTTTGCCGCCGTTCATACCTTTTCCAACATAGTCATTTGCCAATCCTTTTAATCTAAGTTCAAGACCTTTCGCATTCCAACAACCAAAACTTTGTCCTGCATACCCATTTAAATTTACAATTAATTTCTCTGGAAACCCTTGCTCACCATAATTTTCTGCAATCAAACCTGACACATTCGCACCAATGGATCTATTNGTATTTTTAATTNTAAATTCAAAGGAACCNCCCCTGCCCTTTTTAATTGACGGGGAAAGTTTTTTCAGGACTTCTTTTGCTAAGCTTTCATCATTAAGTGGAGCATTTATATTATTTTTTTCTGTATTTATCTGGCTTTTGTTTGGTCTATATCTATTCGTTAGGCTTTTCAGAGACATCTTGTCAAAATCTTCTTCAAAACCTATTTTGCATTTAAGGAGCTCTGTCTTTCCTATAATATCGTTAAGTCTCTCATAGCCAAGTTTTGCTAATATTTCTCTAACTTCAAAAGATACAAATTCAAAGTATTTCTTAACTTTTTCCACTTCTCCCAAGAAGTGCTCATTTATTATTCTGAGTTTTTGAGTTGCTACACCGGTAGCGCAATTATTGAGATGGCAAATTCTCAAATATTTACATCCCATNGCAATCATAGGGACAGTTCCAAACCCAAAAGAGTCTGCACCAAATATAGCTGCTTTCACAACATCAAGTCCAGTCTTTAACCCACCATCTGTTTGTAACTTTACTCTTGATCTNAGGTTACTTTGAAGCAATAAATTTTGAGTTTCAAAAAGTCCAGTCTCCCAAGGTGAGCCAGCATATCTAATTGAAGAAATTGGGCTTGCACCGGTACCACCATCGTGCCCAGAAATTGTAATAAAGTCTGCATTTGCCTTAACCACTCCGGCTGCTACAATTCCCACGCCAGGTTCTGAAACTAGCTTTACTGAAACCAAAGCANTCTTGTTAATTTGCTTNAGATCATAAATNAGTTGAGCTAAATCTTCTATGGAATAAATATCATGGTGCGGTGGCGGTGAAATTAAAGTAATTCCTGGTTTAGAGTGCCTAAGTTTTGCTATGTAGTCATCAACTTTAGTGCCAGGTAGCTGCCCTCCTTCTCCAGGTTTCGCTCCTTGAGCAATTTTTATTTGAAGCACCTCTGCATTNACCAGATAATTGGGGGTTACCCCAAAACGGCCTGATGCAATCTGTTTAATTTTNGACATTCTTTCAGTGCCATATCTAGCTGGGTCCTCTCCTCCTTCACCTGAATTTGATCTGCAGCCTAATTGATTCATAGCTGTAGCCAGTGTTTCATGTGCAAGTGGAGATAAAGAGCCTAAACTCATACCTGCAGAATCAAACCTTCTNAGAATCTGACTTTCATCTTCAGTATTTGCTATNTCAATTGNCTTTCTNTNNGAACTTAAATCAAAAAAGTCTCTTATTGCCAATGGTTTACGTTGATTCACTAAACTTGTAAAGCCTTTAAAGTCCTCATAAGATCCACGTTTAAGTGAATTTTGAAGATTCATAACAACATCTGGTTGAAACGCATGCCTTTCGCCATCATGAACATATTTATGTAATCCGTTAGCAACGAAATTATCATCAAATGNTGAATCTATAACCTTAAGATTTTTATTATGTATATCATTAAAAGAATCACCGAAAATTAAGGTATTATTTGTAGGAAAGCATAGATCGTTTACTTCTTTAGAGAACCCAATTACCTCAAATAAACAAGCTCCTCTGTAACTTGAAACATTTGATATCCCCATCTTTGACATAATTTTTAAAAGNCCATTATTTAGAGATTTTCTGTAAGTTGCACAAAGTTCATTTGATGCTGTNGAACTTTTATTCTTTGAAGCAACCTTTAATATGCATTGCAATCCAAGCCATGGATGAACACAGGTTGCACCAAAACCTATCAAACAAGCTACTTGATGAGTATCTCTTGCGGACGCAGAATTTANGACTAAATTACATTTTGTTCTNAAGCTTTTTCTGATTAANAATCGATGTGCTGCTGAAGTAGCAAGAAGTGCAGGAATAACAGGATTTTTTGCTGCNGATTGTTTCTCATCAAGCACAATAATTGATGAGCCTGCGTGAATTTTTNTCTCTAATTCCTGCAAAAAGGAATCCAAAGCTTTCTTGAGTCCAAATTCTCTAGAATATTCTAATGCGAGTCGATCAACCCTAAACTTTGTATTTTTGATNAGTAAATTAAATTTTTTGTGGGATAGAATTGGGGAATTCACCACTATCCGATTAGCATGCGCAGCTGTCTCGCTAAANATATTTAGTTCTGGGCCAATACATGTTTCTAGTGACATTACAGATTTTTCTCTTAAGGAATCAATCGGTGGATTTGTAACTTGTGCAAATTTTTGCCTGCAATGATCATANAAGGAGCGNAACTTATTGCTTATTGGGGCAATTGGAACATCATCTCCCATAGAGCCTGTTGGTTCNGTGCCTTGAACTGCATATTTTTCTAAAAGAACTTTTTCTTCGTCAGTTAAGGAGAATGTTTTNATGGAGTCTTNGAANTATCTATCTGATACNTCTCGCATNTGAGGACCAGAGTATTCGTGTAAATTTGCCTCTAAATGTTTNGAAGAATCTTTCAACCACTCTAAATAGGGGAATTGTTTAGANAGAACAGCATCAACCTCCTGGTCCTTTAAAATCTTACNACTTTCTCTATCAAACATAAAAAGACCTCCCGGTCCTAATCTATCAGTGCTTAATAGCTTTAAGTCACCAATATTGGAGCCAAACTCTGAGGAAACTGACACCGAGTCGTCATCAAAATATTCTATTCTTGCAGGTCTCAAACCATTTCTATCTAAAAAACAGGAGATATATTCTTTATTTTGAAAGCATATTAAAGCTGGTCCGTCCCAAGCNTCCATATGCATTGAATTAAACTCATGAAATGCTTTNTCATCAGAATCCATCAAATCTGTATTTTGCCAAGAGGGAGGAATTAACATTCTTGCAGCACGAGCAATATTNACACCACCAATCGTTAGAAGATCAAGCATGTGATCTAAACTTGAAGAATCTGAGCCATCTTGACTAACAAGAGGCTGATAACCTGAAATATCACCAAGAATTTCTGAATGGAATTCAGAAGTTCGNGCGAGAGCCCAATTTCTGTTACCAGAAATAGTATTTATCTCTCCATTATGCGCTAAAACTCTGTAGGGCTGTGCTAAATGCCATTTTGGTGAAGTATTCGTAGAAAACCTAATGTGAAAAGTAGCAGCAGCAGTTTTATATTCTTTGTCATTTAGATCAGAATAAAAATTACCAAAATTTTCAGGCATTATAAGTCCCTTATAAACTATTGTTGAACCAGATAATGACAAACAATATATGTCTCTTTCAGGATGGAAATTATTATCGATAAATTTCTTAATTTTATATAGCTTAGCTTCGAAACATTCTTTAGTTTTGGTCTTTGAGCTGATAAATAGTTGTACAATTTTTGGACAAGATTTATTAGCTAAATCTCCTAAAAAACTTCCTTTTGAAAATGGAAATCTTTCAGCTAATATCTCTACATTGTGTTCATCAAATAATTGTTTAAGTTCTTGATGGTAATTAAAATTTTCATTNCAAAAAAACATACCTACAGAAAAGTTGGATGGAAGAATAACTNTTTGCTCAGAAAGAACTTTTTTTCTAAAGAAATCTTTGTCTAAATCGATTAAAATTCCGCACCCATCTGGGGTCTTCCCATCGTAGCTTAGNGCNCCACGATGCTTCATGTTATTCAGTGATANAATTGATCGATTTAGTATTGAATGGCTAGGAGTATTATTTTTATTGAAAACTATCCCAGTCCCACAACTATCTTTGTGAGTTAATTTTTGAATCATCTNTATTGCCTTTNANNGTTATTCTACTAAAAATTTCATTTTTTTGCATTGACACAGGCAAGTATTATTATTAANCTTGAAGATGTTAATTTATAAATAGTGTTTATAAAGGGCCCCATACTCCATGGGTTAAAAGGAGCCCATTTAACATGGGTTANAAGTTAAACCATACTCCATGGCTAAAAAGGAGCAGCGCCTTAATCGTTCATCCCCTTGGGGACGGAAGTAGACAAAAGTCGAAGGAACGCGCCTAACAACTATGAAGGTTTGACCCTTTTTGTTCTTAACACACTTAATTTTTAAGGAGATGTTTATGAAAAAAGGAATGATGACTGCCGTCATGTTTCTAACTCTATACACGTTTGGAGAAGTCTCTTCAAACTTTACTTTCTCATCTAATTATTTTTGGCGAGGGATGACTCAATCCGCAGATGCGCCAGGATACAGTGGTGGGTTTGATTACAGTAGTGAATCTGGTTTTTATGCTGGTACCTGGGGATCTAATGTGTCCTTTGGTGGTGCTGGTCTTGAATTAGATACATACCTTGGTTATGCAGGTGAAACAGAGGGTGGGCTTGGATTTGATATTGGATATATTAACTATGCTTATCCTGAAGTTGAGCCGAGTGCAGATTTTTCAGAAATTTATTTAGGATTATCGTATGCTGGCCTTGGATTTACATACTATGTAGGTGATGAATTTGGTGACTACTACGATGTCTCATATGGTTTTGGAGACATTTCAGTATCTTACGGTGATTATGAAGACACAGGCTCAAATATCCTGCTAAGTTATGGATTCTCGCTTGCTGATTATGATGCTTCGGTTGGTTACAGTTCGTTTACCGCTGAAGATGCATCTGGACTTGAAGATGAAGATGGACTGTTCTTTACAGTCGGCGCTTCATTCTAGGAGGGATATCTCATGGCTGAAATAGATTATGCGTTAAATACCTTCTACCTTCTTGTGTCTGGAGCGTTAGTGATGTGGATGGCTGCTGGCTTTACAATGCTGGAAGCAGGATTTGTTCAAAGAAGAAACACTGCAGAAATTGTTACTAAGAATATTGGTTTATATTCGATAGCTTGCTTCATGTATCTTTTGTGTGGATTCATGGTGATGTATCCAGGCGTCAACGAAGGTGGTTATTTCCCCCCATATACCTTTGATTTTGGCAGCAAAGGTACAGAAGATTTTGGAATGAATGAAGATCTCGGTTATGCAGATGCTGCGGATTTCTTCTTTCAGGTTGTTTTTGTTGCAACTGCAGTATCAATAGTTTCTGGTGCGGTTGCCGAAAGAATGAATCAATGGCCGTTCTTTGCATTGGCTGCTTTCATTTCTGGAGTTATTTACCCAATCCAAGGTTTTTGGAAATGGGGCGGTGGTTTCTTAGATGCCGCTGGCTATTCAGATTTTGCAGGTTCTGGTATTGTTCACCTTCTTGGTGCCTCCTGTGCTCTAGCAGCAGCTTTGTTTATAGGACCTAGGATTGGAAAGTATTCTGATAAAGGTGAAGTGAAAAAACTTTATGGCGCTAATATCCCAATAGCAGCACTAGGTACATTTATTCTTTGGCTTGGCTGGTTTGGATTTAATGGCGGTTCTCAATTAGCAGTAAATGATGCTAGCAATGCTAATGCTGTAGCCCAGGTCTTTCTAAATACCAATATGGCTGCCGGAGGTGGCGTAATAGCATGTTTGCTAGTCTCAAGAATTTTCTTTGGAAAAACAAATATAATCTACGCTCTTAATGGCGCAATATCAGGTTTAGTTGCTATTACAGCAGCTCCAGATACGCCTACTGGCTACGAGGCAGTTCTCATAGGAGCAGTTGGAGGTCTTATTTGTTATGGATCACTAGTCTTCTTTGAGCAAGTAGTTAAGGTTGATGATCCGGTCGGCGCAATATCTGCACACGGTGCAGCTGGAATATTTGGAGTTATGGTAGTTCCTTTAACCTTAGAAGGTGCAACTTTTGGAGCTCAAGCTCTAGGAGTGGTATCAATTTTTGTTTGGGGATTTGTATTAACCTATGCATTCTTATACCTTATAAATTTAATCAGTCCTGTCAGGGCTTCAGATGCTATTCAGAAGTCTGGTCTTGATGCTGAGGAAATTGGTGTAGAAGCTTATCCGGAGTTTAAGTAATTGATCGTGGAGAGAAAACTGAATTTAATCTTAATGCCCTTTGTTTGTTTTCATTTTTTCTCTCCCCTTCTCTCCCAAATTACTCGCTGAATAAGCAAATTTCCCTTAAGATGGTTTTATGAAAATTAAAACCATCTTTTTTCTTTTTTTTATATCTTTTGTATATCCAAAAAACTTTAATGATTTAAGTCTTGATGAATTCAAATATCTATTTGAAAATTCCGCGAATAAAAAATTACTTTTGCAAGAGTACCTTGAATTCATGGCTGAAGAGGATGGAGAAGTTAATTCCATTATCTCTTTTTATGACGCAAATAAACTTTACAGAGATTTTATTTACGCGCGTAGAGCACCATGGCAGGGAGTACCAATAGTAATTAAAGACAATATTGATTCCGCAGGCCTTGCAAATACAGCTGGTTCATTAGCACTCACAGACAATTTTCCGCGGGATGATGCACATATTGTTAAACTTTTAAAAAGGTCAGGTTTCTTAGTGGTAGGTAAGGCAAATCTTTCAGAGTGGGCAAATTTTAGAGGGAACCCATCAACAAGTGGATGGTCTAGTTATGGTGGCCAAACTACAAATGCTTACAATTCTAAGTATAATCCATGCGGATCAAGTTCTGGAAGTGCTGCAGCTGTCGCACTTGGAATAGTTCCCGTCTCAATCGGTACTGAAACAAATGGTTCAATAAGCTGCCCAGCATCAATAAATGGTGTAGTAGGCATAAAGCCAACTGTAGGTCTTGTTAGCAGAGATGGCATAATTCCAATATCTGAAACCCAAGATACAGCTGGACCTATGGCAAGAAACGTTCAAGATGCTGCTCAAGTTCTACATGCTATTTCTGGAAAAGATGTTAAAGACAATGCCACAGCAAATATTCCTAAAAACTATAATTATGAAGCACTTATTGAGCTTGATAGTAATTATCTGAACGGAAAAAGAATTGGACTTCTTAGAAACGGGGAAGAATCTGAGATACAACAACAATTACTTTCAAAAGTTGAAGCGGTATTAACAACTAAAGGGGCAATAGTTCTTGATGTCTCATTTGAAATTTCCAGTAATTATAAATGGGATAACGAGTACTATGTTTTACTTTACCAATTTAGAGAGGGTTTAAATAATTATTTAAGAACTGCAAATTCAAGAATGAAAAATTTAGATCAGCTTATAGAATTTAACGAGGAAAATTCAAAAACGGTACTTCAACATTTTGGACATGAAATCTTCCTAGAGAGCCAACAGGATCAAGATGAGGAAAAGTATCTACAAGCATTAGAGATCATAACTGATCGCTCCAGAAATCAAATAGACAGCTTGCTGGACAATAAAGGTTTAGATGCATTGGTA